>JBNJDX010000061.1:0-12196 GCA_051745285.1 Spirochaetota bacterium
CCGTCAGGTCCTGAACGCAGGGCAATATCAGGTTCGCGCCGAGCCTGCACCTGTGGTGATGAGCATTCTTGATCAGTAAGGTAGGGCGGGTTGGTGATGATAAGATCAAAACTCCCGCTCACCGTTTCAAAGAGATTCGAGCAGACTGTAGGCAGTTCCCTTCCGGTAATGCTTCTGGAGTTTACGCCGCAAACGGCCAAGGCTTCCTTTGAAATATCGCTGAGGGTGACTTCCCATGAGCGCTTCGCATCAGCGGCGGTGAGGGCATGATAGACGGCGATGCCAATGCATCCTGAACCTGCACAGAGATCAAGAATTCTGTAGGGGTCCTTACTGGATGCTTTAGCCGTCTCGATTGCCAACTCTACTAGCAGTTCGGTATCAGGCCTGGGAATAAGCACGCGGCTGTCAACGTAGAATTCAAGTCCGTAAAATTCTTTCTTGCGCAGCATATACGCAACGGGGCGCCCTTTTATTCGAAGCTCGATGCTCTTGCCGAAGGCAAGGGCATCAACCTCCCAGATTGAATCCTGCAGGGATGCTAGCACCTGTTCCTTGCTCTTTTTAAGAGCATTGCCCATCAGCAGAATCGCATCAAGGTAGGGAGTCTGGCTGTCAGAGTGCTTCTTCAACAGTCTGGTGCCCTGCTGGAGCACATCCTGGACGGTGATCATACCGAGATCTCCTTGAGTGCTTCCTCTCCTGCACTTATCTGCAGTGCATCGATAACCTCATCGAGGGAGCCTTGCAAGATGCTGTCAAGTTTATAGAGAGTGAGCCCAATCCGGTGATCAGTTAAGCGGTTTTGAGGGAAATTGTAGGTTCGTATCCGTTCGGAGCGGTCTCCTGAACCTACCTGGCTTTTGCGGTTTGCTGCTCTCTCTTTTTGCTGGCGTTCTTCCTCCATTTCATAGAGACGTGCACGCAGAACCCGTAAAGCTTTAGCCCGGTTTTTGATCTGCGACTTTTCGTCCTGGCAGGTCACAACCAGTCCGGTCGGAAGGTGCGTAAGGCGAACGGCTGAATCAGTCGTGTTAACGCTCTGTCCGCCGGGACCGGAGGAGCGGAACACGTCAACTTTCAAATCTTCGTTGCTGATCTGAATATCGGTCTCCTCTGCCTCGGGCAGAACAGCCACAGTAACTGCAGAAGTGTGAATGCGTCCCCCTGATTCTGTTGAAGGGACTCTCTGGACGCGGTGTACACCACTCTCATAGCGCAGGTTTCCGTAGACACCTTTGCCCGAAATGGAAAAGACAATCTCCTTAAACCCTCCAATACCTGTTTCGTGCAGAGAGAGTATTTCAGTTTTCCAGTGATGTTCTTCCGCATAGATGGAATACATTCGATACAAGTCGGCGGCAAACAGCGCGGCTTCTTCTCCCCCGGTTCCGGCTCGAATTTCCATAATGGTATTTTTCCAGTCCAGGGGGTCTTTGGGAACGAGCATCTTCTTTAGTCTATTCTCTGAGGCTTCAAGGTTCTGCTCGAGCTCGGCGAGTTCTTCCTTTGCCATCTCCTGCATATCAGGCTCATCTTCTTTGTTGATCAGTTCACGAGTCTCAGTAATCTGCTGATCAATTTCCCGGTATGCATGGAACTCGTTCATAATTTCTGAGAGATGGGAGTGCTCCTGGAGCAGTTCCTTATAAGCGTTCATATCTTTCATGATCTCGGGGTCCGAAATCTTTCTTTCTATTTCTTGAAAACGAGCCTCCAGGCTCTGAAGTTTTTTCAGCATGTATGTACTCCTTAGATATAGTAATAGTATACAGAAAAATGGACTGAGTGTAAAAGCATCTCTCAGAAAAAGGCTTTACAAATCGAGCTCCAGCAGCTGTTGTTTGTGCATGCCCACCTGATCACTGGTAAGAGAATTCATCCGAACAAAAATGATAACGCCGGCCAGTAAAAAGAGTGCCGGTATCAAACCCATGTGCAGGTGAATGCCGAAGCGGGCGGAAGGCGAAAGTGGATTTTCGGCAAAACCGGTGAGCCGGTGAACAAGCCAGAAGACAATCGCCTGGCTTGCATAGGATAGACGGCCGAAAAATGCACGGAACCCAAGCAGGACTCCATCATCCCGCTGTTGTTGGGTGACTACTACCTCATCGATTACATCAGCCATTGCCCCCGGCATAAAAAGCCAGAAGCCGCCGAAACCAGCCCCCCAGAGCGTCATCGCTATGGTGAAGCCACCATAGCTTGTTATGAAGGTCATGGGCAGTGAGAACAGAGCCATCAGTAGCGCTGTGCCAATGAGCATGTTCTGGTTGCTGCCTACCCGTTTGGAGACTGCTGTCCAGATGGGTACTGACACAAGGGCTCCAATGAGCATACCGGCGAAAATAAGGGTCGTGTCACTACTGCTGCCGGGAAGAATATAATCGCCCACATAGTGGACGGAACTGGTCATGCACATACAGGCAGACTGGTAGAAAAAATACAGGAGGATGAAGGCTACAAAGTTTCTATAACTAAAGGCAGTTTTCATCTGGCTGACAAATGAGGGGGCTGTTGTTTGCCTGGCTTGTTTAGCCATAAACCGACTGATCATCTTTCGATCTTCTTTTACGCCGGGGATCAGCAGCAGGGCTGCTGCTACGGCAATAGCGGCAACGACCCATCCGCTGAGCAGATAGGATTCGCGGACCTGATACTCGAAAAACAGCGGGGGAATAACAAAACCGGCTGCAATACCGAATACCCCGATAACTGTACTGATCCCTGCTGCCTGGGTGCGTTCTCGCTGACTGCGAAACCGGTCTGGAAATATAGACTGGTAGTTAACCTCCCACAGGGAGTAGAGCCCGTCGAACAGACATACAGAGATTACCATCCAGAGAAATACCGGTAGTGGATTCTCAGCAGCATTAAAGGAGGAGGGGACAGCGAAAATCAGCACAAAACTGCCTGCACAGGCTACCGTTCCCAACGCTATCCAGGGGAATCGTCTCCCGAAGCGACCTGAGAGGCGAATTGGTTTCGAGGTGACATGGCCGATGAGAGGATCGTTTAGAGCATTCCAGAGCGAGTAAATAATGGTAGCGATGGCTGCATAACCGGCTGACAGACCAACCTCGGTTTCGTAGAACTTAAAAACAATAGCTCCAAAGGCTCCTGTGAGAAACTCAGCAAGAAAACGCCCCATTCCGTACGAACTCATCACAGCCAACACGCTGCCCGTGGAGCCAGTGATAGAAAGCTTTCTCATAGACCCTCCCTTGAGTACTGTCAGTCAGCTGAAGCGATCTTTTCAATAAGTGATCGGCTGTAGAAAAAGAGGACAATCGCTGCCGCAATGACCAGCATCCCGCTGAGGCTCATAATATCCGGGTTGTCTTCAGGGAAAATCAGCCACCCCAGCAGAGCTCCTGAGACAGGCACGATAAATTTGAATAAGTTTACTTCGGATACCTTGATAGTGGGATCTCTGAGGAGAGTATACCATATGTTAAACGCAAATCCAGAGATAAAACTCAGCCACAGCAATGCTCCGTAAAAGACCATAGGAAGTCTGAGGGTTATTCCGCTCTCTGAAGAAAAGGAGGCGGCAAGCAGCAGGAGACCACCCCAGAAAAGTTGGGTAGCATTCAGCAGCAGGGGGTCACGGGGATGTTTTTTTACGATTACCTGGCTGGAGGCATTTGCAAATGCGGAGACAAGCAGCAGCACTATCCCCAGCAGTTCAGCCTCTCTTGCATTGGAGGAATTTCTTCCGAGGCTGATGAGCACTACACCAACAACTGCAAACATGAGGCTGACTGTCTTACGCAGCGTTAGTCGATCATCATGTATAGTAAAGTGGGTGGTTACAGCGGTAATCAGGGGTTCAGCACCCAGGATTATGGCTGCTATAGCCGCTGGAAGGAGATTTACTCCGTGGAAATAGAGCGCATACATGACACCGGTTTGCAAAAAACCGACAAGCAAAATAAGTCTCCAGCTTTCTCTAAGAAAAGCAGGCAAGGCGCGATACCGGCGGGATAACAGGAGTGCCAGCACCCCAGCGAGCATAAAACGGATACCCGCAAAAAAAAGCGGTGGTGCATATTCTAGTCCGGTCTTCACACCAACGAAGGCTGTAGACCACAGCAGACAGGCGATAACCGCTTTTCCGTATTTTTTCCACATATTGGCAGGGAGTATACAGTAAGTTTACGGGGCTTACAAGTATGGCTAGTTGGAGTTCGCGATCTTCTGCTGGTAGCGAACTACAAGATGTATTTTAGCCGCACTTTCACCCCGATTTTCAATGGCATGGGCAATATCGCAGTGATAGGAGATAAAATCACCCTTATGCAGTTCGGCCGTGCGGTTGCCCGCCTGTACGAAAACAGACCCCTCGATTACTGTCAGATATTCCTCTGTCTGGGGAAAGTGGGGCTCTGAGCTCAGTTTCGCGTCCGGATCAAAGATAATCATGTACATTTCAAGGTCTTCCACCATAGAGAGGGGAGAGAGAACATGGATATGGACACCTTCATCGTCGGTATCAAGCTGGGTGATATCCTCATAACGGTTTACCGAGAAGGAGCGTTGGGGGGTGTTTTCTCCTCCGAGCAGGGCATGTATCTCAACGCCTAACCCACGGGCAATTTTCCAGACAGTTGCAATGGTCGGATTCACTTTGTCAGCCTCTATCTGGCTGAGCATGGCCTTTGATACGCCGCTGCGCTCAGAGAGGACATTCAGGGTGAGGGACCGGCTGTTACGAAGCTTCTGAATATATTTTCCAATCATTGGTGGTTTTTCCACGATGAGAACCTCCACAGTTGCACGCTTCTAGTTTGACATGAAAAACTAAGTTCACTATAATGAAAAGTAGTTTAGTATATTGTACCTCCGGGTGTCCGCTCTGTCAACTCTTCTTGTACAGCTTCCGGACGACCCGGACAAGGAGTTTGCATGAAACGGATCCTGATTACCGGTGCCCTCGGGCAGCTGGGAACAGAAATTGCCACTGAGCTGCGTAAACTGTATGGAAGTACCAATGTAGTTCTGACAGATATCAGGACCGAAGCAGGTAGCGAGCACCTTACCGAGGCAGGACCCTTTTATACCGTGGATTGTCGGGACGGCGCTCGTGTAAGTGAGATAGTTAAAACGCACCGAATTGATACCATGTATCACCTGGCGGCAATACTTTCTGCTCGGGCTGAAGTAAATCCCAGCCGTGCGTGGGATATTAATATGAACGGACTGATGACAGTACTTGAGATTGCGCGGGAGTATGGTTGTGCCGTGTTCACTCCTTCCTCCATCGGCGCATTTGGTCCCACTACCCCAAAGGATTATACACCTCAGGATACTCTCCAGAGACCTACTTCTATGTATGGGGTCACGAAGGTTGCCGGGGAGCTGTTGTGTGATTATTATCACCACCGCTATGATGTAGACACTCGTGGTCTGCGGTATCCTGGAATTATTTCCAGTCTCACTCCACCAGGCGGTGGAACAACCGACTACGCAGTAGAGATCTTCTATGCAGCTGTTGCTAAAGGGGTCTACGAGTCCCCTTTAGCAGCAAACACCTATCTCGACATGATGTACATGCCTGATGCGGTTCGGGCGGCAATCGAAGTCATGGAAGCTGATCCTGAGCGGTTGAGGCATCGAAACGCGTTTAACGTCTCAGCCATGAGTTTCTCTCCTGAGGAACTTGCAGCCTATATCCGAAATATTTTGCCTGATTTTCAAATCAGTTATAAAATTGACCCAGTGAAACAGGCCATTGCTGACTCGTGGCCGAATGTGCTAGAAGATTATGCAGCCCGGGTCGAGTGGGGGTGGCAACCCAGGTATGACCTGCGGGCTACAACCGAAGATATGATCCGTGTGTTAAGGCAGCGCATGGAAGCAGGTGAGGATATCTCAGAGATGCTTCTCTAGAAGTGCGAGGAGGCAGAACAATGCTGAATAAAACTGTAAGAAACCAACTTCAAAACGAGCTTGAGCAGCTTGAAGAACAGGGTATGTACAAGCACGAGCGGGTGATTACCTCCGCTCAGGGAGCTCATATTACTACGCAAGACGGAAAAGAGGTGTTGAACTTCTGTGCAAATAATTATCTTGGTCTTTCTGGCGACTTGCGAGTGGCAGAAGCTGCCAGTGAAGCAATGGAGCGGTGGGGTTACGGCTTGTCATCGGTTCGTTTCATCTGCGGAACGCAGCAACTGCACAAGATTCTTGAACAGAAGATCAGTACATTTCTGGACACCGAAGAGACTATTCTCTATGCGGCCTGTTTTGATGCAAATGGAGGGCTGTTCGAACCACTGCTCGGCTCAGATGATGCACTTATATCGGATGAACTGAATCACGCCTCCATTATCGACGGGGTGCGTCTGTGCAAAGCGAAGCGGTTGCGCTATCAGCATTCGAATATGGAGGATCTTGAACGCTGTCTCAAGGAAGCAGGTGAGAGCCGAAGAACGCTGATAGCAACTGACGGTGTGTTCTCTATGGACGGGGATATCGCCAAACTGGGCCCAATCTGTGAACTTGCACAGCAGTATGGAGCATTAGTAATGGTTGATGATTCCCATGCTACCGGCTTTATTGGAAGGAGAGGTCGTGGAACACCGGAATACTGGGATGTTACAGATAAGGTAGACATCATTACTACTACCTTCGGTAAGGCCCTTGGCGGAGCGAGCGGGGGCTGCACATCGGGAAGGCGGGAGATAATAAACCTGCTGCGGCAAAGATCACGACCGTATCTTTTCTCCAACACCCTTGCACCGGCTGTGGCGGGGGGGACGTTGAAGGTTCTCGAGCTGTTGGAAAGCTCGAGTAAGCTTCGTGATGAGCTGCAGAAGAAGGCTGATTACTGTCGGCAGGAGGTGAAATCGGCAGGTTTTGATGTGATTGAGGGCTCAACTCCAATCATACCCCTGATGATATATGACGAACACAAGGCTCTCACCGTCGCTCAAAGATTGTATGAAGAGGGGATCTATGTCATCGGGTTTGTCTACCCCGTGGTACCCAGGGGCAAAGCAAGAATCCGTATGCAGATTTCTGCTGCGCACAGTTGGCAGGACATTGAACAACTGTTAGAAACGCTGCGTACGATAGGTTCTCAATTAGGATTGATAAGCAGCTAACCGCCTACATTGCGTGCAGTACTTGCTCTTTGAGTTCGTTTCCATAGTGTTCGAGTTCCTTGAGAATAAGCTTGTCACGACTACTCACCTCTTTACTGCGCGCTTTTTCAGCAACCTTTCTGGTAAAGAACTGGTAACTGACGAGGACGTCTCCCGGAGGAAAGAGCAACCTGCCTGCAGCAAAACTCAACCACTTTTTTTTCTCTTTTTCCGGTAGAATTTCCGGGTAATTTCGACAGATATACCTCCACAGGAGCTCTGGTGCCCGGGCATCCTCGAAACGCAGATCAAGCTGGAGCAGTTTTTCAGGCTCACAGGAGTGCACAATCTCAAAGCGATCCTTGTCATAATCACTAAAAAAACCACCACTGTATATTTGAAAATCAGGATCCGAGGGGCCATCCTGCCGCGGCGTGCTGAATGCGCTGTGGATTTTTGCTGTGAGATCTCCCCGTTCCATGATTCGGCTGTAATGGCTTCGGCAAAGCTCTTTATCAATACCGAGGCGCTCGGCGATCTCGTCGGTAAGTACAGAGGCCGGTGAAATGAAAGGGGACTTATTCAAAGCAATACGTACAAGCATCCCTTCTGAGCGCAGCTGTTCAGGCAGGGCATGAATCAGTTGCTCCGGGTCTCTGGAGAGATCAACACATAACAGCGCATTACTGTTGTGTGGGTCAGCCACAAGCGGCATGACAAGAGCTGTGCACCCTTGTTCATTGGTGTACCTTGCGGAGGTGTGGAGAAACGGTTTGTGGTGATAGACATCGACTAGCTCTTTGAGTTCTCGTTTCTTACGATGGTTAAACGCATAGTCGTACAAATCCGGCTGCGCGGTTCGTACGAGCTTGGCAGCGCTTATCGTGGCGTAGACATCAGCGAGGGCATCATGGGCGTGGGCGTGTTCTATGCCGTTTGCCTCGGTTATGCTCTCAAGCCGAAAGGAGGGTTTGTTCTGCTCGTTTTTCGGCCAATGAATGCCCTCCGGCCGCAGGTCATGCGCTGCTCGGAGCAGGTCTATGATGTCCCACCTGCTGTTCCCGTTGACATACTCACGTTCGTATGGGTCAAACAGGTTTCGGTAGAGTGTGTTTCGAATAAACTCATCATCAAAGCTGATACTGTTGAAACCGGCAGTACAAGTTCCCGGCACCATCATGTCCGCCAGAATCTCCTGAATAAACTCAGTCTCTTTTAACCCCTCTTCCAGTGTTTGCTGCGGGGTGATCCCAGTAATCAAGCAGGCAAGGGGATCGGGCAAGTAATCTTGAGTGATGCGGCAGTAGAGAACCTTGGGTTCTTCTATCTGTTCAAGGTTCAGGTTCGTCCTGACCGCAGCATATTGTGCGATTCTGTCGTATTGCGGATTCGTCCCAAATGTTTCAAGGTCATACCAGAGAATTGACTGAGAGCTGCTCATGGGGGGGAGTATAACACGGAGGGGTAAAAAAAGGTAGAGGAGTCTGAGACAGGTGGCCTGCCGAGGTTGACTGTGGTATGCTTCTCTTGTGTAGTTGTGGGGGATATATGTGCTTTAATATGTCACTTGCCGCGGAGCGGACGGCTTTGGAGAAAGAGTTTCAAGTTCTCTTTGAATCGGCAGAGCAGGAGCTTTTTTTCGACGGAGGGTTATTACCCTGTTATAACGCATCAGGGTTTTCCCACCCGTTCTGGCCGGTAATCACCACCGAATCTCCGGCTGTGTTCACCGCTGCTAAATGGGGGCTGGTCCCCGCATGGGTCAGAGAGCGCGAGCAGGCTCTGCAGTTGCAGAACAAAACACTCAATGCCCGCAGTGAAACGATCTGGAAACTTCCTTCTTTCCGGCACGCGGCTTCCTCAGGACAACGCTGCCTTGTACCGGTTGACGGGTTTTACGAACCACATCATCACGAAGGGGTCAGTTATCCCTTCTATCTCCATATGAGACACCGGATATTCTCTCTTGGGGGAATATATGATGTATGGCAGGGACCAGAGAGCGGCAGAATTTACATCAGTTTCTCAATCCTCACGTGCCCGGCAGAGGGGTTAGTCTCCCGCATTCACAACAATAAGCAGCGCATGCCGCTGATTATTGGCGAATCTCTACGGTCAGCATGGCTCGATCGGAGCCTTGCAGACGATGAGGTAAGAGAAATCATTGCACACGCCTCGGGTGACGAGCTGCAGGCCCATCCTGTATCTCGCAATCTGTACAGGAGAACGGAGGACTACGCCGATCCCGTTGCGGCAGAACCAGTAGCATACGGAATTGAGGCAGTTGATCAGCTGGCTTCTTCATGATAAACTTAACGTATGTTAAGTATAAAATTGAGAAAACAGTGCATCCCGTTGTCCGTTCCCTTCTTTATGACCCCAATTCGAGCTGGGTTCCCCTCTCCTGCGGCTGATTATGCCGAAGAGGGGCTCGATTTCAATGAACTGCTCGTACAGCACAAGGCAGCGACCTACTGTCTCCGTGTAGCTGGAGATTCAATGAGTGGTGCCGGTATTTTTCCCGGTGACATCCTCGTCGTGGACCGTTCTCTTAAGCCGGTCGACGGGGATATTATCGTGGCTGCTGTAGAGGGAGAGTTCACTGTAAAGCGCCTGGTGCTTCGCCATGGCCGTGTTGCACTGTATCCGGAAAACCACTCCTATGCGCCGATGTACATTGAAGGTCAGCAGGAGCTTGAAGTGTTCGGGGTAGTGACCTCCGTAGTACGAAAATACAGCAGGGCAAGAACGTGATAGCCCTTGTGGACTGCAACAGTTTTTACGCCTCTTGTGAACGTATTTTTCGCCCTGATCTCCGGGACGTACCGGTTGCTGTACTCTCTAACAACGATGGATGTGTTGTTGCAATGAGCAGGGAGGTTAAAGAGTCAAAGGTTGCCCGGGGTGCTCCCTATTTTCGTGTGCGACACCAGCTTGGCGAGATGGGGGCAGCTGTGTTTTCTTCCAACTATGCATTGTATCAGGACATCTCTGATCGGGTAATGGCTGTACTGCGCTCATTTGGCCACCCTGTTGAGGTGTATTCCATCGACGAAGCTTTTATCTTTGTTGAGGGAGGTTGTGAAGTACTGCTGCGTTTCGGAGCCTTGATTAGGGAAGAAGTTGTCAGACTCACGGGTATTCCAGTCTCCGTCGGATTCGGCCGGACCAAAACGCTGGCGAAACTAGCCAACCGTGTCGCAAAACAGAAAAGCGGGATATTTCTACTTGCATCGGATCAGGAAGAGGCTCTGCTTACCGCCGTTCGAGTAACTGATGTGTGGGGGATTGGCCCCCGTAAAGGAAGATTCTTGCTCAAGAATGGAATTCTAACAGCTAAAGAGCTTAAAGAGTGTGAGGATGGCTGGATACGGCGTCATTTAACGCTGATTACACTGAAAACAGTGTGGGAGCTGCGGGGCATTCAGGCAGTAGTTGATGAGAAGGATGTTCACAAGGAGGGGGTGCTCTCGTCCCTCGGGTTTGGACGGGAGATAAGCGAACTCGATGAACTTGAGCAGGCCCTTTCGCTCTATGCGACAACGGCTGTACGAAAGCTGCAAGAGCAGTCCTCAGAGACCGAGCGGGTGACCGTGTTTCTCCAGACAAGCCGGTATAAAGAGCCGTGCTACGCCAACAGCATGGATATCCGACTCCCGTATTCCACTAACTATCTGCCAGATATTCTCCGCTTCGCTCTGTATGGACTGCGCAGTATGTACATTAATGGGTACCTGTATACAAAAACGGGCATTTACCTAGACGAGATAGACAGAGAGTACCGTTATCAACCAGAGCTCATAGATTCAGGACAACAGAAACGAAAGATTGCAGCGCGCAGTATCTACGAAATACAACGCAAACACGGAGCTCAGAGCATTATGTGTCGTTCGGGGAGCTATACAGCCGGTTGGAACATGCAGAGAAACAGTCTTTCAAGACGGTATACCACTCAATGGGGAGAACTCCCCACGGCACGGTAATCCCTGGCTAGTAACATACAGGACATGGACGATGGGGAGTGAAATACCAGGACTTCTGCAAAAAAGAGCCGATATACAGGTCCGGAAAGGGTTTTTGTAGTACGAGGAGTCAGCGTCTTAGGCTGCAGAAAGGTTTTCGCAACCATGTTTGCAAATAATATCAATTAACCTACAGACACAGTACACAAAAAAAACAGTTTAAAAAAAATGTATTGGACGCGTTCAACTTTTTGGACCTCAGAGTCTCTGTTAGTAGACCTGGTGAACGTATTTTTTACTTCTAGTTTTTTGCTTTGCCTGTACTTGACTGTGCATCCGGTCAGTGAAATCGGGAACGGGATGATCATATTACTCCTTTTTCTTAGCATGTTTTTTATTTTTTCCTCTGTAACCTCCTGGAAAGACCATGCTTTAATGTAAATAAATGGGTTAAACTTGAATAAAGCAATTTTTTCGTAGTAGCAATTTACAAATCATCAGTTAAGATAGATAATGGGTATTGGTGATTCTGTAGTAAAATGGCAAATACGTGAATTTAGACTTGATAAGTTGGTGTATGCTATATACCATGATGAGGGTACACTACAGAATACAATGAAATTAGGGGGAATATATGAAAAAGCAAACACTTTTGCGATTACTGATCGGGCTTGTACTGATCATATCCCTTGTTGGATGTAAAACAACCGCAGAAGAGCCTGTCGAGGAACCAGCACCACCAGAGGCGGTCGAAGTTCCAGAAGAGGAGCCGGCACCCGAAGAGGAACCTGCTCCTGAAGAAGAGGTTCCTGAAGCCGTAGAAGAACCGGCGCCTGAAGTTGAGGAGCCCGCGTTCACACCTGATACTCAGGTAGGAACTCTGGCGGAAAGCGTAAGCACCACTGAGGCACTCTACGGTGATTCAGCGTTTGTTGATACCATACATCAAGCGCAACTGGATCTATCAGGTGCAGACGTTTCGTTTGCAGCTCCACCAGTTGCCGGTCTTCGACTTACCGAAGGACCAATCTACGTGCGTGATGTTATGCAGGTACGAGAGATGCTGGGACTGGAAAGCGGCGAACCGTGGCTGTATGTAGCTTCGATGAGCGGTGCAGAGATTAAGCAGTACCTGGAGTACTCAGC
>JBNJDX010000062.1:0-12160 GCA_051745285.1 Spirochaetota bacterium
TAATCGGAGTGAACTGAAAGGCAGAGATCATGTGAACTGCCGCTAACAGCATCACTGCTGCAATAACCGTACGCTTTCTTTTCATGGTTGAATTATACTATAGAAGAAAAAAAGACCCAAGGATAAAATCCCAGGGTCTCTTAACTTAGTTCTCTTTAGTTGGCAGTAATGGTGAAAGTCAGCTCGTCCTTATAATCACCTGCATAGTTGCCTGAATCTGCCGTAGCGGATACCGCAAATGCTTTAGTAACACCATCGGTACCTGTTGTTCCAGTTGTGGTCGAAGTAATCTCATAAGCTTCAGATAATAAATCAACACTAACGTCATCGTATGTGGCAGTATAAGTGATAACCTCACCTGAATCACCGGTGTTTACATACTCACCCGATTCATCCAAAAGTCTCAGCTCGCCACCGTTTGTAGAAGCCAAACTGACCTTATAGCCTGCGTAATTGTTCGACTTTTCAACCACGTTTACGGAGCTTGTCTTTTCTGTATCAGGCTCCAAAGTGCCGAGATCAGCAGTAGAATCAGAAACCGAAATACTCACTACTTCGGCAACATTACCTACAACATCCAAATCAGCAGTGGTAGCACCAAACACGAACCCACTCGAAACAACCATTACAACCAAGAGAACTGTCAGTTTTTTCATCATACTTTTTTTCATTTTGAACATCCTTACTTTTTATAATTTGTACTAGTATACTACTATCAAATATAATAATAATCAAGTGAAAAAGTTACATAGGTGATTGTATATATTGTGATTGGTTAAGTATTTACTTGTTGTTGGCGAGCAGCGCCCCATATATAGTGTGTTTTTACGGGGTTTGTGAGGTCTTTTCGCACAACTGCATATAGTGAAAAAATGGTGATGAATTTACCAAAAAGCGTAACTGTGCGGCAGTTACTGTTGCTTTTAGAGAGCAGTTGCCCTATATTTTCCGCAGGAGCAGATTTGTTTTGCATGATTACAGTTGTGTTATGCGGGCAGTTTTTGCTCCGGTTTTAGGGGAGGGGAGTGTATATGAAATTGCAGGCAATCTTTTCCAGCAGCAAGGGAGACTTTGCTCTGTTTGCCTTTCTGATTCTCGTTTCACTCTTTTATATTCTCTATATCTTCACGATCCACAACTCCTCCATACGTGAGCGGTTTTTCCGGAGATTCGGAAATGAGAACGGCTCTTTCTGGCTGTTCATTTCCTCAAAGACCTACGGATTTCTGCTCCTGGGGGTGCTCCCGGCTTTAACGGCAGTCCTGCTTTTTCCCTACAGGCTTCGGGACATGGGTTTTGCGTTTCCCGGAATAGGGCAGCCGCTTAACACCGCGCTTCTGTGGGCCCTGATTCTCGGGCTGCTGGCAGTAGCGGTCGTCTGGTTCAAAAACTGGAGAATTGCCCGCTCTCACGGAGATTTCGGGAAGTATCCGGAGATAACCTACACCCGGTGGAGCTGGGAGATCATTACCGTCCACATTGTGTTCTGGTTGCTCTATCTTGTCGGCTATGAGCTGCTGATGCGGGGAGTGCTTCTCTATGTTCTTGCCTACAACTTCGGGCTCCTTCCGGCAATCGGGGCTGCGACAGCCGTCTATGTCCTGGCGCATATCCACAAAGGTCTGCAGGAGACGCTGGGTGCCTTTATTCTGGGACCGATTTTCTGTCTTATAACCCTGGTTACCGGTTCGATCATGACAGCAGTGATCGTGCACACAATCCTGGCAGCGGCCAACGCACTTTTTATTCTCCACTACAAACCGGATCTGGATTTTGATCTGGAATTTCTCTGGGCTCTCAGGGAGCGGAAAAAGCAAAAGATGTGGGAGTGAACGGCAGATTAACGCCGGTACCCTAGACAGGTTTGTTATTTTGTGTATACTCGGTTTTGCATAAGTTAATGATTCGGGCGGTTAACTCAGTGGGAGAGTGCTACCTTGACATGGTAGAAGTCACAAGTTCAAATCTTGTACCGCCTAACTGGCAGCTGGTTCTTGTATAAAGAATTAGTTGCCTTTTTTTGGCTATTCAACGAAATGATGGGTCAGCTGCACAATTGAAACAGGATCCAACTGCAATTTCCCATAAGAAAGATAGAACATTGTCTTGAAATACTCCATGTTTCGAAATCCCCCTGCTCTGCGTATTACTACCTTTTTCCTCACTTCTTCTTTAGGCGTGCAATTCATTATTACTGCGCGCGAGGGAAAAAATGACTTATAATGGAACTTGACTTATTTGGGAGCCATGGGGATATAGTGGAAATAAAAAGAATTATCGATAATAAAAAACAGTTCCTTGACCTGTTGCTGTTAGCAGACGAGCAGGAGAGTATGATTGACAAGTATTTGACGAATGGAGACTTGTTTGCTCTGTATGATAGTGATTTAAAAAGTGTTTGTGTTGTAGTGCCGACAAATGCCGAGACCTGCGAGTTGAAAAACATAGCGACATACGAGAAATATCAAGGCAGAGGATACGGCAGAGCGTTGATACATTTCATTTTTGATTTTTACAAAAATGACTACAAGACAATGCTTGTAGGAACAGGCGAAACACCGACAATCTTGTCGTTTTATGAAAGTTGCGGATTTGAAAAGTCTCATCGGGTAAAGAATTTTTTTACGGATAATTACGACCACCCCATTTTCGAGGGCGACATACAACTTGTTGATATGATTTATC
This sequence comes from Spirochaetota bacterium, assembly GCA_051745285.1. Classification (GTDB taxonomy): domain Bacteria; phylum Spirochaetota; class Spirochaetia; order CAKZLE01; family CAKZLE01; genus JBNJDX01. The sequence continues at coordinate 2,686 of JBNJDX010000062.1, forward strand.
TTAAAAAGAGTTTTTAGGGTGAAGGCCATTGTCAAGTTTTTGAAATTGATTAAAAACAAACACAGCTTGTGACCAAATGAATAGTAAAACCAGTAGAAAGAGAATCCTGACTTTCTCAAGATGTGATATGACCTTACTCAAAGAGATAGAAATGAATATTTCTGCATATTATATTACAAATAATGGTACGGTAGCAATCACAAGTTCAAATCTTGTACCGCCAAACAGGCAACTACTACTTATAGAAAGAATTAGTTGCTATTTGTCAGATTCAGCACAACCTTCTAGTCTACTTTAGCAGGTCTAAAATTTACATTACCAATGAGAAGCTCTCTACCCAATTACCTCACAAGTCTCGTACCATCCTAAAAAAGGAGCCAACTGACCAGGCCAGCGAAAGCCAGGCTGTAAAGAATCGTTTCGAAATACAACTTCCAGAAAAGTCCTTTTTTCAGATAGCGTTTCTTTAAGTATACAAATCCCTCAATATTATTTGGAAAAGGAACGGCGCTTGTCAGGTCGGTGTAAAAAAACATCAGCCCGGCTAGAAAGGCGAACCTGAGCCCAAAGGTGAGCTCCCCCAGGAATCCCAGGACTGGATAGAGAACCACTGACATGAGTACTCCGCGAAGCAGCTGAGCGGGTAAAAACCACTTTGCTACGTGTTTGTTTTCCGCCTCAACTGACATGTCATTCAGATAGTCCAGCAGCCGATTCTTCTTTTCGTAGAGGTCCTTGCTGAACCTTAAGACTATCGCCCCGGCAATGGTATAAGCTACAGTGTGAATAAGCGTGAAGCCGACACTAAAAAGCAGATATTCCATTCCATTTCCCCCCTTAACATTTTTTGAAGATACAATGTACTTTGTTGTCCAGGGCATTTGCAAATACCGTTATCTGACCTGGCTTTGCTTTATGGAAACAACATAGATTGTTGCGTTTAGGAAAAATGACTTTCCCCTCATCATCTGTTAACAATTCTGATAGAAAAATTTTGATTTGTATAGAATTTCTGCCTGCTTATTTCTATAAAAAAATGTGGATGCTTATAAATCCATCCGCTTGTTTTCTCTTTGACACGCTGTATACCGCTGTCTGCAGATAGCACCTTAAGCTGGGGGTTTTATTCTTAAAAACAGATCGAATTCGAGGCATTTCACAGGATCCTGTCACTGTTTCGAATTCAGTTCCGCCTACTATTACAAGCTTTACCATATCAACACCTGTCAGAAGTGCCGGAGGCTGCCCTCACCATGAAAAACGCATTGCTGCTGTTAATGCAGGAAATACCAGTAAGCAAAGGGGTGAAGCATAGCCAGACCGCCGATACCGCAGTGCACAGGCGTTTACCGACAAGCCGGACATACTCGAAGGGCAGGTGGCCCCGACTGCCTTCAGGAAACTGTTCAAGACAGTCACGGCGGATAATGTGGGGGAGTTTTCGGACATAGGAGGTACCGAGGGCCCCGCGCTCTCTGCTAAGCAGCGGCCAGCATTTATTTCGTCCATCCGTACAACAGCTTCGAATGGGGAAAGAACGAGAACCGCAATGGCATCATCATACGGTGGACCCGTTTCACCTGTATCAAGGAGATGAGGATCAGGAGGATCCAGCACTGGATAAGCACTTGTCGCCGGAAGATTTTCAACGGCCATACTCCTCTGGAAGCCTTCCCGTTATTTGATCTGAACGTCTATCTATTGGAGGCTTACTGGTTGCAGAATCCAAGAAACAGTTAAATCGACACTTCACCTTATATGTGACAAGATAAAGAAATAGTAAATTTTTCTTGACGGGGTATTGAGTCAGCTTTTAGACTTATGGAAAAGTATTATCGAACAGCCATACTCGGTAAATCGCATGAGAATCATGGAATATCTCGTTATTGCCTTTTTGCTATCGTGGTTAATATGGCGTCGGAGAGCAATTTCTGAGTCCATGAATATGATGGAGGGGAAGGGTGCTATGAAATTGAGGTCGATGAGAAGACTAGTTGGAATTATGGTTCTGATAGCTGTTCTGTCAGGGTGTCAGATGTTGGGGATGGCAAGTCCTTTCAGTAGCGGACAGGGTGATTTTAAACGAGCCAGGGGAGCGTGGGAGAACGGGAATCCCGAGGAAGCACTCCAATACGTCGCTATTGCGATCGCTTGGGATGAAAAACACTGGGGAGCGTGGGAGTTATTGTTCGACATCTATGATGATGCGATGCAACAGGTGAACGAAAAACTGGCTTCACTCGATGCACAGGATCCGACCGTCGATTCCATAGCAGAGAAAGTGGACATCCTCAAACCCATGGATATTTTCATCAGTTATGTCGAGGGATTCCCAGGGGAAGATACGGACCCGAAGATAGTAACATACAAGGACGATTCACTGGCGATTCCTCTCACCGACTACGATGAGTTGCTTTCGGAGGCAATGGATCAGGGATATGAGTTGGCCTTCACAGAAGCTGCCAATCACATAGATGAAGGAGAATATGAAGCGGCAATTGAATCTCTTCAAGTCCTCACCAGTCGCTTTGTACCGGATGCCGACGATATTCCTGCAGCGGAAGCTGAAATTGCAGACTTCCTCGTCGAGTCTGCTGCTCCCATGGTGGAAAATCTCACGATCAACAATCTCGAGGATGCTACAACGCTCATCACTGCGGCGAGAGAGTTCACTGAAACGGACAGAACTACAGCGCTTCTTGAAGAGCTGAATACCAAGTCTGTGGAGGTTGTGTTTGATGAAGCTGCCAGGCTGCTTGATCAGGATGGGTCTGTAGAGGGAACTGAACGTGCTCTACGCATGGCTGTGCGTGCAAGAGAATATGTTGAAGATTCAGCAGAGGTGAATCGGAGAATCTATTCGTATGCGCAAAGACTCGCAGATTTGTATAAAAGTGAGCTCGATGCTTCGATACATGCATCTGACGGAACACGTGACAGCAAATGGACTATTGAGAATCAGTATGTCCAGTATGTGAATTTCGTCATCTATGAGTGGCCGGATGTGACCGGACATGAACGAGCCATCGAAAACTTTGCTGATTATATTGAATCATCAAGAACCGTAGTGCATGTCGCTCTGAATCCGGGATATGACTCCGTGCGAGATCGGGTCTCGACCATCGTGGAAGAAGCTCTCTCCGATCATGATGATTCGGTTATGTGGATGTACTCTGAGGAAAATCAGGAACTTGCGGACCAGAGAGCACGCTACTTCCGGGGAAAGGATCTCCGCTGGTACAGAGATAACCAAGAACTTGCAGACCGACTTATTTACCCCGACAGCAGCACGACATTCCAGGATGAAGTGAATGAGCTGACAACCGAAAGTAGTCTGGAAGATGCTCGAGCCTTCAATATCGACTATCTTGTGCGTATTGATGCACAAGTCTCAACGACTACTCCCGAGTCATCACAGAGAGATGAGTCGCAGAAGGTGTCGGCCTACGAGAAGGATGGTAGTGTTCATTTTTCCAAATCTGTGGTGGATGAATGGCGTGCTGGTGCACGGATTGTTGAAGAAATGGCTGAATCCACGGATAATCAAGATGCCATCGATGCGGCTGTTGAAGAGTATGCAAAACAATTGGAAGAGGCCGGCATAACCGAAATCTGGCATGAGGTTGATGTCACTAATACCTACCAGTTCCTCACCGCAACGGTTTCCGTGGACTATGACGTTGATGTAGTGCGCACATCCGATGGAGAAAGCATCTATTCAACCAGCTTCACCCATCGAGATGACGTTTCCAGTGATCGTGTTCTGGTCGGTGTACAATCCGCTATTCCAGAGGTGGAGAAGGCCCTGCAGGCGGATGTTCGAGAGCCTGTAGCCGACTTCAATCCTGATACCAAATCGATTGTGGATGAAGGTCTCTCCGAATTTGATGCTGCACAAGTGGTGCAGGCCATTGCAAGAGACTAGGGAAACTGCATTAAACTGAGCAGGGAGGAGAACTTTTCTTTTCCAATACAGGCCTCGGTCTGTGGGCATACAAAGAAAAGTTCAACACAATGCATGTGTAGAATCCTTGAAGATATCCGCTAGTGGGTGTCCGGCGAGTCTCCAGAGGCTCGCTGGACACCCCGTTTTTATGCGGTGCAAGGAACTGAAACGCCGATAACTCCCGCAAGGGTTTGCTGATGAGGGAGCTCTGAACATCGTCAGAAAATGCTTCCCTCGGTAACTGTATTGATCAATGTCCGGTCGCTCGACAGTGCTGAAATCCCGTCTGCTTCAAGCTGCCCGTACATCAATGCCGGCCATTCGCCATATTCTGGCGTCCGTCGTTTCCATCCGCTTTGCAGCGGCTCTATCTGATAGCATAGCAGCTCATTTCAATAGATATGCTTCCATGAGCAACGTGAACCCGGAACCCCCTCTACCCCAAAGGCCGCTGACTAATATGCACCGTATGATCGGGCATTTCACTCTCAGTACACGTGCATGGATATAACACCGATACTGGAAAAAGTTCATGTGCCGGCCTACTGTATCATCAATACAAAAAACCTATCAAGCACTTCATAATTAGAGCTTCCTGAAAAATGGATATTCGCACGCAATAGCACCGATGATAGCGTAGGCCAGCACCGTTGCTTTGCAGATTCAGCACCGCCTGGATCAGACAAATCCTAGCGAACGTACAGTACTCATCGTTTCTCTCATGTTGAGTTCACCTGAATCGAAGAAGATCGTAGAGTGGACGATTCTGTCAGTGATGGCATCAGCCTGTATTTTGCATTGCAAAATACACCGGAACCGTAATGCTCCGATAAAGATATTCTGAGGCATTATGTTCAATTAGTGGTGCTCAAAGTGATTTTGGTGGTGCTATTAGTGAGAACGTAATAACGGGGTCAATGTTGCGGTCGGTGGTGCTATATTTGCGAATGCTGGTTCTCAAGCGTGCGAATATTCAAAAAACTCCGTGTCTAATCAAACAGCCAGATATCGGTGATGTTCCGACCGAAATATCCGCCGCATCACATCTCTGATTGTTGATATCAGGAAAAAGAAAAAAGGCCCAAAAAGGGACTGGACCCTCACTCTCTCCAGATTCATCAGTACCAGGATCAATCCGATCGTCGTCTCGCTTGCATCTCTACGCTTGGCCATGATCCTGCCCAGACTGTATCGCCTTTTGGCATTCCCAAACTTCCCTTCAACCGGGATTCGGTCTATCTCATCCTGTCTCTGCTGCTTCTTCTGCTCGTTGTACCGGCTTTTGTCCTTCGACGGCCGCCCTAAGGCCGGTCCCGACATCCTGATGCCATGTTCTTTACAGAAAGCTCTGTTCTCTCGATTCTGATAGATCTTATCTGCCAGTACCGCTTCGGGGTAGTACCCGAATCGCTTCTTGTACCCCTCTACGTGCTCGGTCAGGTCCTTGCCTTCATGGTAGGCATCCCAACTGAGCTTCTCCTGATAGACATATCCGTCAACCACGCTGATTGTCAGCTTCGCTCCGAACTCCACATTCGCATTCGTCTTCCCCCTGACAATCGGCCTGATATGGGGCTTGCTGATACTCACAATCCGTCCGCTGACCGTATGCGTTCTGTTCTCAAACATCTGTTTCTGCTGCCGATGAACCTCTCCTATGACCAGAAGATCTCGATACTGCTTTGCTGACAGACTCTCTAATGATACCCGTTGGGATAACCCACCTATACTCTTCAGGTTCCTCTCAAGATACCCAATCTGACGTCTCATGGTCTTTCTGATGCGCTTTGAACCCTTCTTTCTCATCTTCGCTAACTCCAGGTACTCTTTCCTGGCTCTGTTTCTATATGTCCTGGGCTTCTTCTCTTTCCCCGAAAGTGAACAAAACAGCTCGTCAATGATCTTCTCACTCTTCTCTCTGGCCTCATTGACCAGATTCAGATCAGTCGGGTAGCGAATATCAGCAGGTGCACAGGTGGCATCTATGAGTAATTTTCCTTTGTTCTCAGGCTTCTGCTCATCCGGCTCCCGAGGGGAGCTTTCCTCATTACTATGCTCATCTCCGTCTCCTGCATCACCATCACCGTCGTTTTTATCCTTTGCACGACGAATGATCTCTTCATTGATATCTTGGAGCATCTTCGAAGTGATCCTCTTGCGAAAATGCACCATCATAGACGCCTCAAACGGTGCTTCGGTGGTGAAGCTCTCACCGCCGATGAAGAACTGCAGATACGGATTCTCCCGGATCTGCTCGACGGTCTCTTCATCAGTGATCCTCAATCGCTCTTTGATCAGCAGAGCTCCCAATGCCGTTCGAAACGGCTTCGCCGGAGCTCCGGTTCTCTCATCAAACAAACCGGCATATTGGGCTTCGAAGGACTCCCATGGGATGAGCTGTGAAAGTAAGACCCAGCGGTTCTTACCATCAAGATGTCCCCCGAATGGGAGAATGAAATCGTAGAAACAAAATTGCTTCTCATCAGGCTTTCGGTACATCGGCAACATCCTACAGGTGCAAGGGTTTTTGTTGTTTTTGGCTCTTTTATTTGCACCTCAGGCCTGCATTCTACTATATAATTCTATACTTATTCAATAGTTATGACTTTTTCAGGAAGCTCTAATTATTCTCAGTGTTTTACTTCAGATTTTTTTCTCACCCAGTCGGGCCTATAGAACCAATTATGATTCTGCGGAGCTGGAAGAAAGAGATAAGAACCGCTTTGATGAGCAGATAGCAAGTTTTGAGCTTTACGCTGGAACTGAGGCACAGTACATAATTGCATACCAGGTTGCTGAAGCTATTTCAGCATCAATTTCCAATTTGTTCTGATAAAGAAAAACATCAATCCCCCGGGCCCAAGCTTACCTCATGGTAAGCTTGGGCCCGGGGAGTGCCCCTCTGGGAGGCACCGTCTCCTTAACCGACCCCGTATGGCGGTGTATTTCACCTTGTGGTTCCGTAAATCGCTCGGGAATACACTATCAGTAGTTCTTGTATAGCTTATCCGACAGCAGATACTTATGATCGGTATCGGCTATAAGCACAAACCGAAGTGGAACTGTACTGCTTATGGGTTTACAATCACTTTTATTGAATTGATCTCCTCTGTCCTGTGGACACGAACTGCCTCATCAAAATGGTTCAGTTCAAACCTGTGGGTAATGAGCGGTTTCAGGTCAATCCTGTCATTCTTCAGTAATGAAACAGCCCTGCCGCAGTTTGTCCAGCCTTCTCCGCGGACCGTATACAGATACTTGTTTCCCCGGGCGAACTCATGCATATCCAGACTCACCTCTCCTGCCGGGATCCCGAGCAGCAGTACCTTGCCTGTCCATTTCGGCAACCTGAAAGCCGCGGACATTCCCTGCTGAGAGCCGGAAGCCTCAACAGCGAGATCAACTCCTGTGTTAAAGGAGCTCTTTAACAGCTCCAGGGGGTTTTGTGTTTTCACGTCCACAACCCAGTCTATTCCCAGGTCCCGTGCGATTCCCATCCTGTAATCATTCAGGCCGGTCAGGCAGACAGAGTCAGCTCCCAGGACCTTTGCGACCTGAGCCGACAGCAGTCCGAGCGGCCCGTCCCCTATAACGACGACACTGTCACCGATAATATAGCCGCCGGTGAGCTCAAACCCATATAACACGCATCCCAGGTTCGTAATAAGCGAAGCCTCGTCAAAAGAGACCTCATCCGGTATCTTATACACAGTACTTACATGATTTACCGCATACTCGGCAAATCCTCCGGGGGATGTCATTCCGTTCGCCCGGTGCCCTTTGTGAGTATCCCCCCAGTTCAGGCATGAGGTATAATTCCCGTTGCGGCAGTTACTGCATCTTCCGCATCCATAATGGACCTCAACAGCAACCCTGTCGCCTATACTGACCTCATCAACATGTTCACCCAGAGCAGCTACAGTCCCCGAGTATTCATGCCCGGGAATAAAATCACCGAAAGCCGGCTGCCCGGGACCCGGATTATTCATTAAACTTATGTCGGTGCTGCAGACCGCACAGGCAGCTACCTCAATCAGGACCTCTCCCGGGCCCGGAGCGGGAACGTCTATCTCCCTGATCTCTGTCTTATTACGCGCGGTGAGAACCACGGCTCTCATTGTCTTCGGTATGTTCATCTTCTTCCCTTTACCCTTTGATGCATATCCTGCCGATCATCTTCTGCTCTCTGACTGCATCATACGCGGCATTCAGTTCAGTCAGCGGCATGGTTCCGGAGACCACAGGTCTGATCAGTCCCTGCTCAACCAGGCTGATTACTTCGATCAGGTCCTGTCTCGTGCAGATCTTCGTGCCCGCTATGTTCAGCTCCCTGTTATGCAGGTCAATAAAGGGAACGACAATATCAACAGCGGGATCATACCCCATAACTATCAGCGTACCCTGCTTTTTCAGGCAGGTGAGCCCCAGCGAAACCGTAGCCTGCTTTCCGACCCCTTCGAGGACTATGTCCAGACCCTGTCCGCCTGTCGCTTCAAGAATGACCTCCGCGGCATTATCTGTTTTCAGTACATTCAGGCAGACATCAGCACCATAGCTTTTAGCCGCCTCCAGTGATTCATCCCTGACATCGCAGACAATAACCCTGCTGCCGGCCAGCTTCGCCAGCTGGACAGCGTGAAGCCCGAGGCCTCCGGCGCCGATGATGAGAACCGCGGAACCGACTTTAGGTCGGGCAATCTTTGTAAAGGCATGATAGGGCGTGCCTACTGCATCCGGGAGAATCGCCATGTGCTCAAACCGCTGGTCGGGATTAAAAGGACAGAAATTGCCCTCCGGAACTTTCACATACTCAGCGAACCCGCCGTCCTCCTCAAACCCGAGCCTGCTGGTATTGATACAGAGATTCTCATTTCCCGTTAAACAGTATACACATCTGCCGCAGCTGATAATGGGATAGGCGATACCATGCTGTCCGATCTCAAGTCCGCTGACATGATTTCCCTTCTCAACAATTTCCCCGGCTATCTCATGGCCGGGGATATGCGGGAGCGTGATAAAAGCTGAAAGCCTGCCCGAGGCGATCTTGATATCGGTCGCGCACAGTCCGGCGGCCCCGACCTTGAGCACGATATCATGGTCTCCCGGCCTCGGATCCTCAACATCCTGATACTCCAGCGGCCGATTATACTCAGTCAGAACCATTGCTTTCATAGTAAATTTTCCTGCACACCCTTCACCAAAGGCATAACCTGAGTTATTGCTGTCACACCTGACCCCTGCTTTTTCATTGTTTCCCCCTGCACAGGCAGGAACGGCTGGTAAAGCTTAATAAGCCATTTTTCTGCGTTTTCTTCATCATGAAAGACCGCCCGGATACATCAGTATCAACCCCCCGTTTTGATTTGTCAAGAAATCGCTTTTCCTTGCCCGTTTACATCTGTGCCGGCGTGTTTTTTTACTATCGCACTTCGCTGAGCTGGTGTAGAATCTGGGTATGATGCAGGCGATTTCTGACTGCAGGGAGAGGAGCTTATGGATATCATTTCCGTGGTTCTGGTCGTGTTCGGG
>JBNJDX010000063.1:0-11442 GCA_051745285.1 Spirochaetota bacterium
TGTGGAAAATGATTGAACATCGTTTCATTGATAGCCTCCTTGAAAGAGTATATCACGTTCAGAAGGGCTTCAGGAAGAGTTTTTATCGGCACCCTTGCGTAGTAGAGGTTTGCTTTTATCGGGTAAATGCGATAGGCTTACTGTATGTTGAGCGATATATTACAAAGGGAATTCGCCGGGAACACGCTTGAGCTTTATTTGCAGGCAGCACTCATTATCGTTGTTGGGCTAGTCGCACTGCTGATCATCGGTAAAATACTGAAAAAACGGATAGAAAAGATTGAGAACCGGGAAAATAAACCGGTTGGTAAGTCGATTGGGGTTTTGCGGTTTACCCATCGAATTGTTCTGCCCCTGATGTTTCTCGGTTTACTTGCAATCGGAAGTTCACTGCTGGAGTTCGACGAGAACATTCGCAGGATAGTTCAGGGCGTTCTAGCTGCCATCATGACCGTTGTTGTGGTTCGGTCGATAAACAAGGCAGTTGAACTGAGTTTCCTGCGCTACTTTGAGAAAGAGGCTGTCAATCATGAGCACGAAAAAAACTTGAGGCCCCTGTTGTCCCTGATTAAGTTCGTGTTCTGGGTCATTGGTCTTATTTTTCTACTTGCAAACCTCGGTTTTGATGTCTCTACGGCTGTCGCCGGGCTAGGAGTCTCTGGTATCGCGGTAGCTATCGCAGCTCAGGGTATTCTTGGCGACTTGTTTAGCTACTTTGTGATCTTTTTTGATAAGCCGTTTGAACTCGGTGATTTTATCATATTTGGCGACAAATTGGGTTTTGTTGAAAAGATTGGGATCAAATCCTCTCGAATTCGCATGCTAAGTGGTGAACTTTTGGTCGTTTCCAATTCAGATCTCACTTCGTCCAGGATTCACAACTATAAACAGATGAAGCGCAGGAGAATAGCCTTCAAGATCGGGGTTACCTACGAGACCAAGCAGGAGCATGTAGAGGAGATACCAAGTATTATCCGTTCTGTCATAGAATCCGTTGAGAGTGCAGAAGGCGTGATCTGTGACCGATCCCACTTTCAGAGTTTCGGAAATTTCTCACTTGATTTTGAGACCGTCTACTATGTGCCCACACCGGATTATAATGTGTACATGGATGTTCAGCAGGAGATTAACCGCAAGCTGTTCCGGATTTTCAATGAGAAGCAGATAGATTTTGCCTATCCCACCCAGATGATCCATATGTATGGGAGAGTGGAACAAGAGGATAAGACCCCGCAGTCCCAGGTGGAGGGGTGAACCTCCCGGTAACAGCTTATCAAGGCCTCACCCCAGTCAGTCCGAGTCTTCAAAGGTAATAAAACAAGCTACATATTGAACGGCTCCTATCTTGCAGCTTCTGAAGCTGGGAGATAGGAGCTACGTCTAATTCTATTTTTTCATTGGTACATTAGTTAGCTGCTTGAGGTTCATAATTTTTCCTTTGCAATTCGCCAAAATGATGTATAATGAGATTAGAAGATATATGTAAATAACAATATCGCATTGCCGGATTTGCGATATTTTTTGTTGCCTGTTGATCTTTTATATGATCAAAGGATGCAAAAGGGGGTTACCGCTTCTCTCTTCGTGGGAGGGCGGTTTTTTATTTGTCTTGTTGGAGCAGTGTCTCACCGAGTATGCAGTTTAACTTGCCGTTGCCCCTCAGTTGTTAGTATGTTTTGAACGGCCCTTGCACGCCGAGGGCATAATCTTGTACATACATACCGAAAGATAGCACAAGGAGTAGTAGCATGGCAAAAAAACGGTTTAAAACAGAAGTTAATCAGCTATTGGATCTGATTATACACTCGCTGTATTCACACAAAGAAATTTTTCTTCGTGAGCTTATTTCCAATGCTTCAGACGCGTTGGACAAGCTGAAGTACTTAACCATGACAGATGAGGACTATAAGTCAATCACCTTTAATCCGCGCATAGATATCCGGTTTACCGAGGAGGGAAAACGGACGTTGACCGTTGAAGATACCGGGATCGGAATGAACGAAAAAGACTTGGAAACCCAACTGGGAACGATTGCCCGTTCAGGTACGAAGAAATTTCTCAACCAGATGAAAGAAGATGCAAAGAAAGACGCAAACCTTATTGGTCAGTTTGGTGTAGGATTTTATTCCTGTTTCATGGTGGCTGACCGTGTCGAGGTGATCACGAGAAGAGCCGGTGAACAGACTGCCTGGAAATGGGTCAGTGACGGAAAAAGCGGTTACACCATTGAAGAGGCAGAGCGTGAGGGGCATGGAACTACCATCACTTTGCACATGAGCGATGAGGGAGAAGAGTTTGCCAATAGATGGGAGATTCAGCAGCTTGTCAAGAAGTATTCGGACCATATTGCCTTTCCCATCTTTCTCACCTATGAGGATGTAAGCTATGAAGGCGAGGGAGATGATAAAAAGCGTAAGAGCGAGACGAAAGTAGAGCAGATAAACACCGCTGCTGCCCTTTGGAAACGTTCAAAATCAGAGCTAACAGACGAGGACTACTATGAGTTCTACAAAAGCCTGTCGCATGATTTTGACGACCCGCTTTTCTATCTGCATACCCAGGCTGAGGGGACTATAGAGTATACAACGCTCTTTTTTATTCCCAAAAAAGCCCCCTTCGATATGTATCAAGCCGATTATAAGCCTGGAGTCAAGCTCTACGTTAAACGCGTCTTCATTACTGACGATGAGAAGGAACTGCTTCCCACCTACCTGCGTTTTGTGCGGGGAGTCATTGACTCTGAGGATCTTCCCTTGAACATCTCAAGAGAGATCCTTCAGCAAAACAAGGTTATGGCCAATATCAGATCCGCATCAGTTAAGAAACTGCTCTCAGAATTCAAGAAGATTTCTGAGTCGAATCCGGAGAAGTATACCGAATTCATCTCACAGTATAATAGACCGCTCAAAGAAGGCCTGTATTCGGACTATGCAAACAGGGAAACCCTTCTAGAACTCGTTCGTTTTAAATCAACAGAAGTTGAGGGATATACAAGTCTTGCAGCTTATAAAGAGCGCATGCCCGAGGATCAAAAAGCCATCTACTACGTAGCTGGAGGGAATGAGGAGACCTTGAGAAGCTCCCCGCTGATCAAAGGATACAAGAACAAAGGCTATGAAGTTCTGATTATGGATGACGAAATCGATGACATCGTAATCCCCTCAGTTGGTACGTATGATGAAGTTGAACTCAAGGCAATTAACAAATCCGGTGCTGCCGACGATATTAAGACCGAAGAGGATAAGGAAAAAGAAGAAGCGGCCAAGCCGGTCCTTGATAAAATAAAAGAGGCTCTCGGAGATCGCGTCAAGGACGTTGTTGCCTCTTCCCGTCTTGATGAGGCCCCTTCCTGTATTGTTGTTGATGAAAATGACCCAACGGTACAAATGCAGCAGATGATGAAGGCTATGGGCCAGAGTGAACTGCCTGAGTTAGCCCCTATTCTTGAGATTAATCCCGATCATGCTGTAGTAAAAAGGCTGGCGGATCTCGATGATAAACAGATGATTGGGGATTTGAGTTCGGTGCTGTTGGACCAGGCCTTGCTTGCAGAAGGGGTGATGATAAAAAATCCCGCTGGATTTGTCAGCAAGCTCAACTCACTATTGTCGAGAACGCTCTAATTCATCATGCGTTTGGCTCACCCGGGGTACAAGACACCCCGGGTGTCGTTTTCTTACTACTATGAGAGCGCTCTGAATAGGGGTATCTTCTCGACCTGTTCAGAGGAGTTCTTAAGATACGTGATAGCATCTACAGCAGCCTCGGCTGCACTGGTTGTTGTTGTGTAGGGAATCTTCATCCGCATAGCCTCGGTGCGGATTTCATCATCACCTTTTTTCGCCATTGGACCCATCGGGGTATTGATAACCAGGTCGACTCGGCGATTCCTCATATTGTCGATGATATTCGGGTGTCCTTCGTGAACTTTTAATATGATTTCACAGAGAATACCCGCATCAAAAAGGTCCCGCGCTGTGCCCCGGGTAGCTGTTATGGTGAAACCAAGGCCTTCAAGCCGTTTCGCAATCGGGATTATGCTTTCTCTGTCCTTCCGATTTACCGATATGAACACCTTTCCTGTGCGTGGTAGGGTATTGCCGGCGCTGATCTGAGATTTCGCAAACGCCTCACCAAAACTCTTTCCAGTTCCCTGCACCTCACCTGTTGACCGCATTTCAGGACCAAGCAGGGGATCAATATCGGTAAAACGGTCAAAAGAGAATACAGCTTCCTTGACTGCCCAGCCAGTGGTGCATGTACCTTCACCAACACCACTCTCATCGACGAGGCCCTGCTCACGCAGATCCTTCCCTAGCCAGAGGTGTACTGCCGCATCTACTAGATTCACGCTGGAGTTTTTTGAAAGGAAAGGAACCGTTCTCGAGGCTCGCGGATTTATTTCAATGAGATAGAGTCTGCCATCTTTCACTGCAAACTGGATATTGAAAAAGCCTTCGAGCTTCAAGCCGCGGGCCAGGGTTACAGCCGCCTTCTTCATCTCTTCAAGGAGTTCCGGGGAGGATTTGTAGGCGGGAAACACGCAGGCAGAATCCCCAGAATGGACTCCGGCAGCTTCAATATGCTGCATAATACCGCCGATATATACGTTATACCCGTCACATAATGCATCCAGATCATATTCGAAAGCATCTTCTAGAAACTGGTCCACCAGAACTGGAGCCTCGGGGGAAACGGGGATACCGGAGGTGAAAAAATCCTCCATCTCCTCTTCATGGTAGGCAATATACATGCTTCTTCCCCCCAGTACGAAGGAGGGCCTGAGTAGTACTGGATACCCGAGTTCCTCTGCCGCCTTTTGCACTGCCACTTTACTGCCAGCCATGCGGTTTTCGGGTTGGGAGAGGTTAAGCCTTTTAATGAGCTGTGAGAACTTTCCGCGATCTTCTGCATCGTCTATTCCGGCTATTGAAGTACCAATTATGCGAGCGCCGGCTGCTTCAAGTTCTTTTGCCATATTGAGCGGGGTCTGACCTCCCAGCTGAACCACAACGTCATAGACTTGTTCTTTCCGGATTATCTCTAGTACATGTTCTGCTGTCAGTGGTTCCATATAAAGCCGGTCCGAGGTGTTAAAATCAGTCGAAACCGTTTCCGGATTTGAGTTGATAAGAATTGTCTTCTTTCCCTGGGCTCGGTAGGCCAAAGAGGCCAGTGTACAGCAGGTATCAAATTCAAGGCCCTGTCCAATTCTGTTCGGGCCGCTTGCCAGGATGATAACGCCGTCTTTTCCCAGAGATTCTCCTTCATCTATTTCCCCGTAGGTGGAATAGAAATAGGGAGTCTTGGCTGCAAACTCGCCAGCGCAGGTGTCGACGAGATGAAAACCAGAGTGCATGGCGGCGGCCTCTCGGAAGGCAGAGATTTCAGCTGCACTTCTTGAGGTGAGCAGAGCTATCCTGCGATCGGAGAGTCCCATCTGCTTGGCCTCAAAAATGAGCTGTTTCATAGAATCAAGCTCCTGATGGTCTGATTGTGCAGTCAGGTTATTCTCGAGTTCTATCTGCCGAAGCATCTGATGGAGGAACCACTTGTCATATCCGGTTTGATGGGAAATCCTGTCCAGTCCTTGCAGACCCTCCTGTTTCAAAGCGGTATAGGTGGCAAAGATACGGAGAGGATGGGCTGAAGTGAGGATTGTCTCCAGTTCTTCAGGGCGAACATCTCGGAGCTCTTCAAGCCCCTCATATGAGCGTTCAGCTGCTCGAATAGCCTTGTTCAGGGCTTCATTTAACGTTCTCCCTAACGCGAGTGTTTCTCCCACACTTTTCATCTGTGTTCCCAGAACCGTATAGCTGATGGGGAATTTCTCCAATTCAAAGCGGGGAACCTTGACCGCGCAATAATCCAGGGCAGGTTCAAAACAGGATGTGGTAACGCCGGTGATCTCATTGACGACTTCGTCAAGCGTGTAGCCAACAGCCAATTTAGCTGAACAGCGGGCAATGGGGAATCCAGTTGCCTTGCTTGCCAGAGCCGACGAACGTGAGACTCTTGGATTCATCTCAATAACGACCATACGGTCACTTTCAGGGTCGATTGCAAACTGCACATTGCTTCCGCCGCAGTCGACTCCTACCGCCCTGAGGATATTTATGGCAGCATCCCGCAAGCGCTGGTATTCCCGGTCTGAAAGGGTCTGAACAGGAGCAACCGTGATGCTGTCTCCGGTGTGGACTCCCATGGGGTCGATGTTTTCTATGGAGCACACGATAATCGCGTTATCGTTTTTATCCCGCATAACCTCAAGCTCAAACTCTTTCCAGCCGATCAGAGATTCTTCTATGAGGGCTCCTCCTGATGGACTTTCCCTCAGAGCCTTGGTGACCATGGGGATGAAATCTTCCTCCTTCAGAGCAATGCTTCCTCCCATACCCCCAAGGGTGTAGCTCGGCCTGATAATAAGCGGCAGGCCGATTTGGTTTTTGAATTCCAAGGCCTGATCAAAAGAGGAGACAAAGGCTGAGTTCGGCGATTCCAGCCCAAGGCTCTCCACGATATCCTTGAACTTTCCCCGATCCTCGGCCTTCTCAATCGATTCTATTCCTGCTCCCAGGATTTCAACGCCATATTTCTCCAGAATCCCTGCCCGGGCCAACTCCAACGTGAGGTTGAGACCGGTCTGTCCACCCATGGTGGTCAGAACCGCATCAGGAGATTGCTCTTTTATGATCTGTTCAACGTAGTCGATGTGAAGGGGTTCCATGTAGACAGCATCAGCAAGGTCTGGTGTTGTCATCACTGTGGCCGGGTTTGGATTTATCAGTATTACCCGGTATCCTTCTTCTTTGAGTGCTTTAACTGCCTGTGTCCCTGAATAGTCAAATTCGCAGGCCTGCCCGATAACAATCGGGCCGCTTCCAATGATCAGAATTGAGTGAATATCTTTTCGTGCCGGCATAGATCCTCCCTAGCTCGTTTGTGGTTCGCAGTATTCTCTTGCCTGCGACAAAAAGGAATCGAAAATCCATCTTCCGTCATGTGGGCCGGGGGCAGCTTCTGGGTGAAACTGAACGGCCATTACCGGCAGGTTGTTGTGAGCAATACCTTCTACTGTCCCGTCATTCGCATTGGTAAACCAGACGGATGTCTCGTTTGAAAGCTTTGAAGGGTCAACGGCAAACCCGTGGTTTTGTGCAGTCACAAAAACTTTTCCGGTAAACTCATCTCGGACGGGATGATTCCCTCCATGATGTCCAAATTTCATTTTATAGGTGGACGCACCAAGTGCCCTGGCGATAATCTGATGCCCGAGACAGATGCCATACAGAGGTAATGTACCTAAGAAGGTGCGGGCGAGTTCAGTTTGATGGTCCAACACGCCGGGGTCCCCAGGACCGTTCGAAAATAAGAGGGCCTGGAGGTTTGCCTGCTCAATCTCTTCTGCGGTAACATTGGCCGGTAGCAGGGTCAGCTGTACATCCCGTTTAAGCAGTTCCCGGATGATGTTTTGCTTATTGCCGCAGTCGATCAATCCAATGCGGAGAGCCTTCCCCCCCGCAATGGTATGCTGCTTGCCGGCACTGACTACATTGACCAGATTCTGCCCCTCCATTTGGGGCGAGAGCTTGAGGGCGTTAACGACTAGCTGCAGTTCATCTTTACTCAGGGTCTCTTGTTCAGCCGCAACAACCAGTCCGTTTTGGCTCCCGTTGTCCCGGAGAGACAGGGTTAATCGGCGTGTATCGATGCCGCTTATTCCAGGAACGTTTTCAGAGGTGAGAAACTCACTTAACTGCCGTCTTTCATGCGGGACCGGCCCGCTATAATAATCACGTACGACAAGTGCCTTTGCCTGTACTTCGTGACCGCTGGGGTTCTGTTTCGGATCTGTTTCTGACCAGGTAGAGTCTGAGCCGTAATTACCAATGTGAGGATAGGTCATGAGAACTATCTGCCCAGTGTAGGATGGGTCGGTAATGATTTCATGATAACCGGTCATACTGGTATTAAAGACGACCTCGCCAAAGCCTGGAAGAGATTGGATATCTTGGGTTTCCGCCTGTTTGACCGCCTCACGGCAGGTCAGCGGCAGAGCGCCGAATGACGATCCTTCATAGTAGGATCCATCGGATAAAATAAGATACGCTCGTTTCACAAACACCGTCCTTATTGCATATTTATACAGAAATAACAGTATTGGTAGTTATTCCGTATATATTTCACGTAGGAGAGTATAGTTTTTTACATATTTATGCAACACGTGAGCAAGTAGTGATGAAGGATTGTTGCAAAAACCTGTTACAATGCAACGCTAGATCAGCTGAACTCCCTTGCTTTTAAGTTCGTCCATTTTAAGCTTCAGAGAGCCCGGGGGAGTGTCAATTCCGCGGGTTGCTTCCTGAACCAGGGAAACAGAGAACCCGCATGCTAGTCCGTCAAGAGCAGTGAAATAGACGCAGACATCAGCAGCAAGCCCGCAGAGGGTAATGTGATTGATACCATGCTCTCTAAGCCATCCTGTCAGCCCTGTCGGTGTAGCGTGATCGTTTTCGTAGAAAGCAGAATATGAATCAATATGTTTGTTTGTTCCCTTGCGAAGCATGAGATGTACTGCATCAGTGTTCAAGTCAGGATGAAAACCAGCCCCCGGACTGCCGATAACGCAGTGATCGGGCCAGAGAATCTGGTCCTCCCCGTGGAATGGTACAGTATCGAAGGGGGCTTTTCCCTGATGGGAGGAGGCAAACGAGAAGTGACCGGCAGGGTGCCAATCCTGGGTGGCGACAATGTGGGAAAACTGCGGTATGAGCGCATTGATCGTCGGAACGACCCCTTCACCCCCTTTTACCTCCAAGGCTCCACCGGTACAGAAGTCAACCTGTACATCGACAATTAAAAGCGCCTGTGAAGTCTGTGTATTCTGCATAAAAAATCCTCCTCATTACTGGGTTTTTCCAAGCCCGATGAAGAATACTTCAAAGGATTGGCTCCTGGAGGCTTTGGGTTTGAAGGGTTTCACCTTCGAAAAGCCGGAACGCATCCGCTTCAGGATATCCTGCTCACCCCCACCCTGAAAGAGCTTTATCACGCAGTTTCCGCCTGGCCTCAGCAGCGTCTCAGCCAGCTCCAGGATCGACTCAGCCAGTTGCTGCGACCGCATTGTGTCAACTGAGCGGTTTCCGGTTGTCGATGGAGCCGCATCGCTGATCAGTACATCAAACTGACCATGGGAGGCAAGCTTTGAGCGAACCTCATTACTACAGGCATCACCAGTGTAGGAGGTGACAGTATCAGGTATTGATTTGAGTTCAAGCGGCTTAAGATCAACAGCTACAATCGAGCCAGAGCCTTTCAGGATCTGACGGTGAACATAGAGTGTCCAGCTTCCGGGGGAGGCCCCCACATCAAGAACCTGATCCCCCCTACGCATGATTTTGTGCTTCTGTTGAATTTCCTCAAGTTTATAAACTGACCTCGCGGGATATCCTTCCTGTTTGGCCTTTTTTGCATAAAAATCTGAGACTTCGCGTGCCTTCGCCATGTGAAAAGTATAGCACAGGGCCAACATGATAAAAAGAGGCGGCGACCGTTCAGGGGAGGGGGGAGAATCGGCCGCCGCCAACAAGATGAATAGAGGAGGGTTGAAAAAAATCGACTGCTTTGCATAAACAGATACAGCAAATGGTATGCCAAAAAAAGTATCCCCAAATTGCTTTAATAAGGGGTAATACCGCAGAAAACCGTGAAATGTCTGCTGCCCAGCCTTTATATGAGAAAAAAATTCGCACAGCTGTGCAGCTTATGAGGTTTTAGTATATGACGTATTCGACTTGACACAGCGTGGTTAACCTTTATGATTCGTATATGGACAGTCTGAAAGAACGCATAGAAGCAGAACTTTCTCGTGTTTTTCCCCAAAGGGCAGATCCTTCCTGGATTGAATGGGTGGCAGACGGAACAGTCATCGGTGCCGAGAATCCGGCGTACGACATGTTTTGTGAGCCTGCTCGGGATCTGATTCAACGGGGAGGAAAACGCTGGCGACCACGACTTATGTTGCTGATAGCAAAAATGCTTGGTGGTCAACAGAGTCTTGCAGCCGCGGAGAGACTTGTATCTGTCGTGGAGTTGCCTCACAACGGGAGTTTGATCATTGACGACATTGAAGATGGCTCTCACTGGCGGCGCGGTGAGCCTGCGGTGCATGTTACCTACGGTCAGGATTTGGCAATTAATGCTGGAAACCTGCTCTACTTTCTTCCTACGAGGGTTATTGATGAAGCACCTTTGGATGTTGAAGCCAAACTCCACATGTATCAGATATATGCTAAATACCTTCGGCGTGTTCATTTTGGACAGGGCCTTGATATTGTCTGGCACCGAAACGCTGACTTGTTTCCCACCCCAGAGGAATATGAACAGATGTGCCGGTTTAAAACCGGCTGTCTAGCGGGGATGAGTGCTGAGATTGGTGCTGCTGTTGCAGGTAGTGACCGAAAACTCATTGATCGGATTGGCTCATTGGCTGAGGTCATCGGAGTCGGTTTTCAGATTCAGGATGATATTGTCAACCTTGAAACCGGTAATCCTGGCAAGCAGCGGGGAGATGACATTGTAGAGAATAAAAAGAGCCTCCCCGTTATTTTGTATGTCCTCGAGGATCAACTCAGGAAGCAAAGGCTCTCTGAGGTCTTTGCTTTGGCCGCGGAACAAGGCTATGAACGTGCAGAAAAAGAGATAGTTGCAGTGATTGACGATATAAAGGAATCAGGAGCCCTTGAGAAGGCTCATGACCGAGCAAAGCAGTTGTTGCATGAAGCTTCCGAGGAGATTCATAGCATTTTCCCCGCTTCCCCGGAACGCAAGGTTCTCCTTACGATGCTTGAGGATTTTCTTTCTGCATAGGAGGTAGTGTTTGACGGAAGACCTGGAATAAATTATATTGTCCGCATGAACATGAGGCTGCTCCGGAAACCGTTTCGCTATACCTATAGTAATGTCACATTGACCATCATCATGATCAACGGCGGTGTGTTTCTGCTGACGATGATGAACCAGAACCTATTGTACTACCTTTCACTGGTACCTGGGCTTGTTGTTCACGAGCAGTTTGTATGGCAGTTTTTTACCTATATGTTTGTTCATTCAGGGTTTTCACATATTCTATTTAACATGATTGGTCTGTTTTTCTTCGGGACTCAGGTTGAGCGGAGTATGGGAAGTAGAGAGTTCTTGCTCTTTTATCTGCTCACAGGATTTCTAGCCGGAGTCTTCTCCTTTTTCTTCTACCTGGCTACCGGATCTATGGGGGTATTTCTCCTAGGTGCCTCCGGAGCCGTATACGCGGTCTTGTTAGCTTTCGCAACCTATTATCCTGAGGCAAGGATCTACCTGTTCGGGATTCTCCCGATTCAGGCTCCCGTTCTTGTTATCCTGTTTACGGCAGTGGCGATCTTCAGCCAGCTTGGCAGCGTACGG
>JBNJDX010000064.1:0-11376 GCA_051745285.1 Spirochaetota bacterium
GCCCAAACTATCCCCATGAGATAGTAGTGATTCAAAATGATCCCAATCAGGTCGATCAAAGAAGCAAAAGCACTGAGAATACATGTTCTCATATCTAACCAGGAATGTGTTACCTGTGACATTATCACTTCTGAATGGGGGATAGAGAAAAGATTTTACGCGAAACGATTGACAGAAAGCAAACTTTTTGTGTACATTTACACTCGTTCATCACGAACATTCCCCTGTAGCTCAGTTGGTAGAGCGGGTGACTGTTAATCACTAGGTCGGCGGTTCAAGTCCGTCCGGGGGAGCTATTTAAATATTATTTACAGAAGAAATAAGCAGGCGGCTGTAAAGGTTGTCTGCTTTTTCTTTGCCCCGAATGGTGAGACTTTGGTGACAGGTTGCTAAACCAGGGGGTAAAACATAAATCCGAAACCCTATAAACGCGGTACATACTATTATTTCAAATACTCAGATTTAGCCGGGTATAACTTCAGCAAACTACAGATATAAAGACATGCAAAGAGGCTCAGAAGTATATCCATAGGTTTATCAACAGCTTGCTTGGGAATATTTCGACCTTACGGGAACATATAAAACCCTTTCTGTCCTATGACACACACCTGCGTGTGCAAGGCATGAAGTCCGCCTAAATATTCTTTGGTCTTGTGAACTCATTTTATTGTCTTATTATACCTTTTTGATTACAATTTGGTTATGTACAAAGTATGCATAATTTTTTGTATTTTCATCATTTGCAATACATTTGTTTTTTCAAATGAGCAGCAAGGACAGCTTGAAATTGTGGGTTCGATATCTCTTATAGCCGAAATAGAGTTTTTCCATACTGAAGCATTTTTTCTCGATTTAACAGTCGATAAGTCAAAACAATATCTTGCAAAAATTCGTGTCCATGCCAATGCAGATTATGAAGTGCATATGAAATCCCAAAATGGCGGCAAATTGGTTGGTAGCGGTGTTGGAAATTACTCTGTGCCATATCAATTATTCTATGATGATATGCTTATTGGATTTGATGAAACCGGTAGTTATCATCTTTTTATAGCGAAAGAAAGAGAAGAAATTCATACTGATAAAGTGATGCCTGGAAAAGCCAACGAACTTATCATTTCATTTAAGGGGAACCCCGACTTACCAAGAAATACATATCATGATATTATAACCATACACATCGAAGCAACAATGTCTTCCGGTGAAGTTGCGGTTATGCGGAATAAACTACATATTCGGGGATTATTAACTGACTCACAATTCTTAGATGCTATCAAGGGCGGTTTATGAATCTGATGAGGTCGAATCTCTAGACTGCCGTGGGATAGAAAATATAAGAGATCGGTGCGATGCTGTTGAAAAACACCGATATTGGCGTAGCGCAGTAGCAGCGGGAGAACGATTGTTTAACACCTCAGTATGTTTTCTTATCAATATTTACAATTCTTCGTGAACTTTTCAAACCCCTTTGTCCCACAGCCTTTACAGGCATGAAGATGAGCAAGGCATTGGCCATCTACTGGAATGTTAATGAATAATCCTGATTAAAATTGCAATTCAACTCTTGAGGTTGTAAACTAACCGAAATATCCCGAAGAAAAATGTTGAGTATCACTAAGAAAGGACGACTAGAATAAGCTCAAGATGGGTACAAAATGGGCAAGATGTAACGCTGGAAGCGTTATTCAATACTGAGAAAGATGGAACATTGAAAGGAACAAACATATGAACGCTAAAAGACCAGCATCGAAGCAAGGCTCCGCAGGTGTACTTGGGAAATGTGCGACTGGAGTCAGGGGATTGGACGAGATTACGAATGGGGGGTTGCCTCGCGGACGGCCGACATTGGTATGCGGAGCAGCGGGTTGCGGCAAAACTGTGCTCGGCATGGAGTTTCTTGTGCGGGGTGCCACAGAGGACAGCGAACCCGGACTGTTCATGTCGTTCGAGGAAGGGACAACAGAACTGGAGGAAAATTTCCGGTCCATGGGCTTCGATCTGGCCGCTCTCTGTGAACAGAAAAAAATCAAGATTGCCCCGGTTGAGCTTCTGCGATACGAAACTATCGAGAGCGGGTCGTTCTCGCTCGACCCTCTTCTGATTCGGTTGAAAGCTGGGATTGAAGAGATCGGTGCCAAACGGGTTGTGCTTGACACAATGGACGCGTTGTTTTCCGTGTTCACAGACACCCAGACACTGCGTAGTGAAGTATCACGCCTCTTCGGCTGGCTTAGGGAGACTGGTATTACGGCCGTGATCACCGGAGAGCGGGGAGAAGGCAGGCTGACTAGATACGGGTTTGAGGAGTACGTATCTGATTGCGTTGTGGTGCTGGATCATAGGGTGGACGAACAGATATCCAAACGACGTTTGCGTGTGGTCAAGTACCGCGGTTCCAGCCATGGTAAGGACGAGTATCCCTTCCTGATTGATAAGAGCGGCTTCTCGGTTTTCCCCATCACATCGACTGGTCTGAATTATGTCGTAGGCGACGAGCGGATCAGTACTGGGGTGGACGACTTGGACCGAATGTTCGGGGGCAAGGGCTATTTTAAGGGGAGCACCGTCTTGGCTTCCGGTAAAGCAGGTACAGGCAAGAGTTCGCTGGCTGCCGCCTTTGTGGCTGCAGCTTGCAGTCGGGGCGAAAAAGCCCTCTATCTGGCTTTCGAAGAATCCGCAGCCCAGATTGCGCGTAATATGCGTTCGATCGGGATGGACCTTGAAGGCTGGCAAGCAAAGGGGTTGCTTACCGTGGAGGCGTTCCGACCGACGAGTCGGGGGCTAGAGGAACACCTTGTGGAGATGGTGCATGCTGTGGAAAGACTGAATCCCGCGTGTGTCGTAATAGATCCAATCACCAGTTTTCTCGGTGTGGCTGTCAGTGGCGATGTTAAGTCTATGCTCACGCGTGTTCTGGATCATCTGAAGAATCGGGGCATTACGCTCTTTCTCACCTCGTTGACTCCAGGATCTGGCAGGCCGGAAGAGACCGAGACGAATATCTCATCGTTGGCCGACACCTGGATTGCGTTACAACAGGAACGCGAAGGCGATACACATCGGCGCGGGTTGCATGTCATTAAGTCCCGGGGTATGAATCATTCCCATGAGATGCGTCAGATCATCATTTCTGACGACGGACTTTCTCTGTGTGATCCGCATAGGGAGCGTTTTTCTGAGACGTACGAACAGGCTTCGAACAGGGAGAACAAGAAATGACAAAGGTGCCATCAGAACAATGGGAATTACGCCTTTATGTAGCTGGTATGACACCTGCGGCAAAACGGGCGGTTGCCAACATCAAAGAAGTCTGCGAGGAGCATTTGGCGGGGCAGTATTCCCTGGAAGTCGTCGACTTGCTGGAGAAACCCGCGCTGGCTGAGGGCGACCAGATTCTAGCCGCGCCAACGCTGGTACGCAGGCTGCCGACGCCCTTGCGCAAGGTTATCGGCGATCTGTCAGATACCGAAAAAGTACTAGTAGGTCTGGATTTACGCGGCCCGAAATGAGCGATGGAGGAACAGTATGACAGAAGAACCAGCTGACCGGTCCGTACCCTACGACTATCGTTTTGAATCCGTCGCTAATGCAACGGTTGACGGTCTGCTGGTTATCGATGCGGACGGCGTTGTGCAGTTCGCCAATCCCTCGGCAGTCGCCATGTTTGCGGGGCAGACAGAAAATCTTGTCGGCTTCCATTTCGGTACGCCTGCAGTCAAAGAACCCACAGAACTCCAGCTCCCGGGAAAAGGTTTACGGTACGTAGAGATGCGAGCTTCAGAATTTTCCTGGAATGGTGGAGCAGCAACCCTGGCAAGTATCCGGGATATCACTGATCGCAAACGGATGGAAGAGGCGTTATACAACAATGAAAAAAAGTTACAGACACTGATACACCAGGCGCCAGCAGCGCTTTTCCTGCATGAAATGGATGGCTCCATTGTAGAATTTAACCAATTCGCACTGGAAAAATATGGATATTCTGCCGATGAGATTCTCAATCTGAAAGTCAGTGACATTGACCCTGATTATCGTGAACGAGAAGATATGGGTTCATTTTGGGAAGAACTCAACAGAAAAGGACAGTTTCGGTTTGAAGCGAGGCATAGGAAAAAAGACGGTACCATATTTCCTGTGGAGGTCAATCTCGCCCCGATTGATATTCATGGCAAGAAACACTATCTCGCTCTGGCTTTAGATATTACAGAACGCAAGCACGCTGAAGAGGCCCTGCACGAGAGTGAAGAACGGTTCCAACAACTGTTTGAGAGAGCACCGCTAAGTTACCAATCACTTGACAGTGAAGGCAGGTTTATCGATGTAAATGTTGCATGGCTTGAAACTCTGGGATACAAGCGTGAAGAAGTAATTGGTAAATGGTTCGGCGATTTCCTTGCTCCGGAATATGTACAGGCTTTCAGGGAACGGTTTCCGATATTCAAGGCTGAAGGAAAAGTGCACAGCGAATTCTACATGAAGCATAAGAACGGCAGTAGAAGATACATAGCCTTCGATGGCCGAGTTGGTCACAATGCTGACGGTAGCTTCAAACAGACTTACTGTATAATGAAAGATATAACGGAACAAAAGCAGGCAGAAGAATCCCTGCGCGAGAGCGAAGAGCTGCTGACTAGGTCACAGGAAATCGCCCACACTGGAAGCTGGAAGCTGGATTTGACCACAAAGCGTTTGACCTGGTCGGATGAGGTCTATCGCATTTTCGGCTGCAATCCGCAGGAGTTTACCCCCACCTATGAAGCCTTTCTTGACTTCGTTCACCCCGATGACAGGGACGCGGTGGATGAGGCGTATTCCCGTTCGCTATGGGAGGATATCGACGGCTATGATATCGAGCACCGGATCGTACGGCGAAAAACAGGTGAAATTCGTTATGTTTATGAACGTTGTGCTCACGAACGAGATGCCTCAGGGGTCGTCATCCAATCAACCGGCGTGGTGCGGGACATTACCGAGCAGAAGCAGGCTGAGACGGCCAAGGATGAGCAGCGGGCGCTTTTGGAGGCAATCTACAAAAACGCACCACTGATCATGATGGTGGTGGATTCCGAGCGACGTATTCGACAAGTCAACGGCTTTTCTTCTCAGTTTGCCGACCGTTCAACCGAAGAGATGCTGGGTTTGCGCGGTGGTGAGGCCTTGCGATGTCTGCACGCTCTGGACGACCCGCGGGGCTGCGGTTTTGGGGATTTCTGCGAACAGTGCACCATCCGTAACACCCTGCTTGATACGCTCTCGAACGGAACGACGCATCTTCAAGTCGAGGCTGACTATTACCTAGAGCTGGCAGAGGGCCATACAACCGCGAAAAATATGCTCTTATCTTCGACGCCACTTGTGTTTAAGGGTGAACGCATGGCCCTGGTGACCATGCTCGACAATACTGAGCACAAAGCGCTTGAAGTGCAATTGCTCCAGGCTCAGAAGATGGAATCGGTCGGGCAGCTGGCTGGCGGCATAGCCCACGATTTCAATAATATGCTCATGGGTATCATGGGCTATACGGAATTGTGCCTGGACAGAATCGGCGTGGACCACCCCATCCGTGAATTGCTTGACGAAATCATGCTCGGAGCCGAGCGTTCGGCTGAACTGACACACCAGTTGCTTGCATTCGCGCGCAAACAGACCATCGCGCCCAAGGAGGTTGACCTGAACGATACGGTGGGCGGCATGCTCCAGATGCTGCGCCGACTGATCGGTGAGGATATTGATCTCTCTTGGCATCCTGGCGCGAATCTACGGTTGGTTAAAGTCGATCCGGGACAAATAGATCAGATTCTCGCCAATCTCTGCGTCAACGCGCGTGATGCCATTGGCGACGGTGTTGGCAAGGTCACCATTGAGACGCAAAATGTGTTTATCGATGTGGACTACTGTGCTAAGCACGAAGAGGCGGTCATCGGGACTTATGTTATGTTGGCTATCAGCGACGACGGCTGCGGCATGGACAGCACGACGCTGGAGCGGCTATTCGAACCGTTTTTCACCACCAAAGGTGTTGGAAAAGGCACCGGGCTGGGGCTGTCGACAGTTTATGGCATCGTTAAGCAGAATAATGGCTTCGTCAACGTTTACAGTGAACCCGGCAAAGGCACCACATTCCGCATCTACCTGCCGCGGTTTGCCGGGGAGAACGGCGTACAAAACGAAGTCGAGATAACGAAAGAACGCCCCGGGGGAAGCGAAACGGTCATGTTGGTTGAAGACGAAAAGGGCGTGCGCGTGACCACTGCACTGTTTCTCGAGCAGCTCGGATACACCGTGTTGACCGCAGAAACTCCGTCCGCAGCGCTGCAGCTGGCCGCTGAGCTCGATGGTGCGATCAAACTGCTGATCACCGACGTGGTCTTACCCAGCATGAGTGGTCGCGCTCTGGCTGAAAAACTAGCGCCCGATTATCCCGATATGAAGATCCTCTACATATCAGGCTACCCCGCCAACGTCATCGCCCATCAAGGCATTCTGGAGGAAGGTGTACATTTTCTGGAAAAGCCCTTCACGCGAGACGACATTGCCGGCAAGGTCTACAAGATTCTCAAAGGCTAGCATTTTACAAGCAAGGAATAACCACCTTTCCACTCACACCGTTCATGAACACACGGTAACCAATCTAGATCAATCAGATGGGCGGCGAAGAAGTGAAACACTAAGCCAAAAGACTTTCAGAGGGCGATAGCTACAATTGGGGGCATCCTGGGTATGGTCTGCAATAAAGCGGGGAGGTAAGTATATAACCTTGCTGATATTGTTGATTTACGTACTCGTATTTTGAAAAGAGCATACGGCCATTACAACACAGCGAACAACATGTTTTTTTAGCAAGAAAGGTAGTGTTTTCTGGGTGCTTTACCCAGAGAACAGATTGTTTAAGTGAAATATATGTCGCACATATTCTCGTTGAGACTGCCCAAACTTGGGCGAAAACCAGTAGTTAAAGATAAACATACCCCGTGTGTACTCCTCGAGATTTCGTTTTGCAATGGGTGGGAAGACTTGCGTAAAATGACGAACAACAACAGTTGCTATTGTTTTTCGTTGACAGGCCAATGTTTCGTGGTAGGATTCTTTGTATAAACCTTAGAAAAAAGGTATGAAAAGAACTTGCTCCGAATAGAAGTTCCCTCGTAGCACTTTTGCTTAAAAGAGGCTGAGGGCTGCGATATATCTCACAGAAATTACATAATGATTTTTCAAACTATCGCAGAGATGGTTTGCGTTACATATTTGGAGGTGTAATATGCGAAGAATTTTGACAATTATCGTAGCTTTAGCTGTGCTCTTGGTGGGAGTCTCCTCCGTATTTGCTGTCGGGGTGCAAGAAATCTCAGAAGACGCGTTTCTCGATGCCGATAAAAAGTTTTACACAACTGCGGGACCCCTTACCGAGGATCAGGTGGGGAACATCCTGGCCCATCAGCACATCTTCGTGGAGTTCGGTAACACGGATCCTTCAGCCTATGAAGACTCTACTGCTGAAGAGGTGTACGACGTCATAGGGCCGATGATGGAGGAGGCCAAGGACCTCGGATATGATGTTTTTGTTGACCCGACTATGAAGGGAGTAGGGCGGCGGCCTGACATAGTCAAGTACATGGCCGACACCTCAGGATTGCCGGTCATGATGGTCACCGGCTTCTACTCAGACCCCTATTTCTCGGACTGGGTGCGCGAGGCCTCTGTCCAAGAGCTTACCGACTGGATGTTGGAAGAACTCAACGAAGGAGTGGGGGAAACTGAAGTGCAAGCTGGCTGGATTAAACTTTCTCACAGCACTGAGGGCATCACAGAAGATGAGATGAAGGTTCTCGAGGCAGCCAGTGTGGCTTCTAGGAAGACTGGGGCTTCCATTGGGAGTCATATTCTCTCCGGGGGAACTGCCCTTGATGTGATCGAGGCGCTTGAGGGTTTCGGTATTGATCCCTCCCGGTTTATTTGGGTCCATGCACCATACGCGGCCTTCACAGAAGAAGGAGGCGTTGACTCGTTGCTGGCTGCCGCAGAAGCCGGAGCTTATTTGAGCCTAGACTTCATTGGCTCCGAGTTCTGGGCCGACTGGCTCGGCGGCAACAACAGCAACGCTCGACATCTTGAGCTGCTGCAAACACTGGTCGATGCCGGATATGAGGATCAGTTAATCATCGGGTCAGACACCGGGTGGTATGACCCAGGGTTTCCTGAGGGGTTCGTTGTAGAGCCTTTTGACCAGATAATGAACTCGTTCCTTCCTGATATGCGCGAGGCTGGGTTCTCGGAGAGGTTGATCGATAAGTTGATGCACGATAACCCGTGGGATGCCTATTCCCGGTAGATACGAATAAGGCGACGAAGATGAGTGACGGACCCAGCCATTATCAGGTGATGGTCGGGCCGTCACATCATCGCGGATGTGATAAGGAAGTTGTTGGACAGGAACCAATTGGCTTTCACCCAAGCGTTGACGTAACCACCGCTGGGGGGGCGCGTCTTACTTTGCTTCGTGTACGAAACATGAACGATTCTATCAAGTATCGAATCAGCAAGGTGTAAAACTGGCTATTCCTTTTCTACTCAAACGCACATATTACGCAGCAGTATGTATCCTCACCCTTGTGGAGATCTCCTACCCCCTTACTGTTGTTCAGATAGAAATATGACGGGAGGGAAGGGTGGTTGTGCCGGATTATCTGCCAATTCAGCTGCTTCACGTTTCAGTTGATCTGTTCCTGATTGGTAAAACAGAGATACCTGCACCTTCTGGAAAGATCCTGGAATCTATGGTAGTGAGCGTGTGGTTTCTTGATGCCGCTAGGTAGAAAAACAAGACCAGTATCAAGGTCATGAAAGAGGTTTAAGGTTGCTTATCTGTAAAGAAGAGACAGGACTCTTGATGTTTTGCTGGACTAGGCAAAAAATTTCCTATAGCACCTGTACAGGAGCTATATCTGGACGTATTGCTTTGAAAATAATACATTTCATGGGATATAGAACTATCCTATAAGAAAAAATATAGAAAACATTCAAGCAGTTATATTCTTAACTGCTCATGCTCGGCACTTGATAAGATTTTCATCAACGCCTTGTTCACATAAAAACTGGTTCTCATAATCGTTGTTTTTTGAAGCAATCCATCATTGGTCAGCATCTCCAAATATTTGCGGGCAGTCAGGTAGCTGACTGCTAAATCTTTCTGGAGAAATTCGATTTTCGTGTAGGGATGAAAAAATAAGTTATTGATCAAATCTTGGCTGTACACCTTCGGATGGTTTTCACGAATGACATGCTTGTAGTTCTGCATGGCATCTCCGATGGCTGTCACCATACGGCATGTCATTCTGGCCGTTTTAGAAACTCCTTCCAGCATGTACAGAACCCACTGCTCCCAGGCATTCTGGTTACGTATACCCTGCAATAAATCATAATACCGGTCCTTGTTTTGGTTGATGAATCTGGAAAGATACAATACGGGCATGTCGAGCAAACCTTCTCTGACCAAAAACAAGATGTTCAGTATCCTGCCGGTGCGGCCATTTCCGTCGTAGAACGGGTGTATTGATTCGAACTGGTAGTGAATTGCTGACATCTTGATTAGTGGATCAACTTCCCATGCTTCGGGGATATTGATGATGTTCAGAAGGTTATCTATCAGATCATTGATATGCTGCGGTTCGGGTGGTATATAGACTACCTCGCCAGTGCGGTCGTTCATCAATGAAGTTCCAGGCAGTTTTCTGAAACCTGCTTGGTTTTGTTCAATTATCTCCTGTATTTCAAGCAGTGCAGCACGGGAGATAGAGCCGCGTTGCTTTAATCTGAGAAAACCCACCTGCAAAGCCTGACTGTATCGGATGACTTCTTTGGCCGCCGGTTTGCCGTAATCGGTTGTGTTTGATGAAGCTGAAAAAACCTCATCATGTGTTGTAATAATATTTTCAATTTCCGAACTATCCTTTGCTTCTTGGAGGGATAGTGTGTTCACCAGCACCTGCTGGTTGGGAATTGTTTGAGAGAGCCCCTTCAACTCAGCCAAATGGGTTCTTGCTTCCACCAATTTCTTAAGGATCGTTGTGGTTTCTAGATTCACTTTTGGTGGGAGATTTGACAACATAGCGACCTCCGTCTTTTATAATAAAATGAACTTTCTTATAAATGTTACTCGTAACTTATATAAAAAACAAGACCTTTGTATAAAAGTGAACCATGTACGCCATTGGAACAAGCAGTTTCTCGGCTGATGCTTCCATCACTGAAGATAAGGTGATCTGATACTATTTGGCCAAGTAAAAGTCCCGGTACACGTTAGCAGTTTGTCATATTGATAACATTTGAACCAGTATGGTTGTGGATTATGGTCATTCGAGGGTTTTTTTAACTAAGTTTTGTTCAACTTTTTCTGCAGTGGCAACCCAAAGGACAGTTATATCATTGTCTGAAAACGATTTTTCAGAAAAACTTGATAACATATATTTCAATCGGGCTCTGTAACAGTGAGCTACAGGTATCGCACAACAGGTGATATCATATCAAGTTACCACTCATTACCTATTCCCAGTGAACAATAACTGAGAAGGTTCCTCCGCTATCACCAACAGTGTGAATAATGTCTTGTTTAGATGTATCTTCAGTACTTGCGATCTCTACACCGTCAGGGTCATATAACGTCATAGCTATGGCAGTGCTGGAACTGGAAAGACTCAGACGTATCTCCCCCGAGTTCGCCTGGAAAAACCGTTGGGAATGAGGGTCCTGGGTATTGTCATATACGACATGGAGGGAGTCAGAAACCGCATAGGTCAGAACATTTGCCGAGACAGATTGCAGCGCTGCAAGAGGATTGATAAGACCATATCCATGATAATCGTCCCTTCCTTCAGTTCCCAAATCATCTGCTGTTCCGGTTATAGCAGTGTATAGTTCTGCAGGGGATAATTGCGGATTTCTAGATAATAACAATGCACCCAACGCTGCAGCATGAGGTGCTGCCATGGAGGTTCCCTCGTAATAATAGAAGCCTGGCTCATCATTAAT
Source organism: Spirochaetota bacterium (assembly GCA_051745285.1). GTDB lineage: Bacteria > Spirochaetota > Spirochaetia > CAKZLE01 > CAKZLE01 > JBNJDX01. Next base: position 11,023 of record JBNJDX010000064.1, read on the forward strand.
AATTGTCTGCTGAAGTATTCCGTCCTCCGGATTCAGACCTTCGTTCATGAAACCACCGGGAGCAACAATATCGAGTTTGGGTCCATAGTTAGAGTAGGGGGCTCTCTCTCGGTCACGGGTAGTGGCTCCCACGGCAATAACAAATTCCTCATGGGCGGCTGGATAACTAACAAAACCAACTTCATCGTTTCCCGATGATGCAAATATCGTTATACCCTTTTGCTGATATGCGTATTTGAGAGCATCAAATGTGGTTTGATTGAAATCATTCCCCCCTAAACTCAGGTTTATGATATCAGCCCCATGGTCTGCAGCCCAGAGAATTCCTGCGGCCACATTGGAAGAGTATCCTTC
>JBNJDX010000065.1:0-10866 GCA_051745285.1 Spirochaetota bacterium
CGGACAAACACGTGAGGAGGTCGAAACCTCAATTCACACGGCAGCTGATGAGGGAGTATCAGTCTCAATTGCCGAATTTTCACCAGTACCGGGAACTCCCGCCTGGGAGAAAACCCTCGCATTGTCTTCACTTCCGTTGGATCAGGAGCCGATTCTGCACAATAACTCTTTTCAGCCGACTGCTTGGGAAGGGTTAACTAGGGAAGATATGAAAGAGATTAAGCATCTCGCCTGGCAGACGAGAGTGTAGCGGGAAGGTTAGTTTTCAGGTCCTCTTCTGCGGCGTCCTCGACCTGTTGAGCGAACGCAGGCAGGACAGGGTGCCTCATCAGCGGTATCTCTGAGAGAACGCCAAGACCTCCCGCACTGTCTGCAAATTTCTTTACGCTCCAAGTCTATTTCGAAATCACCACCCTCTATGATCAGTTGTTTGCCCAGCACAAGTGCCTCAGCACATTTTTGTCGGGCTCTCGTGATGATATTTCCGAAGGTTTGCCGGGAGACATCCATCAGTTCGGCAGATTCTTCCTGATACAGTCCCTCGAAGTCAGCTAGACGTAAAGCCTCCAGTTCATCAAGAGTAAGTTTTATGCTTTCTAGCTCTGCAGAGGGCTTTCCCGCCGGTTTAAACCGGGAGAAGGACGGTCCCCCAATAATTTTTCTGTTTTTCCTCGGCCTTGGCATGACGTCTCCTTAGAACTGCTGCCTTTATCATACGTGAAGGAGCGGGGTTTGTACAGAGGATGACGACAGCAGGGCGCCTGGTAGAGGCGCTAACCTTCTAACCTAAAAAGATGCTGTAAATTCAAAATAGTTCACTTCTGTTCGTTGACAGCAAAATATCTTACTGATAAGATACAAATAGATTCATAAACGTTAAAATACGTTCATATTTAATGATTGTTTTTGTTTTATTGAGCTGGAGGGTGCATGGCTATAGGGCTGATACCTGCTGACAGGCAGCAGAGAATCAAAGAACTGATTGCTGAGCAGGGAGTTGTGCGAGTCAACGAACTGAGTGATCTCTTTGACGTCTCTGTATTAACTGTCCGGCGCGATCTCGATGTCCTTGAACAGCAGGGGTATCTCGAACGTTCTCACGGGGGAGCTGTCCGGCGCCAGAATCTTCAGATTGAACCGCTCTTTATACAGAAGGAGCGCCAGTACACCCGGGAGAAAGAGGCTATCGGTCTTGCAGCTGCCAGTATGATTTCAGAGGGGGATATGGTTCTGATCAACAGCGGCTCCACCACGCTGCAGGTGATCAAGGCCCTGAAGGATAAGAGGGTGACTATTATCACGAATAATGTTGCCGCTGCAGCTGTAGCTGATGAGGCTGCCTTTGATATTATTTTTCTCGGTGGTAATTATCGCAGTCAATCCCACTCTTCAGCTGGTAACTTCGCTCTTATGGCGCTGGAACGAGTCTATGCCAACAAGGTGGTTATCGGTGTAGACGGGTTTAGCTTTACCCACGGGCTTACAACTCCCAATATGAATGAGGCTGAAGTTACCCGATCCATGATGGAGAAGACGGTTGGCAGCATTATTGTAGCTGCAGCAAGTAATAAGATGGGGGTTGTTTCCAATTTTAAAACCTCATCGGTCGAAAAGATAGACTACCTGGTTACTGACAGAGCAGCCGAGGATTTTCTTACAGAAACTGAACTGCAGAGAGCTGGGATCAGGTTGATTGTAGCAGATTAATACCTATTAGGAGGATTGTTATGGCCTACGAAGATGCGTATAAGGACTGTGAATGGGTACCCTTTGAAGTACTTGAGCAGTTTATGTCCGATGTATTAGAGCACATAGGTGTTCCAAAAGAAGACGCCGAAATTGTCACTGAGGTACTGATCACCTCCGACAAACGCGGTATTGATTCTCACGGGATCGGGAGACTCAAACCAATCTACATTGATCGTATAGATGCCGGTATTCTCGATCCAAAGACAACAGTCGAGGTTCTGAAAGACGAGAAGGGAGCGGCTGTGCTCGATGGGCATAATGGGATGGGGCACGTTGTTTCTAAACAGGCCATGGACATGGCAATTGAAAAGGCGCGTGAATATGGCCTGGGTATGGTAGCTGTCAGAAATTCAACACATTACGGGATTGCCGGCTACTACGCTTCCATGGCTACCGATGCCGGAATGATCGGCATAACCGGTACAAACGCCCGCCCCTCAATCGCCCCGACGTTCGGTGTTGAGAACATGCTGGGAACAAACCCTCTGACCTTTGGGCTTCCAACTGATGAGGAGTTTCCCTTTATCCTTGACTGCGCTACATCTGTTTCTCAGCGGGGAAAGATAGAGGTCTACGGCCGCGCGGGGAAAGATCTTCCTGCTGGTTGGGTGATTGGAAGCGACGGGAAGACCAGAACGGATACGAAGCAAATTCTTGTCGACCTGACGAAGGGAAAGGCGGCCCTTGCTCCGCTGGGCGGACTCGGGGAGACTACCGGCGGGTATAAAGGCTACGGGTATGCCATGGTTGTCGAGATTCTCTCGGCAGCCCTGCAGGACGGCAGTTACATGAAGGCTTTGAACGGTTTTGACGAGGAGGGTAACAAGATGCCCTATCCTCTTGGACATTTTTTCATCGCTATTGACCCCGAGAAGTTTATGGGTTTAGAGACCTTCAAACGGGTGGCTGGTAACATCTGCAGAGAAGTCCGTAACTCTCAGGTTGCTCCGAACGCTGAGCGCATCTACACCGCCGGGGAAAAAGAGCATATCGCCTGGGGCTATCGGAAAGAGCTTGGATGTCCCGTACCAAAGACACTGCAGAATGTCATGGTGGAGCTCCGCGACAGGTTTCAGCTTGGATACCGCTTTGATTTTGAATAGGAAAAATACTTTTGGCACATATGAGATACATAGAGGAGCAACGCAATGGATGATTTGAAAGAAAGGGCGCTGGAATATCACAGTCGGGATGGAGTTCCCGGAAAGATATCCGTGGTGCCAACAAAACCGTGCATCACGGCTGGAGATCTCTCTTTGGCCTACACACCCGGGGTAGCAAAACCGGTGTTGGCAATCGATGAGGATCCCGAGAATGTTTATAAGTATACCGCAAAGGGTAACCTTGTTGCCGTTATCTCTAACGGCACAGCAATCCTGGGACTGGGGAATCGGGGTGCTTTAGCCTCTAAACCGGTCATGGAGGGTAAAGGGGTTCTCTTTAAACGCTTTGCAGATATTGATGTATTTGATATCGAGGTTGACACGACCGATCCTGATAAGCTCATCGAAGTGGTGAAACTACTTGAACCAACCTTTGGTGGTGTGAATCTTGAGGATATTAAGGCTCCCGAGTGTTTCAGAATCGAACAGACACTCAAAGAGCAGTGCAATATTCCAATTTTTCACGATGATCAGCACGGCACGGCTATCATTTCAACTGCCGGGATCATGAACGGCTCTGAACTAGCCGGTAAGCGTATTGAGGATTTGAAAGTCGTGGTAAACGGGGCAGGAGCAGCAGGAATTTCGTGTGCTAAGATGCTGCTTGCCTGTGGAGTGAAGCATGATAACTTGATCATGTGTGACAGTACCGGGGTTATCTATACCGGGCGCACTGAGCGAATGACCCCAGAAAAAGAAGAAATGGCCACCAATACCGATGCTCGCACGTTGGCAGAGGCGATGGTCGATGCGGATGTGTTTCTCGGTCTTTCCGTTGCCGACTGCGTCAGCCCTGAAATGCTCAATACCATGGCTTCAGATCCAATTGTCTTTGCCATGAGTAACCCTGATCCTGAGATAACCTATGATACAGCGATGGCAACAAGAAGCGATGTGATCATGGCAACCGGAAGAAGTGATTTCCCGAATCAGATCAATAATGTACTGGGCTTTCCGTTTATTTTTCGGGGGGCTATGGATGTCCGGTCGGTCCATATTTCCGAGGGCATGAAGCTCGCGGCAGCCAAGGCGCTTGCAGCCCTGGCAAAAGAACCGGTGCCTGAGTCAGTTAAAACAGCCTACGGTGGTCAGGACTTCTCCTTCGGCCGGAACTATATCGTACCGAAGCCGTTTGATCCGCGGGTGATTGAATGGGAAGCAGTTGCAGTAGCACGGGCGGCCTGTGAAGAGGGCCATGCCCAGCATCCGATTGAAGACTGGGAAGCTTATCAGCTAGGTCTGAGAGAACGCATGAAGAAGTATTGGGGATAGTATCCCTCTAGTTTCCAGGTGAGGCCGGCGCATTGAACTGCGGCCGGCCTCCTTGCGCTGGGGCAGTTGCTGGTATATAGTGCAGAGAGGACCTGCCAGGGCAGGAATACTTGGTACGTACGGAAAGACGCATGGAACATTCAAAGGGATTGACCATTCTTCTTGTTGATGATGAGCGCATCAGCAGAGAGGTGGAAGCACAACTATTAGCAAGCGGAGGACACCATGTCATTCCCGCTGAATTGCCCTCGGAGGCTATTGATATTTTTTCGGGAAGCAACTCGAAAATCGATGTCGTCGTGTTAGATATGCTCATGCCGCAGATGAGCGGCAAGGATCTGTTTTTTCGCCTAAAAGAGATCAGTCCGCAGGTTCGGGCCGTTCTTCTCAGCGGGTACGGGAAAACCAGCGATATTCAGGAATCGTTAAACGGCGGTGTGTACGCCTGCATGCAAAAACCTGTTGGCAGGCAGGAGTTGCTTGATGCCGTACTCGAAGCTGCCTCCAGCTAAACAGTAGGTATACCCTCAGCTCTTTGGTTGTTCTTCCTCGGGATGAAGGAGGGTCTTGATGGCGTTTATGTGGTTGATACAAGTCAGTTCGGCCTGTGTGATATCCCCTGAGACCACAGCCTTCAGAAGTGTTCTATGAGCCTCCAGAATTGACTGCTGAACCTCAAATTTCAGATGGGTCCGCTCTATTTCACGCAGAGTGAAAGAGGTGAGCACCAAGTACAGTTCGGTAAAAAGCCGATTCTTTCCGCTGTTGATTATTTCCAAATGAAAGTCGTAGTCAGCCTGGATCAAATCTGCATCCTCGCCGTACAAAATAGCTGCTTCCATACGCTCCAACTGTTTTTGAAGCTCATCAATGTGGGCTTGGGCGGCGGCGGGATCAGTTTTCTTAAGCTCGGTCAGCCGGATAAAGCTCCACAGTTCCATCGCTCCCCGCATCTCAAGAACCTCATCAAGTTCATCATTTCCGAGCAGCAGAGCCCAAGTCAGCGATTCTGTTGAAATATGAGACCGGTCAGAAATATAGGTACCGCGGGCAGCCATCGATCGGGTGACCCCGAGATAGTTAAAAATCTTGATAGCCTCCCGGATTGAAGAGCGGCCTACCCCGAATTCTTCTGAAAGTTCATGCTCGGTGGGTATTTTATCACCGGGAGTATATACTCCTTCGGCAATCAGTTGCTTCATATGCTGCATTACCTGGTCTACGACTGTTCTCTGCCTGATTTTTGCCATATGTTCCCCTTCTAACTCAAGCGACAGGACTTGATTATGCCCCCGCTTCCTAGCGGGTCCCAGTATACAGGGGGTTGAAACCACCTGTCAATGTAAAAGTATGATTGTCTGACAGAACGATTGACTGCAATCTTGCCTTATGCTAACCTTATTGCGGGTGCGTTTTTACGTATGTAGGAGGAAGTATGAAAAAGATTAAAGTTGGAGTAGCAGGATATGGAGTGATCGGGCAGCGTTTAGCTGATGGAGTAGCCTTGCAGGGTGATATGGAGCTGGTAGGAGTTGCCGATGTAGCTCCCACTTTGCCGGTAATGGCCTTGTATGAGAAGGGAATGCCCTACAAGCTGTTTAGCGCTGTTCCAGAAAAGAAGCACTTGCTCACCGATAAAGGCATACCGGTAAGCGGTACGCTTGAAGAGCTGGTTGAGGAAGTTGATATTATGCTCGATGCCACCAGCGCCGGCATAGGGGCTAAGAACAAAGAGTTATACCAGAAGCACAACACCAAAGCTGTATTTCAAGGCGGTGAGAAAAATGAGGTTGCAGATGTCTTCTTTCACGGGTATGCCAACTATGAGAAGGGCATCGGGGCTGATTATCTCAAACTCACCAGCTGTAACACCACCGGGCTCATCAGAGCTATAGACTGTATCGACAGGGCTGTCGGTGTAGAGAAGACGGCTATGACAATCATCAGGAGGGTTGCTGATCCAGGCGACTATCACCGCGGGCTGACCAATGCATTGAAGGTGGATGAGGCCCCCAGCCACCAGGCACTTGATCTGATGACCATTATGCCCCATGTTGAGGCAACCGGTATTCTGGTACATACTCCGGTAACTCATGGACACATCATTACCCCGTTTGTCACAACAAAAGAGCATATTACCAAAGAGGACCTCATCGACATGTTTGCCGCTCATCCGCGCATTAGACTGGTACGGCTAGCTGACGGCTTTGAGGGCAATGCCTCCCTGTTCAAGTATGCCAGGGACCTCGGCAATCCTCGGGGAGATATGTATGAGATTGCCGTCTGGGAAGAGTCAATTGTGAAAAGTGGTGAGGATATTATGTTCGCCATAAATATTCCGCAAGAGGCTGTTGTAATCCCGGAGAATATTGATGCAATTCGGGCTGCCACCAAGATGCAGACCACCCGCGAGGAGGGGACTGCGGCAACTAATTCATACTTGAATCTGAAGGTGTAGTTATGGAAGAGACGGTTGCTTTTAAGCCCATGGAGTCGTTTTCGGTACGGGGGAAGCGGGTCCTGCTCAGGCTGGATATCAACTCCCCGCTAGACCCTGAGACAAAAAAGATTGCAGATGAGAATAGGCTGAAGAAAACTGCCCCCACACTTGCGTGGCTCCTGCAGCAGGGGGCGAAGGTTGCTATCATCGCCCATCAGGGAGATACGCTTGACTACCAGAATCTAATCGGTATGGCCGAACACGCTGACAGGTTAAGTGCGTTAACCGATGCTAAGGTCCGTTACATTGATGATGTATGCGGACCCATGGCCCAGTCGGCAGTTGAAAATCTTGATAACGGAGAAGCTGTGCTGCTGGGAAACGTGCGATATTTGGCCGAAGAGGTCTCCACCTTTGAGGATGCAGTCAAGCTTGAGCCGAACGAGATGCTCGATACATGGCTGGTCAGATCACTTGCACCGCTGTTTGACCTCTATGTGAATGAGGCCTTTTCTGCAGCTCACCGTAATGCCCCTAGCATGGTAGCTTTCCAGGAGCTGCTCCCCTCAGCAGCAGGCCCGCTTATGTTCCAGGAGGTTTCAGCACTGACGAAGGTGATGAATGCTCCCGACCATCCGGCTGTATTTGTGCTGGGCGGAGCCAAGATCTCAGATGCCTTCGGCATGATGGGACAGGTGCTTTCCCAGAAAACGGCTGATACAATTCTTGCCTGCGGAGTGACCGGAGAAGTGTTTTTGCTTGCTAAGGGGGTTGATCTGGGTCCTCAGATCACGCAGTTTCTTGAAGATCGCTCGCTTATGCGTTTTGTCCAGCAGGCAAAAGAGTATCTGCAAAGCTATCCTGGGAAGATCGAAGTTCCCCTCGATTTGGCATATGAAGCACAGGGTGAGCGCGAGGAAATTGACGTCGACAAGCTTCCCGTAGATGAACTGTTTGCAGATATCGGGGAAAAAACCGTAAATCGGTACGGTCAGATTATCGAGGAAGCCGGGACAGTCTTTGTGAACGGCCCTGCGGGTATGTTTGAGAATAAGTTGTTTGAATATGGTACCCGTGAGCTCTGGAGGGCTATAAGTGAGGCTCCAGGGTATACAGTAGTCGGCGGCGGGGATACGGTCAACGCAGCCGGGCGTTTTACCGATCTGAAGGCATTTAGCTACGTGTGCACTGCCGGAGGAGCGATGGTCCGGTTTCTCTCCGGTAAGAAACTGCCGCTGATTCAGGCTATGGAAAACAGTAGCGTGAGGTAGGCTTGTGAATGATAGCGAAACGATGCACATAACAATCCCTTATAACAGAGCAACCCTGGAAGTTCAGCTGCCGCGGGAGCGGGTTCTTGCAGTTGTCGAACCGAATGAGGTGACTGCTGAGGGAACACCTCAACAGATTATTCGCCAGGCGATAGACCATCCCTCGGGGGATCAGAGGTTTAGTGAATTTATCAACTCGGAAGGCTCTCTGCTGGTAATCGTGAATGATGGAACCCGTCCGACTCCCACCAGGTATGTACTCGAAGTTATCGGTGATGATCTCGAGCGCGTCGGTGCTGAGTTTATTGTGGCCACCGGAGTACACCGCGCGCCAACCCCGGAAGAGTTCACCTACATATTCGGAGACCAGTATGAACGTTTTGCCGGGCGCATCCATGTTCATGATGCCCGGAAACAAGAGGACATGGTCTTTTTAGGAACTTCCAGTAACGGCACACCGATGTATGTGAATCGTCTGGGGGTGGAAGCAGATAAGATACTTGTCATTGGCTCGGTAGAGCCTCACTACTTTGCAGGCTACACCGGAGGGAGGAAGGGGTTCCTGCCCGGGATTGCCTCGTATGAGTCGATTGAGAAAAATCACGAGCATGCTCTTGAGCCCGGTGCGCAGGCACTCGCTCTGGAGGGCAATCCTGTCCATGAGGATATGGTGGATGCTCTGAAGGTAGTCGATAATCAGTTGTTTTCGATAATGTCCGTACTGGATAAACACCAGCACATCTATCAGGTAACTGCAGGGGATATTCACACGGCTTTCGAGGATGCCATCGAAAAAGCTGATCAGGTTTTTGCAGCTGAGATTCCGCGCAAGGCGGATATCGTTGTCACCGTGGCTAAATACCCGATGGATGTCGACCTCTATCAGGCACAGAAGGCCATTGATAATGCCAAGCTGGCACTCAAACCAGGCGGAACGATGATATTGGTAGCCGCCTGCCGGGAGGGGCTGGGAGAGCAAGCCTTTGTTGATCTGCTAAGTTCTTACGAAAGCCCGGAAGAGGTTTTGGAGCACATTAAAGGGACCTACAAACTCGGGTATCACAAGGCTGGGAAAATGGCAGAGATCTTCCAAAGGGCGAGTGTCTGCGCGCTGACTGAACTTGAGGACAGCAGCCTGGAGCAGATATTTATCTCACCTGTGCACTCACTCGCAGACCGTATCACCCAGGCGCTTGAAGAGCATGGAGCGTCTGCTGAAGTACTATTTCTTCTTGATGGGTGTGTTACGGTACCTCAAATACGTTGATCTGCTTAGAAAAACAGCAGCGCAATTCCTGAGTAGCATATTGAAATAATGATAATGATTCTAAAGACCCTTTCCGGGAGGACTCGCACCAGCAGTGTTGCCAGCAGGGTTCCCAGGAGTATTCCCGGCACCATGAGCAGGCTGACAAGCAGGGTGTCGACAGTCAGAATTGACCAGAAGAGTATGAAGACAATAAGTTTTATCAGGTTGAGTACGCCGAAAAAGAGGGATATTGAGCCGATGAAAGCCTTCTTTGCAGTTCCCTGAGCAATGAAGTAGACGCTTGCAATTCCCCCGGCGGCATTTCCAATTATGGAAGAGAAGCCCGTTGTTATCCCTAAGGCGGTTGTGACCGAATAGTGCTGCAGGCTCCGGTACGGAAAAAGGTCAAGCTCCTGGATGATGATAATTACCGCCATAAGTAAAATAAGAATGCCAATAATTGGCTTAAAGGCTTCGTCGTTGAGTCTGGAACCAATAACGCCACCAATAACAAGACCTGCGAGTGCCCAAGGGAGAAACCCTTTTACAGCTGGATAATCGATAGCTTTGCGGTAGTGAATGATCGGGAAAATATCCCCGGCAACCATAATAGGGGCGATAAAGGCCAGAGCAGCTTTAGCTCCAAAGGCCGTTGTCAGCACGAACATTGAGACCACTGCCAGAGGTTTTAACCCGCCCTTATCCAGTCCGATGCACAAAGCGGCGATTGCCAGTGCCAGCCAGGAATCGAGGCTGCTCGTCAGTATATCCAGAATATTCCCCCTGTTCTTACCTTGATGATATCTCACTGTAGTCCCAACCTGACTCTTTGGCAAGGGAGTACTATTTCCTTGACAAGCGGATGAGAGATGCATACAATAAGGCTTTGGAAACGTTTGCAATGCTGTGCATCCGTGGGAGTAGAAAGTGAGCAGTAAGCAGGTGACAATCAAAGATATAGCCGCATTGGCCGGGGTGAGCTTTTCAACTGTATCAAGATGTCTCAATAACAGTCCGCTTGTGGCTGAGAAGACACGGGAGCGGGTTGTTAAAATTGCGGAGGAACTCCATTTTGAGTTCAATGCCAGTGCGCGCGGTCTCATTACCAGCAAGGTCGGGACAGTTGGCATTGTGCTTCCCGAGCACTATACACAACTACACGTGAACGGCTATCACAGTATGCTTGTAAACAGTTTGCGTACCAACTTGGAAATGCATGATGTCGATATGATGGTTACCTACCAAAAGAACCATTATACCGGGGGTAACAATATTATCAGGCTTGTTACACGTGGAAAGGTAGACGGATTGATTATCCTGGCAGAAAAACTTGATGAGATAACCCTCAGTTTTCTTGAAGAGCGGCAAATCCCCTGTGTGTTCGGCCACTATCCACCCAGTAAACTAACTGAGCATCAGGATACGGTTTTCACCGACCACTATGTGGGTGGTCGGCTAGTTGCAGAGCACTTGCTCGAACGAGGGTATGCATCCTGCACGCTGCTGGAGGTCTCAGAGCCGCATTTGGAGTTTGAATTGAGAGCCCAGGGGTTCTGTGATGCGTTGGAAGGTCGAGCTGAAGTGAAGCGGTTTGCCTGCCAGTCCCATTTTGTTTCCTCTCGTAGGACTGTCACCGACCATATGGATGAGATTTCATCAACCCGTGCAATCTTTTGCCTGAATGATCTTATGGCATTCGGTGCCATTCGAGCTTTGAAGGAT
>JBNJDX010000066.1:0-10731 GCA_051745285.1 Spirochaetota bacterium
TCACGGGAGAAGTAGGGAAAGGCGAAATTGCGCTTCAAGCGAAAGCCAAAGAGCCGCGATACCCCGATCGCTATATCAGAATAACCGGAGAAATCCCCGTAGATCTGAAAGGCAAAAAAGAACGCCCCCAGCACCAGGGTGCTTCCCGAATAGTCTGCAGAGTTATTAAAGATCATATTCGCGTAGACCGCACAATTGTCTGCGATCACAACTTTCTTAAAAAACCCCCACAATATCTGCTTGGAACCGTCGACCGCTTCACTGTATGAAAACGTATGTTTGGAAAAGAACTGCGGAAGCAAGTTAGAGGCACGCTCAATGGGTCCTGCTACCAATTGAGGAAAAAAACTGACAAAGGCGGCAAAGGCGAGAAAGTTTCTCGTCGGCTGAATCTTTCTTCTATAGACATCAATTGAATAACTGAGCGTCTGAAACGTGTAAAAGCTGATACCGACCGGGAGCACAATCGAAAGGGCGCGCGGCTCAATCTCTTGGCCAAAGAAGGAGAAGGCTGCGACCAGATTATCAATAAAAAAGTTGTAGTACTTAAAGAACCCGAGAAAACCCAGATTAACTGCGATACTCACAGCTAGCAGCAGTTTTCGTTTTCTCGTTTCAGAGTGCTCTTCCATCCGCAGGGCAACAACATAGTCGACCAGCGTACTGAAGATAATGAGCGAGAGAAAACGCCAATCCCACCAGCCGTAGAACACATAGCTGGCAACCAACAGCAGCGCATTTTGGATATTGAGACGCTTGTATGTTACAAACCAATAGAGAAAAAACACTATTGGTAAAAACAGGGCAAAGTCAATTGAGTTGAAGAGCAAACCGCAATCTCCTGCCTCTATACGAACCAGCAGCACGTATGGAGTCCGTCTGTATAGTTGTTTACCCGACTATACTACTGAACTGCGGATAGTTCGTCAATCACGTTTCTCACAGCAGATAGGCGACTTGTCCGGCTTTACGAATAGATATTTTCAGACACTGGGAATGTATCCTGGAACGACATGAGTGTGAAAAGGCAGCCCAACTCGGGCTGCCAAAAGAGCATTAGGCAAGTTCGGAGGAACCGGAGTACTCCTCTAGATACAGACCTTCGCGATACTTTTTTATAAACAGCCGAAAGTCTGACAGTGGAACGGCCGGAGTGAAATAGCTTCCCTGGAGGTAATCTGCCTGTTCTCCCCGCGCCTCGCCAAGCTGTTCCCGTGTTTCAATCCCCTTTGCTAGAATATCGACAGAGAGGTTTTGCGCCATTGAAATAAGGGAGTCATAGACCCGATGGCCATAATCCTCCTCTGCAGTATTCTCAGGGGAACTGTAGTGTGAATAATCAAGCTTCAGAGTGTCAAAACGATTATTAAAGAACGCCTTTAAATCAAAAGCCTGCTGGTCGAAGGCATCCAGGGCGACCCTGAAGCCCCGCGAACGCAGATCCTCAATTTTCTGGCTCAGTTTCGGATCTGAGAGAAGCTGATCCCTGATATCAAATTCAATGTTCTTCGGTGAAAGGTCATGGTCCTCAGCAGTCAGAGCCAGCTGTGAGGCACTGGTGTTCATGACCGTCGAAGCACTGACATTCAGGACAATACGAAAATTCGGCTGTACCAGATTATCCTGGTGCAGCTGCCCAGCGGCCTCGAAGGTCTTCTGCATGATAATCGCATCAATTTCCTCAAGCCGATTCATTTCAAAAGCAAGATCTTTAAACACCTTCGCATCAAGTACGCGGTACCCGCCGAGCTGCCAGCGTGCAAGACTCTCAAAGCCGACAACCCGGAATGAATCCGGATCAATAATCGGCTGGAAAAAGGGATTGAACTCCTCTTCATACTCAGCACTGCGAAAGCCGGTTTTGCACTCTTCAATATCAAGCTTGCGGGCCCTGACTGTTTCATCTGCCACTTTATAACGCAGACGATCCTGCTGAGCATATTTCTGGGTAAAATGGGCAAGCTCAACAAGTTCCTCGATGGACTTTGGTTGGTATCGCAGCCCTGAGGCAGCTGTCCCGATAGTCAGCTCAGTCATTTGCATGGCCTCTTTATCGTAGACAGCAATGAGATTGCTCAGTACCTGGGAGACCGAGTTTGTGATCCACCGCTGGTGGATATCACGCTCATCTTCATCCATGGTATGCACAGCGGGAAACTTCTTCAGAATCACGAACTGCGTGCGGGACAACCGCCACACATGATTCTTACCGAACAACGCCTCAAGCTCTTTCGCAGCCGCCATGTACATGTCATCCACGGCCCGATGATCCAGGACATTGTGATACAACCCCTTGGAAGTCGACTCAACAAACATGCAGTAGTAGTGGTATACCTGTTTCTCCCGCAGCCTCCCCCAATTACTGAAGGGCTTTCTCAGTTCGAACTGCTCCTGACTGTCATCACATACATACAATCCAATCAGACAGGCCAGCATGAACGCAGCCCCGAAAAGGGAGAGCGCTAAGGAGGCCTGCAAAAACCCGACAGCCAGCAACAGAGAACATATGATACCTGTTTTAAACCAAATGCTTTTACACCCTCTCATAGCACACTCATCCCCATTTCAATAAGATCTATGCTCAACCGCCGATTAGCATTAATCGGTGGGTTTCACAAAGTAGCTCCCGCGATTTTGCAGCAAAAGCTTGGTCCCATCAACGATAGCAGTCAGCGGTTTCTTGGAAATATGGAACTCCATACCGATGCGTTTATTGAGAAACTCATCGACCCCAGGAATAAGCGCGCCGCCGCCGTTGATAACAATACCATTCACGATAATATCGGCTGACAGTTCAGCAGGTGTGTGCTGGAGCACCTTCAAGATGGTATTGGAAATGGTTTCAAACTGCTTTGAGAGCACATCACGAATCTCTGTTTCCGAGATCAAAATCTTTTTGGGAAGACCTGTAACAACATCCCTGCCGCTTGCATACGTTACGCGCGGTTCTTCGATCTCTTCTTTGAGCGACCCAATCTCTTCTTTAATGCGTTCGGCAGTTTTTTTACCGATAAGCAGACCATGGACGTACTGCATGTAATTCATGATCTCATTGTCAAAATAATAGCCGGCCACCCTGATGGTTTCCGAAACAACGATATCCCCCAGAGACAATACTCCGATATCGGTCGACCCTCCTCCGATATCGATTACCATGGCCCCGTTACTGCTGTAGATATCAAGACCGGCACCGATTGCACCAGCTTTGACCTCCTGCTCGATAAACACGTCCTTTACACCAAGCTTTTCGGCCAAATCGACGAGCGAATCACGCTCGAGCTGCGTCACTTCGGAAGGACAGCAGATAAGCAGGGTTGATTGCGCTAGATCAATATTTGAATTCTCCACCTTCTGGATGGATAACTCAATCATCTTCTTGGCTGCCTCCATATCAGAGATAACCCCCTGATTGAGAGGACTGACAATCTTGATACCGTGATGGCCTCTACCAATCATATCGGCAGCACCGTCACCGACAGCCAGCGTTTCGTTCGTTTCATAGTCAAAGGCAATAACTGACGGTTCGTTGAATACAATGCCTTCTCCCTCAACATATACCAGCATATTAGCTGTACCGAGGTCTATCCCAATGTTTTTTGCGGTGGGCGCCTTGGCTTTTCCTTGTCTGTTTTTTGTCAACGTCATGTTGTCTTCCTCCTACAGCTGAAGCGGATTGACCAGATAGTCACCGCGATTCTTCAATAGATACTTCGACCCTTCGGCCACACAAGTAAGCGGGTTAGGCACCACGCGTACCGGGACATGGATACGGTCCCCGATAAACTCTTCAATCCCCTTGACCAGTGCACCTCCTCCTGAAAGCAGAATACCGGACTGATAGATGTCAGCTGAGAGCTCAGGGGGAGTATCCTTGAGAACCGCTGCAATGAGCTTGACAATTTCGTCAAAGACCGGGCGGAGGACCTGTTCAACCTCTTCGGTGGAAAGTTCAACCCACTTTGGAACTCCGCGAACCATATCACGTCCGGCAAATTTGGCCTTCTGTGACTTTGCGCCCTTGCTGAGGTCTGCCAGTTCGATTTTAGCTTTCTCAGAGGTAAGCTCACCGATTTCTACACTGCGGGTTTTCTTCACGTGTTTTGAAAGCTCATCATCCATAAAGCTGCCTGCCTTGCGGATGGTTCTCGAAAGGACGATATCACCAAAGGAGATAACCCCCACATCGGTGGTTCCACCGCCAATATCTACAACAAGAACACCCTTTGCAGAGAAAATGTCGATACCGGCGCCCAAAGCTCCTGCCTTTATTTCCTCTTCAATAAAGATATCGGGGATATTCATTTTGACAGCCAAATCCATCATGACATCACGCTCAATTTTCGTAACCTCCGACGGACAGCAAATAACCCCCGTGGTTTTACTCAAGTCTTTTTCCGTGAGATTTTCTATTTTGCTAAGCACGTAGGAAAGCAGTGCCTTAGCAGCCCGCATATCAGAGATAACTCCGTTTCGCAGGGGCTTGATCACAGATATCTTTGAGTGAACCTTTCCCAGCATACGATGGGCATCATTTCCGGCAGCAACAATCCTGCCAGACTCCCGGTCAAAAGCAATGACAGACGGCTCGTTGAAGATGATACCCTTCTTTTCCAAGTAGACGAGTAGATTGGCCGTCCCCAGATCTATACCCAGTCCTAATTTTTCGTGTCGTTCGCTCGTATTCATCGTAACCACCTTCTCTACGCTTCACTGTAAGCGTGTTTATTAGTCATTTTTAACATTTTTTTACACCCGTCGATGACGGCAGTCAGCGGGACGTCCGACAGGTATACCGGGACCTTCGCGATGTCTTCGATATACTCACGAATACCCTGAATATGTGCACATCCGCCTGAAATAAGGATGCCGCTGTCAACCAAATCTCCGGCCAATTCCGGAGGCGTCTCTTCGAGCGTAGTCAGAAGCACTGAACGAATGGCATCAAAGCAGTTAAGCAGTACTTCCCGGATTTCCTCGGTTCCGATGACCACCTGACGGGGAAGCCCCTCCACAAGGTCACGACCCATTGCCTCGTAGACGAGCGGCTCACCGTCCTCATCTGCCGGATAGGGACCCGTAAGAGAAGCTAACTTGATTTTGATCTTTTCGGCAGTTTGCGTTCCGATCTCGAGCTGATGAACCGTCTTTACGTGTTCAATGATCTGCCGGTCAAAATAGTCGCCGGCGATTTTGATCGACTTCGAGAGCACTACATCTCCGAGAGAGAGCACACCAAAATCAGTTGTTCCACCGCCGCTGTCGATGACCATATGCCCCTTCGGTGCGTAGATATCGATGCCTGAACCGATTGCCGCGGCCTTGATCTCCTCGTCGATGAGGGTGTTCTTAATCCCAAGGCTGTTTCCGAGCTCAATAATGGCCTCTTTTTCAGTCTCGGTAATCTCAGACGGAATACAGATGATAATTTTCCCGATAGCATCGAGACGTGAGAGAAAAATCTTTTCGAGAGTGAAAATAAGAATCTCACGAATCATCTGGATGTCAGAGATTACTCCACCTTGAAGAGGACGAACGACCTCAACCTTGTCATGAGTTTTGCCGACTAGCTTGGCCGCTTCATAGCCGACCGATACAACTTTTTGGGATGCTTTGTCGATAGCAATGATGGAGGGCTCGTTAAAGAGCGTACCCTGTCCCTCCACGTAGATAAGCAGGTTTGAGGTGCCAAGATCAACACCTACGGATAGATTGTTCATATCCCTCATTTTTCACTCCTTATGAAAAGCAATTTGTGAACACCACAACCGCAAAGGGGCGACACGCAATCAACATATAGTTGAACAATGAGTGAATAAATGAGTAGTATGTATGAACAAACCCATTCATTACTATTGCAGTCCAGCCAGCATGAAATTTCTTTGTTAGCTCTGTGACTTTGCGTGTACAGATTTCTCTGCACTTGCCCTTTGAATAATAATGATAAAGTTATTCTTACACGGTCTATTACAGCTGTCAAGCTAATAATTTCTTGTCAGATAACGTAATAATCATGTAATTCCCACTCACTAACATATTGTTATGTAATTATAGTCTAATTACATTATTTCCTCCTCTTTTCCTCAATTTGTAACTCATGTTTCTTTCTAGAGTTTAACGACTGGGCTGTTGACCGGGTACTGTTTCAGCTCCGGTATTCGCCGATGCCGGTGAGAACATATGCGTGTTGCTTCTGTCTACTCTTTTTTATGCGCTGTCGGAAATTGTCTTCGAGCAACTGATCAGTTGTCAGCCTGCCACCCCTCCCCCAAATCAGAACTTCCTAGGTAGCCCAGGATGACTGATTAGTAACTGATTTGAATCAAAATGTGCTATCTTTGCATAACGGTGATGCTTTCACTACAGATATGCAATTCGTGTTATTTATGTGATATTACTGAGTAAACCACAAAACGGTTTATAGATAAAACTTCAAGTTTGTCAAAAAAACTTTTTTCCGCTCGAAAGTCAGAAAGGTGTTTACTCCGAGTCCAGTCCGGGAGGGAGCAGCCCCCCTTTTCCCCGCGGGTTCACCAGTTCCCGTTGCCATCTCGAGCAAATCATATTACAGTAAATGTAAGCCCGCTTAAGAAAAGGAGCCTGTGTGAAAATCAGGTCCAGAAACGTCATATTACTGTATCTTCTCGCCCTCTTATTTACCGTCGGGACTCTTGGGTACATGCTGATTTTGCAGGTTCCCTTTGTCGATGCCCTCTATATGACCATCATCACTGTCTCGACGGTAGGATTCCGTGAAGTACAGGAACTTGATACCCTCGGAAAACTCTTCACGATCGTGATCATAACCTGGGGACTGGGTATCGTTGCCTATGCCTTCTCTCAGCTGGCAGCATTTCTTGCTGAAGGTGAATTCAAGCGGGTAATGCGGGAGCGTCGAATCGAAAGGAGACTTCAGATGCTTAAAGACCATTACATTATCTGTGGAGCCGGACAAACGAGTGTCAGCCTCATTGAGCAATTTGACCACAGCGGCGTGGAGTATGTCATTATTGAAGAAGACCCTGATCGCTGTGAAGAACTGCAGCAGCAAGACTGCACCGTCGTGCGCGGAGATGCAACCAATGAAGAGGTGCTTGAGAGGGCCGGCATTATGCAGGCGAAGGGGCTGGCAGCCTGCCTGGATTCAGACTCTGAGAATGTTTTCACCGTACTGACTGCCAGGGGGATGAACAGCACGCTTCAGATTGTCGCCCGTGCCAAAGACGCCTCCACTCCCCGCAAGCTACTCAAAGCCGGAGCCAACAGCACAATCTCCCCCAACGAACTCGGCGGTAACCGGATGGCTTTCATGCTTCTGCGCCCCCAGGTTATCTCGTTTCTTGATACCCTCACCCGGATGGGGGATGACACCCTGGATCTGGGAGAAATCCAGATAAAAAAGGGTTCTCCTCTGGAAGGGAAAAGTCTGCAGGAAGCTCGTATACCCGAAAAAACCGGTTTGATGGTGCTTGCTGTGAAGGATGAGAACGGGTCAACTCGTTTCAACCCTAAATCCACAGAAGTACTTACCCGGCAGCTGAGTATGCTGGTATTAGGCAAGCAGGAACAGATCACCTCCCTGCAGCGGATGGCAGAGGGAGCATAGCCTTCTTCCGGCAGGAGTGAAACTATGAGCGAGGTTCGATCCGGAGAATACCGGATCTGTTCATAACCAGGCAGTAGTGAAAAATCCTCGGGGTTGCCTGCTTTCCTTCCCGCAGGGAGGCTAGCAGATGGATGTGGTACACGCGGCTTCCGGAAACACGCACCCTCCTGCCCTCAACAATCTTGTACTGGATCTCCTCAGGATCGTCCATCTCTTTTAGCCACTCATCTATTCGCACCCGTGTGATCTCTGTGACCGAATCCAGGCGGCTGTGGTTTTTCCTCAGCAGTTTACTGTTGAGCGTCACCAGCCGATTATAATGCAGTACATTCTGCGGAGGCAGGATGGAAGCAAAGGGATTGTTCTCCATGTTGCGAGCCTTCTTAATCTCCTCAGGCTGATCTCTGTCAAGCCCGAAAGTGATGAGAACCTCAGACTTGGCCGCATCCTTGCCGGAGGCCGGATCAATCAGGCGATAGATGCGGTCTGCCAGCAGACGGGGAAGCAGTCGCCCGAATACATCGCGAAGCACCTCTTTAATGCGATCCTTGAAGACATATGAAATGATTAAAATGAGCGCCCAAGGAGCGGTATTCTTCACAAACACCGTCTCAGCGTAGATACTGGCCAGTACAGCAAACCCCATGGCGAGGGCAGCAGCAGTTCCGGCAAACATGTGGTTTAACCGTTTGGGCAGTTTGGATTCCACACTCTTCATATACATTGCCGACTGGGCCCACTTCTTGAGAATGCTCGCCCGGTAGGCTATAGTCTCATCAAGGTGTTCATTGTGTGTCTCGTCAGCTGATTCGTAGTTTCGCTGCTTTCGATAGGCCGCCTCAGATTCGACAAATTCCTCAATGGCAGGAATCAGATCGGCAAGTTCAGCTTCATTCTCACAGATGGAGTGCAGCCGTACGCCGTTGCGCTCCGCGCTGAGACTCATCGCCTCATCACTCCACTCCAGGGCGGTACGCAACCGGTCACTGATGTGGGGAGCGAAAAACTGAGGGAACAGCTCCCGTGTAGCAGAGAGAACATCTCCTGCCTGGTCAATTGTGGCCGCGATCCGTTTTTTATACTGGGCGACCTTACCCTTCTCATCGACGATAATCTGCTCGAGCAGATCAGTAAAACCCCTCACCTCTCCCCTGAAGGCGTTCACCAGCGTCTGAAGCTCGTATACTGTCTCATCCTCATTTATCTCGCCGCTGACCTGGTAGGCATCAAGCAGCCCTTTGATGCGATTTAACGGACTGCGTTCGCTTTTCGGATCGACAAGACCTCCGAGCGGCAGTGTCGGAGAACTAAAACGCGTGTAGGTTTGCACGTTGTTGAGAACAGTCTGGACCCCCATACGTTCCCTGGTCACATGCAGCTGGGAAGGTGAGTAGAAATAAAAATTCAGGTCATACCGACCCCTGCGCTTCTTTGGAAGCGGAAGCGTGGTTTTGAGCTCCAAGTGATGTCTGTCATGTTTTCGCACGAGACATATGAAATCTCTCGAACGATTACCTGCACTCTTCATGTATTAACCCCACATGCGCATCACAAACAGATAGCAGTTGTGACCGCTTTGAATGCCTTACTGCCCGGCTATATCCTTCACCCCATTAACAATGACCATCGGGCGGTAGGCGAACTGCTCGACTGTTGCCCGCGTGGAGACCCCGCTGAGCACGAGGACCGTATCTATCTCAGTCTCGATGCCCGAGAGGATATCAGTATCCACCCGGTCCCCGATAATCACAGTCTCCTCCCGCTTGGCTCCCAGTCGCTTGAGCGCATGTCGCATCATCAGCGGATTCGGTTTTCCCACGAAATAGGGCGTAACCTCAGTAGCAAGAGCAATCGGTGAGATCAGCGCCCCGGTTGCCGGCATGATCCCCTTCTCTATCGGACCGGTCAAATCAGGATTGGTCCCTACAAGTCTCGCCCCGCCGCGCACCAGATTCACAGCCAGGGTGAGGGACTCCAAGTTGTAGTTTCGAGACTCCCCCACTACCACATAATCGGGATTCACATCATTCATGGTGTAGCCGACCTCGTACATAGCATTGATCAGACCTGCGTCCCCGATCACATAGGCGCTGCCGTCAGGTTTCTGCGTCCTGAGAAAACTGGCCGTAGCCAGGGCTGATGTGTAGAAGTGTCGCTTATCAATGGTCACACCCAGCCTGGCAAGCTTTTGCTGAAGCTCAAGCGGGGAGCGTTCACTCGAATTCGTAAGAAACAAATATTCCTTTTCATTGTTCTGCAGCCAGCTGATAAACTCCTTAACACCGTCGAGCAATCTGTTTCCGTGGTAAATAACCCCGTCCATATCGCAGATAAAAGCCCGTTTTTCTCGTATCGCAGCCAACTGCTTCTCAATCTTCTGCATTGGTAACCTCCCTGTGCATACCGCCGGCTGAACATCTCCCGAAGGGGACTACACCGTCTTTTCAAACCTGACCACACTGTGCGCTGTGCGGGCTGTTTTAAACATGCTGGCCAGCGAAAACAGTGCTTTGTAGCCCAGACCCAGATGGGCAAGTGCCAAGGAATCGGTAAATAACCACTGTTCCTTTAATCTGAGACCCGGCACCCAGGTTTCAATTTCTCGCGGGTCGTTACAGCCCCACTGCACTGTAGTCCCTGCAGCTTTCAGCGACGGATGGCGTGGAATCTTCTTTGCAGCCAACTTGCTGAACACATCAAACATACACTGCACCGATCCCACGGTCTTATCGCACACCGCATTCAGCAATTCACGAACCTCATCCCTACTGAGATACATCATCAATCCCTCGGCCAGGAGCAGAACAGGTTTTTCATCCAACTCAATCGACTCGAGCCAACTCGAATGGTCAGCTGCTGTGCAGCCGATCATCGTGTAGGTGGTACTATCCTGATAGTAGTTTTTCCGCAGGCGGATCATCTCCGGCAAATCAATATCATACCAGTGTCTGCACAGCGTTCCCACCCGCTGATGACGAGAATCCAGTCCGCACCCAAGCTGGATGCAGGTAGTCTTGTAGGGGTATTCCAGCAGATACTTACGGACAAACTCATCAAACTTTCTTGCCCGCAAGAGCAGCATAATACGGGTTTTCTCCGGCAGGTCAGGGGTCTTCTCCCCCTCCGGC
>JBNJDX010000067.1:0-10612 GCA_051745285.1 Spirochaetota bacterium
TACCCGTAAGGAGATGCGTCATGTGCTCCGGGATATTCGTGAGGGTGTCTTCGCCCGCAACTGGATTCTGGAAAACCGGGTCGGCAGACCAAACTTCAATGCGAGAAAACGGATCGAAGCAGAGCATCCCATTGAGATTATCGGGAAGAAACTCCGCTCCCTGATGAGCTGGATGAAGAAATAGGCTTCTCACCATACCCCGGGTAGCATGCATGAGACCCGGGGTAGAAACGAAGCACAAGATGAAGAGGGTAAGACGATGGCAGAGCGAGTATGGATATTTGATACAACATTAAGAGACGGTGAGCAGGCTCCCGGCTACAGTATGAATCTGGATGAAAAGGTTCGACTTGCCAGACAGCTGGAAGCTCTGGGAGTGGACACCATTGAGGCGGGGTTTGCTGTTGCCTCGCCCGGAGACTTTTCCGCCGTGAAAGCTGTTGCCGAGTCAGTGAAAGACTGCAGTGTGGCTAGCCTCTCCCGAGCTCTGAAAAAGGATATCGACGCTTCCTGGGGCGCGGTTCAGCATGCTGCGAGACCCAAGATACATACCTTTATTGCAACCTCACCGATTCATATGCAGTATAAACTGAAGGCGACTGAAGAAGAGGTCTTAGCACAGGCACGGGAGATGGTCTCCTATGCCCGCAATCTCTGCGATGCGGTGGAGTTCTCAGCAGAGGATGCCTCCCGCAGCGACTGGGAGTTCCTCTATCGGATATGTGAGGCGGTCATTGATGCAGGAGCGGAAGTGGTCAACATACCCGATACGGTAGGATACACCACCCCCGATGAATTTGGGCAGTTGATACATGCCCTGCGAAACAACGTTCCGAATATTGACAAGGCCGTGATTTCTGTCCACTGCCACAATGATCTGGGACTGGCAGTTGCCAATACCCTGGCTGCGGCCAAGGCCGGGGCTAAGCAGCTCGAGTGCACCGTGAACGGCATAGGTGAGCGGGCTGGCAATGCTGCCGTAGAGGAGCTGGCAATGATTCTTGCTACCCGCGAAGATCACTATGGCCTGGAGACTGGGATACGCACGCGGGAAATACATCGTACCAGTCGCCTGCTGTCCTCCATTACCGGGGTCTCCGTTCAGCCGAATAAGGCAATTGTTGGGGCGAATGCCTTTGCACATGAATCAGGTATCCACCAGCACGGTATGATGGCCAATGCCCAGACCTATGAGATCATGACGCCGGAGTCCATCGGGCTGCATGAGAATACGATGGTCCTCGGTAAGCATTCCGGGCGGCATGCGTTTGTTGAACGTGTACAGAACCTCGGCTTTCACCCCGAAAAAGAGGTGGTCGACGATGTATTCAAGCAGTTCAAGGAACTTGCCGACCGCAAGAAAATTGTCTCTGACCGCGATATTGAGGCTCTGATGGAAAACCGTGTTTCAGCTGTCGAGGAGTACTATCAGTTGGAGAATTTTGTCATTAACTCGGGAAACGCCATGACAGCGACTGCCTCTATCGCCCTGCGGTACAAAGATGGTTCCCGTCTTGAAGATGTCTCCACAGGTGATGGACCGGTTGATGCGGCGTTCAAAGCTATCGAACGTCTAGCCGGGGTAGAGTATACCTTGGAAGATTATACCATACACGCTGTAACTGGTGGAAAGGATGCTCAGGGAGAGGTTTCTGTTCGGATACGTTCGAAGGATCATGTGTTTAAGGGCAGAGGCTTGAGCACTGATGTAATCGAGGCAAGTATCAAGGCTTGTCTTCACGCCGTGAACCGGCTGGTTCAGGAGGAAGGACGTGGCTAAACTAGCAACAGACAAGCATCTGGAAATGTTTGACTCAACGCTCAGGGATGGCGCCCAGGGTGAAGGCATATCATTTTCAGTCCATGATAAGATGAATATCCTGCGGGCTCTCGATGAGATCGGGATTACCTATGTAGAGGCGGGCAATCCCGGTTCCAACCCGAAGGATCTGGATTTTTTCCGCAAAGCCTCCCAGCTTGATCTGAAGCATGTCAAGCTGGCAGCCTTCGGCAGCACCAGGCGACACAGCTCGCGCGTGGAAGATGACCGAAATGTTGTATCACTGCTTTCTGCAAACACACCGGTGGTTGTTATCTTTGGAAAGAGCTGGGATTTTCACGTCACCGATATCATCCGCACACATCTTGATGAGAACCTTGCTATGATTGAAGAGACGATCGCCTATTTTGTAGAGCAGGGGAAAGAGGTTCTCTTCGATGCAGAACATTTCTATGATGGATATAAGCATAACCCTGAGTATGCTCTCAAGACACTGGAAGCTGCAACAAGAGGCGGCGCTCAGACGTTGGTCCTCTGTGAGACCAACGGCGGTGCGCTCCCGATGGAAGTATACAAAATCACCCGCTCGGTACAAGAGCGGTTCCCAAAGAGTAAACTGGGTATCCACACCCATAACGACGGCGGAATGGCCGAAGCAAACTCGATTATGGCAGTTGAGGCCGGGGCAGTTCACGTTCAGGGCACCTTTGTGGGGTTTGGAGAGCGCTGTGGCAATGCAAACCTCTCCACTTTGATCCCGGCTCTGGAGACGAAAATGCAGCTGAAGGCTTTGCCTGAGGGAAAGCTTGAGTTGCTGACCGGGACTGCCCGCTGCATTGCCGAGATTGCCAATGTGAGAATTCCGGCAGGGATGCCCTATGTAGGGAAAAGCGCCTTTGCCCACAAGGGTGGTATGCATATTGACGGTGTTTCTAAAAACGCCCTCTCTTTTGAGCATATCGATCCCTCTTCGATTGGCAACGAGCGCAGACTGCTGATGTCTGAGGTGGCCGGCAGATCAATGTTGCTCCAGCGCATCCAGAATGTCTCTCCTGAGCTGACAAAGGATTCTCAGGAGACAAAAGAGATTATTCAGAAGCTTAAGGAACTCGAGATGGAAGGCTATCAGTTTGAAGGGGCTGAAAGCTCGTTTGAACTGGTTATCCGCAAACAGCTTGGAAAACATCGACCGTTTTTCGAGCTCGAGCATTTCAAGATTCTTGGAGACCAGCCCAGCGAAAACCAGGAGTTGAGCAGCTCGGCTATGATCAAGATCAAAGTTGACGGGACTGAGGAGATCACTGCCGCCGAAGGTGACGGACCGGTTAATGCTTTGGACCGGGCTTTGCGAAAGGCTGTCGAGGTGTTTTATCCAGTGCTCAAGCAGGTCTCCCTTACCGATTATAAAGTACGCGTACTTGACTCCCGGCAGGCCTCGGCTGCCCGCGTTCGGGTTCTGATTGAATCGAGCGACGGAGTGAATACATGGACTACCGTGGGAGTTTCGACTGACATTATACAGGCAAGCTGGCTGGCCTTGGTTGATTCAATCGAGTACCGGCTTATACAGGAAGATAAGGAATAAGGAGAGGAGACTAGATGGATTATACGATAGCAACCATAGACGGGGATGGAATTGGACCCGATATTGTGCAGGAGACTTGCCGCGTGCTCGATGCTGTGGGCAAGCGCTTCGGACACACGTTTACCTACAACAAGGCCCTGGCCGGAGGGGTTGCTTATGATGCAACTGGAGACCCTCTTCCTGCGGAGACGTTAGATACATGCAAAGCAAGTGACGCTGTTCTGCTCGGGGCGGTCGGAGGACCGCAGTGGGATCATCTCGACGGGGACAAGCGCCCGGAGAAAGCCCTTCTTGGACTGCGGGCCGGGCTTGGGTTGTTTGCCAACCTGCGGCCGGCGGTACTGTTTAGCCAACTCAAAGAATCATGTCCGCTGCGCTCTGATATCATCGGAGAGGGTTTGGATCTGATGGTTGTCCGCGAGCTCACCGGCGGTATCTACTTTGGTGAGCGGGGGAAACAGGAGTTGTCCACCGGCTCTACCGCCTATGATACGATGTCTTACTCGGAATCTGAGATCAAGAGAATAGCGCATATCGGTTTTGAAATCGCAATGAAGCGCGGCAAACGGCTTGCCAGTGTCGACAAGGCCAATATCCTTGAAAGCTCCCGTCTGTGGAGGGCGGTAGTAACTGAGGTGAGTAAACAATATCCCGAGGTTGAGCTTGGTCATATGTATGTCGACAACGCTGCTATGCAGCTCGTTCGCGATCCCCACCAGTTTGACGTGATTGTTACGACCAATATGTTTGGAGACATTCTCTCAGATGAAGCCAGCATGATCACCGGGTCAATCGGCATGCTGCCCTCAGCAAGTCTTGGTGAGGGACAATTCGGCATGTATGAACCGGTACACGGTTCGGCTCCAGACATCGCAGGACAGGATAAAGCCAATCCGCTGGCAACGATTCTTTCTGCTGCCATGCTGCTGCGTTACACACTTGGATTAAGTGATGAGGCTGATGCTGTTGAGCAGGCGGTCTCACAGGTACTGGACGGTGGATACCGTACCGGTGATATTATGAGTGACAGTATGAAATTGATCGGGACAGCCGAGATGGGTCGACTGGTTCGTGAAGCACTATAGGAGGAACACGCATGGCTGGAAAAGGTTTGGTTTATCTCAATGGAACATTTGTCGGAGCTGACGAGGCTTGTCTGTCGGTATTTGATCACGGCCTGCTCTACGGGGACGGTTGTTTTGAAGGCATTCGAGCCTACAATGGATATGTCTTTAAGCTCGATGAGCATATCGAACGGCTCTACAATGCAGCTAAGGCTATTTCTCTAGACATTCCTCTGAGCAAAGAGGAGATGACCGAAGTGGTTCTTGAATCCTGCCGGAAAAACGGGATACAGGATGGGTATATCCGTCTGGTGGTAACCCGGGGTAAGGGTGATCTGGGACTCTCTCCGACGAAGTGTCCCACCCCCTCGGTTTTCTGCATTGCAGCTTCAATTGCCCTCTACCCTGAGGAATATTACACGAAGGGGCTCAATGTCATAACCGCGACACAGCGGAGAAACAAAGCCACCATTATCGACCCGCAGATCAAGTCACTCAACTATTTGAATAATATACTCGCTAGAATTGAGGCTGACCGGGTCGGTGCTCCTGAGGCGCTGATGCTCACCGAGGATGGACTGGTCGCCGAGTGCACGGGGGATAATATTTTTATCGTGACAAAGGGAGAAATCTGGACTCCGCCGATTCACCTGGGTATTCTAGACGGCGTTACCAGAAATTCTGTGATTGAGATAGCACAAAATCGCGGGTATACCGTGAAGGAAAAGGTGTTTACCCTCTTTAACGTCTATTCGGCTGATGAGTGTTTTCTCACAGGAACCGCAGCTGAACTGATTGCGGTAACAAACCTTGATGGACGGATGATCGGCAAGGGTGTAGCCGGTGAGGTTACGTTGAGCTTGCTGGAGGATTTTCAGAGCTACGTCCAGGGAAGAGGAGCGAAGATATGAGAAGTGACCGGGCAAAGAAAGGTATAGAGCGGGCTCCGCACCGTTCGCTGTTCAAGGCGCTTGGACTGACCGATAGAGAGATCGAACAGCCGATGGTTGGTGTGGTGAATTCAAAGAATGAAATTATTCCCGGACATATGCATCTGCAGCGTATCGTTGATGGGGTAAAGGCCGGAATCAGGTCAAACGGGGGTACTCCCATGGAGTTTCCCAGTATTGGCGTCTGTGACGGTATAGCCATGGGACATGCAGGTATGCGCTACTCTCTGTGCACCCGCGAGCTGATAGCAGACTCTATCGAGTCAGTGGCAAACGCCCATGCGTTTGATGCGCTAGTCATGGTACCCAACTGCGATAAGATCGTACCCGGTATGCTCATGGCTGCAGCACGAATCAACATCCCGACAATTGTGGTAAGCGGGGGAGCGATGCTGGCCGGTAAACTCCCCTCCGGCGCGTCAGGAGATCTCTCTTCTCTGTTTGAGGCCGTTGGGGCTGTATCGGTAGGAAACATGAGTGAGGATGAACTCTATCAGCTTGAAAACAGCGCCTGTCCCACCTGCG
Source organism: Spirochaetota bacterium (assembly GCA_051745285.1). GTDB lineage: Bacteria > Spirochaetota > Spirochaetia > CAKZLE01 > CAKZLE01 > JBNJDX01. The sequence goes on from JBNJDX010000067.1 coordinate 5,905, forward strand.
GTTCGTGTTCCGGTATGTTTACGGCAAACAGCATGAACTGTCTCACCGAAGCTTTAGGCCTTGGGCTTCCGGGTAACGGTACGGTACCGGCAGTCTACTCAGACCGGGACCGGTTGGCCAAAGAGGCCGGATATCAGGTCATGGAGCTCTTCCGTCAGGATATGCGGCCCAGAGACATTATGTCACGGGAGGCGTTTATGAATGCGCTCGCCGTGGATATGGCTTTAGGCTGCAGTACCAACAGTATGCTGCATCTGCCTGCTATTGCTCACGAAGCAGGTGTTGAATTAAGTATTGATATTGCCAATAAGGTCTCGGCTAGAACTCCTAACCTCTGCCACCTCGCTCCGGCGGGAAATCATCACATTGAGGATCTCTACGCGGCAGGCGGGGTGCAGGCTGTTATGAGGGAGCTTTCAAAAAAAGATCTGCTAAACCTCACGCTCCCCACAGTGACTGGCAAGTCAGTAGGGGAAAATATTTTGAAGGCTGACAATCTCAATACTGAGGTAATCAGGCCGATTGATAATCCATGGAGCCCCACCGGAGGTATTGCCGTGCTCAAGGGCAATGTTGCTCCGGACGGAGCCGTGGTGAAGCAGTCCGCCGTAGCCAAGGAGATGCTACAGCACTCCGGTCCGGCCCGCGTCTTTGACAGTGAAGAGGCCGCCATCGAGGCAATTCAAGGGAAACAGATTGCCAAGGGGGATGTCATCATTATCCGTTACGAGGGGCCCAAGGGCGGACCCGGTATGAAGGAAATGCTTGCTCCCACCTCCACGATTGCAGGTATGGGGCTTGATAAGGATGTAGCGCTGATTACCGATGGCCGGTTCAGCGGAGCTACACGCGGAGCCTCCATAGGGCACGTCTCCCCGGAGGCTGCTGAAGGTGGACCAATTGCGCTGGTAGAGGAGGGCGACCGGGTTGTCATAGACATCCCGGCAGGAGTACTCAAACTTGAACTCAGTGATCAGGAGCTTGCAAGGCGAAAGGCTGCTTGGATAGCACCGGAGCCGAAGGAGCGCAGCGGATATCTTGCCCGCTACGCTCAAATGGTTACATCTGCCAGTACAGGGGCGGTGTTTAAGACGTATTGATGTGCGTGCACAAATCCGCAGGAGAGATATATGAACATGAGAGGGGCTAAGATAATAATAGAGTGTTTAAAGGAGCAGGGGGTTGATACCATATTCGGCTTTCCCGGCGGTGCGGTACTCAATATTTATGATGAATTGTATAAGAACAGTGATTCGATCCGCCACATACTTACTGCTCATGAGCAGGGGGCTGCACATGCAGCAGACGGTTATGCCCGTGCCACGGGACGAGTCGGGGTGTGTTTTGCTACCTCCGGGCCGGGGGCTACCAATCTGGTAACCGGAATTGCTACCGCCTACATGGATTCATCCCCCCTTGTAGCAATTACCGGAAATGTTCCTGTCCCTCTGCTGGGCAAGGACAGCTTCCAGGAGGTTGACATCGCCGGGGTCACCATGCCGATAACCAAGCATAACTACATCGTAAAGGATGTGACCAAGCTGGCCGATACTATTCGTGAGGCCTTCTACATCGCTCAGGAGGGTCGTCCTGGACCGGTTCTCATCGATGTTCCCAAGGATGTTACCGCTCTGGAGGCCGACTACGAGTATCAGAAGCCTCGAGAGGTTGAACGGCACGTCGAAGATATCCGGGAGGAGGATATTGCCCGGGCCGTAGAGTTAATCAATCAGTCACAACGTCCGTTTATCTACGTTGGCGGCGGAGTGGTCCGTTCAAAGGCCTCAGAAGAGCTGATGAAATTTGCGGAGGCTATCCAGGCCCCTGTTGGATCCTCTCTTATGGGGAAGGGCTCTTTCCCAGCCGTTCACAAGCAGTATACCGGAATGATCGGAATGCACGGCTCAAAAGTATCCAATATGTGTGTTTCCCAATGCGACCTGCTCCTGGTAATCGGGGCACGATTCAGTGACCGGGTAGTCAGTAGAGCGGACCGGTTTGCTATGAATGCAAAAATACTCCATATTGACGTTGATCCGGCTGAAATTAATAAGAACATCAGAACCTATCACCATGTGATAGGTGATGTCCGAGAGGTACTCGGCAGGATAAATACTAAGTTTTCGGCTCCTTTGAATCACAACGAGTGGCTTGAGAAGGTGTATGATTGGAAGGAGAAGTATCCCATCCGAGTTACTACGGAAAACCGGAGAGCAAAAGAAATTATCCAGACTCTTCACCGACTCACCGATGGCAAGGCTCTTATCGTGACAGAAGTGGGACAGCATCAGATGTGGGCTGCTCAGTTCTATAAGTACTCAGAACCGGGTACGTTTATCACCTCCGGCGGACTGGGGACCATGGGCTTTGGCACCGGTGCCGCTATGGGAGCACAGGTCGGTCGCCCTGACAAGCAGGTAGTTAACATCGCCGGAGACGGCAGTTTCCAGATGAATTGTAATGAACTGGCGACTCTCGCTAAACACAATATCCCGGTAGTCATCTTGCTGATGAACAACCATACCCTGGGTATGGTACGGCAGTGGCAGACCCTGTTTTATGACAAACGGTACGCTTCTACCACATTGGAACACGCTATCGACTGGGTGAAACTTGCAGAGGCCTTTGGGGCTTCAGGATTACAGCTCTCCGCTTCTGATGAGATTGAACCGGTACTGGCAAAGGCACTGGAGATGAAAAGACCGGTAGTCGTTGACTGTGAAATCCCCATTGATGATAAAGTGTTGCCGATGGTAGCCCCCGGCACACCGATTGAGGATGTGATCCTCTCGGTAGATCCCATCAGCGACTGAGATTGTATAACTTCTTTTTTTAGAGCGTATTCCCTGCAAAGCAAGACCAGGATCCTGATATCAAGTATATCTCAAGATCCTGGTCTTGTTTCTATGTCCAAAACTTGTATACGAAAAAGGGCCACCGTGCAGTTGCACAGCGGCCCGGAATTAGTATCGAATGTAGCTACTAGTCTTTCAGGTAGATATCCTTGGTAGGATGATAATCCATGGTGTTAGTGTGCCATCCGCCCCACTTGTCAAGATCAATCATGTTCAGTGTTACGTAGTAGTACAGCGGCATTACAGCTGCATCCTCTTCAACCAGTATTTCTTCAGCCTCAAGGAGTGTCTGGAAGCGTTCCTCACCAGGATCCATTCTGGCAGCCTGGTTGATCAGCTCATCATACTCGTTGTTCGAGTAGTTGCCACCGTTCATACCGGCCCCGGTAATGAACATATCTAGGAAGGTGTTGGGGTCCTGATAGTCACCGACCCATCCAGCTCGTGCAACCTGGAAGTTTCCTTCATTTCTGTTAGACAGGTAGGTCGCCCATTCCTGGTTCTCAAGCTCAACTTCAACATCGAGGTTTTCACTCCACTGCTCCTGCAGGTACTCACCGATTTTCTTGTGACTCTCATCAGTGTTGTAGAGAACCACTGTTTCAGGAAAGCCGCTTCCGTTTGGATATCCGGCTTCAGCGAGCAGTTTTCTTGCCTCACGAACATCCTGCTCAGGATCGCCAAGTCCTTCGTATCCAGCCATTGGAGGTACAATACCCTTGGCTGGAATCTGGCCTGAACGGGTTACATGTTCAACAAGATCTTCTCGATTTATGGCAAGTGAAAAAGCTTTTCTTACATATTCATCATCAAAGGGAGCTTCCTCTACATTAAATACATAGTAGTAGGTAGCCAGCTGCGGGGAAGCATGGTAATCATCACGCATCTCGGCCTCTTCGATCTTGTCGTTGGGAACGTTAGTTGCCCAGTCAATCTCGCCGTTATCATACATATTGTAGGCGGTATTGTTGTCATCAATCGGGTAGTAGATCACGCGATCGAGCTCAACAGCCTCAGCATCCCAGTAGGTGTCGTTGGGAACAACCGACAGATCCTCCTGTGGATTCCACTCCTCGAGAACAAAGGGTCCGTTACCGACAAAGTTGTCAGGGTGGGTCCATTCTGAACCGTGCTCTTCAATTGCATGCAGCGGAACTACGCCGAAGGAGTAGTGCGGCAGGGCGCCCAGTACATATGGAAGCGGTCCAACAAGTTCGACTTCAAACGTGTAATCATCGATGGCCTCAATCTGTACTGCGTCAGAGTCAGCATTACCAGAGTTGAACTCTGAGGCACCTTCAATAAACATGGAAGGAAACCATGCGTAGGGTGCTGCTGTCTCCGGATCAAGTATCCTCAGCCAGGAATCAACAACAGTCTGGGCAGTAATGGGCTCACCATCACTCCAGGTTGTTTCCCGGAGATAAAACGTATAGGTACGACCGTCTTCAGAGACGTCATAGTCCTCAGCCAGCCCGGGTACGGGCTCTGCAGTCTCAGGATCGTATGCCATGAGACCCTCAAACAGGGATTCATAGATTCTATGTTCGGGAACGCCCTGAATCAGATGGGGATCCAAGGATTCCGGTTCAGCTGCGTTGTTAATACGGAACTCCACGGGACCTTCTTCTTCAGGTTCCTCTGCAACCTCTTCAGGTTCTTCAGGTTCTTCAGCCTCTTCAGGTTCTTCAGCCTCTGGTTCTGGAGCAGGCTCCTCAACTGGAGCTGGCTCTTCTGGTGCAGCCTCTTCTTCGCCGCCGCAGGAGATGAATACTCCCAGGACCAGCGAGAGAGCTAATAAAACAGTTAATAGCTTTTTCATGCTTATGTCTCCTTTCGTTAAAAAATTTCCT
>JBNJDX010000068.1:0-10347 GCA_051745285.1 Spirochaetota bacterium
TCTCCAAATCCGGCCTTCATGAAAAATCGCATGACGTTTTATGTGGCTGAAGGCATGGAATGGGTGAGCAGCCAGCGGCTTGATGAACATGAGATCATCAAAACGGAGCTCGTTCCGGTCAACGAAGTTATCCATGGTATGGGAACCGGGTTATATGACAACTGCGTGATGGTTGCCGGCTTGTTCTTTTTCCTCCGCTGGAGGGGAAACGTTGATGAGATTTCTTAACATGGTATACAAGGGGGGTAGTATGAGAAAGAATAGTGCCAGAATTTTGGTTGTAGCTGTGTTGGGACTTGCCCTCACCGGGTGCATTACCCCGAATCAGATGCTCGAGCGTATGGAGACGGCGGTTTCTTCTGACCGCCTGATTGAAGTAGACGGAGTAGGCGTCGTGGAGGCAGAACCTGATACTGCTTCAATTCGGGTGACAGTTTCTGAGTTGAGAGAGACAACGCAGGCAGCCCAGAGCGCAGCCAATGATAAAGTTTCTCAAGTATTAGAGATGGCTGCAAAGCATGGACTTGAGGATTCTGATATTACAACTGAAGGGCTTTCAATCAGCCCTGAGTATGAGCGAGTTGACGGGAAAAGGGAGCTGGTTGGGCATCGGGTCCGACAGACCCTGGCACTGGAAATAGCGGATGTTGATACAGACACAAAGCGTCTTGGAGAAATCATAGATGATCTGGGAACTGTTTCGGGAATTGAGATTTCAGCACTCTCTTTTTACGTAGAGGATACCGAATCACTCTATACAGAGGCCAGGGATCTGGCTTTTCGCAAGGCCAGGCAGAAGGCCAAAGAATTGGCGGGCCTTGGAGAAGTCAAGCTGGGAAGTCCCGTCTCCATTACTGAACAGTCCCAGGATACCGGGGTTCGTACAGTGGGACTGCAGAAGAATGAGATGGCCATGATGGCTGATTCATCCAATACGCAGATCCCCGCCGGTTCATTTTCAGTCAGAGTCAATGTACGGGTGAGCTTTCCAATTGAGACACCGTAGCACACGATTTTAGGAAAGGACCGAGACGATATACTGGTTCAGGCTGCCATCTCCGTACATCAGCTCATATAATGCGTGCAGCAGGGTAAACTCAGTGGAGAGACCTTCGCGTATAATCAACTCACCCATAATGCGGATTGTCTTCATACCTTCGAGCACAATACCGCTGTTCGGGTCGTTGGAGAAACCCTTCCCGATTAGGAGACCGAGTGTACGGTTACGGCTTAAATCATTTAGGGCCGTCAGTCCGAGGTCCCCTATTCCGCAGTAGGAGAAGATTGTCTGTTCACTGCAGTCATACAGCTTTAGCAACGCCTTCATTTCGTTGACAGCCCTGGTGACCATGATGAAGTCGACATTTGAGGAGTTGTATCGCCCTGAGATAATACCGATGGCAATTGCGTACATGTTTTTCAGGATACTCAGGAGCTCTGCTCCCCGCATGTCTTCTGTAAAGTCGGTAATCAGCCCTGTATCAGCAAGTACGTGAGTGGTCAGCTGCAGGTAATCAGCATGGTTCCCTCCAAATGTCATAGCTGTTGGTAGACCGTTAAGCACTTCAACAGCAAAGGTAGGCCCTTTCAGGCTGCCCACATGCTCGAAAGGGAGTACGTCAGTGAGGAAAGTACCATCATTGGCAAATCCTTTAGCCATGTTTACTACCAGACAATCCTGTTTCAGTTTGTCTGCAATTGAGTAGGAAAAGGCCTCAATGACTTTTGAGGGGATTACGAGAAACAGGTAATCTGCCTCGTACGTACAGCTGAGATCCCCGGTTGCCTCTATCTCTTTTCGAATATGACGGCCCGGGAAGTATTTACTGTTCTGATGACGCTGTTGGATATCTTCTACCACATCGGGTTCTATCGTGTAGAGAACCACCCGATTGTTCGGGCTGCTGGACAGTCGCTCGGCCAGCGCTGTTCCGAACACGCCAGCTCCGGCGATCACAATGTTGTTCATAGGTGCTCCTAGGGAGGCAGTAGCCTTGGTGCATCATATACAAAAAAGAAAAAAGTGTCAAAAAATAATTGTACCCGAAAGCCATCGATCCTGGAGCTTCCTGCGGGCTGGAGCGGTGAAACAGCTAAGTAGGATGCGCCAGGGAGTAAGATAGTTGATGCGTATCAAGCGTTTCCTTGAAGTGCGTGAAAGCGTCTTTGATACGATATAGCGAGCTACAGGTTCTGGGGGATAGGTCAGCAGGCGGTATATGCCGGAAAAAATAATCGAAGCAGTCTCCTTGTTTCGCGGTAGAGCCTCCCTCAGCATGTCGGTCATAGCCAGACCGGGTTGGATCAGGCCGATGGTGACCGGAGAGCATGCCTGTTCAAGCATGAATGAACGGGTAAAATACCGCAGCGCCCGTTTCGTTGTCCCGTAGAGCGTTCGGTATCTCATAATGTTTCCATTGCGTCCGAATCCCTCCATGTTGTAGACAGCCCCGTATCCGATAGCCGTCATGCGGGGTACAACGAGACGGCAGACATGCATTACCCCGGCTAAGTTAACCCGAAATATGTGCTGAATGTGTCGATCGGAAAATGATAGAAGATCCTTTTGTTCCTGGAAGATTGCCGCATTGTTGATCCAAATGTCGATCGGCCCGAAGGTGCTTACCGCAGAGTTGTACAACTCGTTGATATCGTTCACCCGTTCCACATTGCATAGCACTGCAGAAAAAGAACGCCTATCGTACTGTTTTGAGAGAAACTCAACAGCCGGTCCTATGGTTGCCGGACGGGTGCCGGAGAAGGTGACAGAGCATCCTCGCTCGAGGTAGGACCGTACCAGCGCAAACCCTATTCCCCGTGTCCCACCAGTTATCACAATATGTTGCCCCATGCAGCCTGACATCCCCTCTTATGGCGAGTGTATGAGGGCATTCTACCATAATTTAGCAGGTGGCGGGAAAAATGTTACGCCTGATACTGCATTTTGATATGTTTGATCTCAGCCTCCCAGAACGGATCTCCGCGTTCGGCAAACCCCAAATCACGATAGTATGACAAAAGATAGTACTGGGCATGCATGGTAATGATGCTCCATCGGTCATTCTGGGCAATCTCCACCGCACGGCGGACCAGGCGTCTCCCAAGCCCGCGTCCCCGGTACTCAGGCAGAACTGCCAGACGTTCGATTTTCAACGCGGGAGGGGCAGCAGTATTCAAGCGAAGGCAACCCACGGGGGTGACTCCGTAATACAGCAAAAGGTGTTCATACTGCATATCTTTACCGTCCAGTTCAATGGAAGGATCGACCTGTTGGAGTTCGATAAAGACTCTTCTTCGGATTGCCTGGCAACTAGCTACAGCCTCGAGAGTCTGGCCGTCTGAATGCTCCGCTGGTTTGAGGTGTTCTATAGTAATCAGCGGAACAACACGTTCCATAACGGCAAAGACTCGCTCCTGATAGGTAACAGTACCAAGTCTGAGGAAACCTCGTCTGGAGTACATGGCAGTAAGCTGTTTTGATTTTTCCAGTACCTGGAGCCGGATAGAACGGTACCCTAGCTGTTCAGCTCTCCTGTTGGCAAAGTCAAAAAGCCTTTTACCGATACCATAGCCCTGGAATCGCGGGTCAACTCCCATTCGGGCAATCTCGATATATTCATTGGTTTCCAGCTGCCATGTGATATGAGAGAGGGATTCTTCCTCAATCTCAGGTGTTAATGTTACCATCCCGACTATATATAGATGAGTTTGAGAATCCGGCTGTATGAGTCTGGCAACAAATGCCCGGTCATTGATAATATCATCGGCTACCATCTCTATGGTAGGATAGGACTCGCACCAGGTTTCTAAATCACGCATTCGCAGGTCCTCAGTGCACAAGCGGACAATTTCCATGATTCGGGGAAGGTGTTCTTCAGTGGCGGGAATTATATCTATTGAACTCTGCATGCCGTGCAGTATACTGAGAATCAGCCTATGACTCAAGAATCTGCGGTTATGTGTACTTACACTTCAGGGGAGGACTTTGGTTTGGGTTCGGGTGAGGGAACAAAAGCGTGAGTCCATTTGATAGCATACACTGGGCAAATCTCCTCACATGCCCCGCAACGGATACACTCAAGGCTGTTGCTTACATCACTGACAGGCTCAAGATCCATGCCGCAGACATCAGCGCAACGTCTGCATTCGATACAAGAATCGTGGTCGACCTCAAGTCTGAAGATAGAAATACGGTTACCGAAAGCGTAAGCGGCCCCTAGCGGGCAAAGATATTTGCAGAACGGTCTGTTCTCAGCCATGCTATGGATGACAATTCCAACTGCAATGACAAATGTGAGCCAGAAGCGCCATCCAATAATTTCCCGCAGGCCCTCGTTCGTCAGCAGAAGAGGCAGGGCTGCCTCCAGGGTTCCCGCAGGGCAGATATAGGCACAAAACCAGGTTTCGCCCAGACCGGCGCTATCCCGGACGAAAGCAGGCAACAGGATAACAAAGAGTAAGAGGATCAAGTATTTCAGATATCTGAGCGGGGTGTGCCGGGAAGGGGTCCCCACTACCTGGACTTTTCTGTGTACTTTGACAAAGGGGATTTTATACAGCAGTTCCTGAATCAAGCCAAAGGGGCATAACCATCCGCAGGTAAATCGTCCGCTCAGGGCAGCGAGCATGGCGACAAAACCCGTTACGTAGAGAGAGACTGAGTTGCCGATGTTTGCCAGTGTCGTCTGAAAAGCTCCTACGGGGCACGAGCCCAGAGCTCCGGGACATGAGTAGCAGTTGAGACCAGGCACGCAGATATGTTTCAGTCCCCCACGGTACACCCGTCCCTGGATAAAACCGACAATGTAGCTGTTCGTAATAATGGCGACGAGTAGTTGTATCAGTTTCCGTTTGCGGCCAACTAGTTTCATACGCTCAACCTATCCCAATGCAGGACAGACATATATTCACCCCTTTGAGAAAGATTTCTGTAGCCTCTCCTCTGATAATGCCGAGAGTACCGATCACTAAAGAGATGATGATGACAGCCACAGCTGTATACATCTTTCGTCTTTTGGATGGATGAGTTGGAACTTCTGCCATATACAGAGTATACCGACGAATGTTTGCTTGTTCAATTGTTCAGCATTTTATACAATGCGGGAGATGAACTTACTTTCAATTGAACAAGTATCCAAGACCCTCTCAGATACCCCACTGTTTCAGCACGTTTCTTTAGGAATTGATGAAGGAGACAGAGTCGGAGTTATCGGGGACAACGGAGCGGGCAAGTCTACCCTGCTGCGACTGATGACCGGGGAGATGGAACCGGATGAGGGAACAATCGCGAGAAACCGGAACCTTCGTATAAGCATACTTCACCAGGAGGTTGATGTCTCTCCGGAGACCACACTCGATGAATTTTTCTATCTTGATTCTTCCTGGAGAGTTGCACAGCTCCATCGTTATAAACAGCTCTCTGCGACATACAACCATTCAACAGGTGAGGAGGGAGAGCTCGCTCACCTGACAGAAATCATGGATCGTGAGCATGTGTGGGATATGGAGTCATCCTACGCCTCCCGGTTGGCTGAGTTTGGCATGGAGGATATGAACGCTACGTTTGCCTCGCTTTCGGGGGGGATGCGCAAGAAGGCCGCTCTTGCTCGCGCTCTTGCCTCCCGGCCAAATCTCCTGTTTCTCGATGAACCGACAAACCATTTGGATATTGAGACCCTTGAATGGCTTGAGTCCTACATTCTCACTGAAGCCATGGGATGCGTGGTGGTCACCCACGACCGATACTTTCTTGATACAGTCTGCACCCGGATTTGTGAACTTGATCAGCAGACGATTTTTGTTACTGAGGGCAATTACCAGCAAGCCCGGGAATACCGCCAAAAGCGCCTGATGGAACAGGAAAAACAGCAACAGCGATTGGAAAACACATTGAGAAGGGAAAAAGCCTGGCTGCACCAGGGGCCGAAAGCACGCACAGGGAAAGATAAGCAGCGTGTTCAGCGCGTGTATGACCTCATGGATCAGCACATCCAAGAAGAGCACATGCAGGCACAGTTTAGCTCCACGCACAGGCGGCTCGGAAAAAAAGTCCTGGAGCTGAGGAGATTGAGTAAAAGCTACGACCGAACAGATGTCATCAAGGATTTCAGTTATACCTTCCGAAGGGGAGAACGCATCGGGCTTATCGGTCCGAACGGATCGGGAAAGACCACGCTGCTGCAGCTGATTGCCGGAAGGATCGAGGCGGACAGAGGCGAGAGAGAAGTAGGGGTGAATACCGTGTTTGGGTATTACGACCAGCACAGTACGCCGCTGAAAAACACCCTGACTGTACTTGAATTTATTGAACAGTACAGTGAGACCGTTGCCCTGGCTGACAGACAGCAGGTTTCTGCTGAGCGTTTTCTCGAGTTGTTCGGGTTCCCGGCCAGGATGCACAGAATTGCTTTGGAGCGCCTTTCTGGCGGGGAACGGCGTCGTCTCTATCTCATTAGCCTGTTGATCAATAACCCAAACTTCCTCCTGCTTGATGAGCCGACGAATGATCTTGATATTGAGACCATGGAACGGTTGGAGACATACCTTGAGAGTTTCTCCGGCTGTGTGCTGGTTGTCTCCCATGACAGAGCCTTTTTGGACAGAACCGTCGACACCCTCTTTATTTTTGATGGGAGTGGCCACATCCGGGGTGCTTCGGGAACCTACAGTGATTACCGGGAGTATCTCGAAGCCCAGAAATCCAAACAAAAATCAGATTCCGTTCGCCCACCAGCCAAACAGAAAAAACAGGCAAGAGAGAAGAAGGGCCTGACATTTAAGGAACAGCGTGAGTATGAACAGCTCTTTGCCGATATTGAGGAGCTTGAGAGGCGAAAAGCCCAGCTGGAGGGATTCTTCGCTGATCAGCGTACTGACCCGCTCAAATTGCCTGAATACCACAGGGAGTACCAGCAAACCGATGAGAGGCTCAAAGAGGTCATGGACAGGTGGGAGGAACTCTCTGCAAAAGAGGAACAGTAGGTTCTTCTGCTGTTGGTCACCTCGGGACCATGGTACTAGCACCGCTATAGTACACAGTATGAGAGTGAAGACAGGCTTTCCCATGGTGAAATAAGGCCATAGTGAAGCCTGTCTTCGTGTTTACGCGAGGGATCCGTAGATAAGACCGGCAGTTGTGGAGAAGATTACCACAAGAATAATGTACACAGCTGTCTTTTTGAGACCAAGTTCCCCGCCGATAACAAGCATTGAGGGAAGAGAGAGACTAGGTCCTGCCAGCAGCAGGGCTAATGCAGGTCCCGACCCCATTCCGGCACCGAGGAGGCCTTGCACAATTGGTATCTCGGTGAGAGTTGCGAAATACATAAACGCACCCGAGATAGCTGCAAAAAAGTTGGCAGCTAAGGAGTTCCCTCCAACAAGGGACTCTACCCAGCGGCTGGGTATTAAAGCTTCCTCTCCCGGTCTGCCGAGCAGGAAGCCTGCAATCAGGATACCTGCAAACAGCAATGGAAGGATCTGCAGGGCAAAATCCCGGGTTGCACCTCCCCATTCAATCAGGTCATCCTTGGAAAACCATCGTATCAGTGCATACACGAGTAGAACGCCGAAGGCTCCTGTAATCCAGTACTTAGCCTGGAAAATGCTGTCCCACAGGGGGCTTGCCCCGCTGGAGGGTGCCCAGTTCAAAAACACCAGGATGCCTATCATGGAAACCATGAACAGCATCATCTGGCCAAGAGAGCGTGCCTCAGGTCCGCCCACATTCTGAAACATGCGTTCATCGGCAAGGCGCTTTTCATCTTCTTTCCGAAAGATCTTTTGCATGATCAGACCGATGAGAAAAGCAAAGACAATCGAGGCAATCATCCGGGTTGCTCCGAGCTGCCACCCGAATACCTTGTAGGAAAGGACGATCGCCAGGATATTTACTGCAGGACCGGAGTACAGGAATGCTACCGCAGGACCTAAGCCAGCGCCCTTTTTGTAAATGCCCTTGAATAGGGGAAGCACAGTACATGAGCATACAGCCAATATTGCCCCGGATACCGACGCTACCGAGTAGGCAACGAGTTTGTTTGCTTTCGGGCCCAGGTATTTCATAACAGCCTGCTGGTTGAGAAATACCACAATGGCTCCGGCGATAAACATAGCAGGAACCACGCACAGCAGTACATGCTCGTGAGCGTAATCGGCAAGCATGAGAAATGCTTCCTGAATTGCTCCGACCACCCGGGGGTGGGTAAACGGCGTAAAATAGACTGCCAGAAAAATTGCAGTAACTAGGAGTAGCTTTTTATTTGGTGAAACATCTTTGTCTGCCATACGGTCATATCCTTCGAGCTATTGTCTCTGTTGCCTCAATGATACTATTCTGAGTAGTCACATTCCTGCTTTGTGTGGTTTCAAAGCCAGGAATGGCGTAATGGTCAAAGTGCATTATGCACCACCATTAATAAATGAGAGAATCTGATCTTTGCTTAGGAGTTTACCAGTTGCCTTGACTTCTCCGTCTATAGCAAGGGCGGGGGTCATCATCACACCCATCTCCATGATTTTATCGAGGTCTTCCACCTTTTCTATGGTGGCATCGATCCCTTGAGCTTCAGCGGCTTGTTTGGCGTTGGCCTCAAGTTTTTTACATTTCGGGCAACCTGTACCGAGAATTTGAATAACCATCTTGCATCTCCTTCCTGTTTTCCAATAATGGAAACTTTATTTTTTTCCATTATTGGAAACTTTGCAGAGAATGTCAAGAGAAAAACTTGACAAGGTTTCCAAATAGTGCAACATAGGGAATATGAATGAGGATAGAGAAAATCGGTTTGAGCATATGGCAATGCTGTTGCGGGTGCTCGGACATCCTGCAAGACTTGCTATGGTAGAAGAGCTGAAAAAACGCTCCTGGTGCGTATGTGAGTTGGCAGCAAAGTTAGACCTTAATAATCCCACGGCCTCTAAGCACCTGTCGCTTCTCAAGAGTGTAGGGGTGGTGGAGATGGAAAAAGATGGGACCCGGGTAAACTGCACCCTTGCCATGCCCTGTGTGGTTGAGATGATGCATTGCGCCAACATGTACAGCGAGGGAACTACTGCTGGTTCTGAAGCTGGGGCAGAAGCTGATGAAGCTAACAATGCGACCTCGTGTTGTTCAATACCGAAGGAGCGCGGGTAGATGAGTAAGACGAAGATTATGTTCGTATGCATCCATAACTCAGCTCGAAGTCAGATGTGTGAGGCGTTTGTCCGGCACTATGCACCTGAGAGATTTGAGGCTCACAGCTCAGGCATTGAAGCTGGAAAACTGAACCCACTGGTTGTGAAAGCTATGGGGGAAATTGGAGTGAGCATGGAAGGTCAGTATGCAAAACCTGCCATGGAATACATTGAACGCGGTGAGGCCTTTGATTATGTGGTGACCGTCTGCGATGAGAGCAGCGCGGAGCGGTGTCCTATGTTCCCGGGTGATCATGAACGGATGCACTGGGGATTCCCCGATCCGAGTGCTATCACGGGGACTGAAGCGGAGAAACTCTCCGGTATTCGTCCCATTCGTGATGATATAAAACAGCGTGTGCTGGAGTGGATCGGGACTGGCAGATAGTACATTGAGAGCAGATACAGCAACCTCCTTCGTAAGCGGGAGGTTCTTATTTTACTTTGATATATAGAGAATTATCGATATGATCGACACATATCGATATGGTGAGGTGTTCAATGAACCAAAAAAAGCAAGATGACTCCCTCTACATTTCGCAGCTGAAGGCTTTGGCTGATGAGATTCGGATACAGATCGTACAGCTGCTGTCATCCGGCCCGTTGTGTGCCTGTGACTTGCAGGCCTCCTTTCATATTTCCCAGCCGACGCTGAGCTATCACTTAAAGCAGCTTACTGACAGCGGTATTATTATCGCCGAGCGTGAAGGGAGATGGATGCATTATTCATTGAATCAGAAGAGTGTTCATGCTTTGGTGAATTTCATCACCTTCAGCGCTTCTGTCGATAATGGGGTGGAGCCGAAGCAGAGATCACGGTGTACATAAAGTATGTATTGTATATAAAACGCTGGATATAAGCAGCAACAGGGGGTTACTCATGAATGATAAGCAGAATGCTAGCGCTGGGATTGGAATATTTGAAAAATACCTGACGGTATGGGTACTGCTTTGTATGGCAGTTGGCGTGCTCATTGGGGTGTATCTGCCCGGTATTCCTGATTTTCTCTCCCGGTTTGAATATGCACAGGTCTCCATACCCGTTGCAATCCTGATCTGGCTGATGATCTACCCGATGATGCTCAAGGTTGATTTTCACAGCATCAAGAAGGTAGGAGAGAATTCGAGAGGACTGGTTGTCACTTGGGTGACAAACTGGCTGATTAAGCC
>JBNJDX010000069.1:0-9604 GCA_051745285.1 Spirochaetota bacterium
ATTAACACCCATTTCAGCTCCCCATAGCCAGGAGGGTGTAGAAACGAGTGCTGGATAGGGATGAGTGAAATCTCCTAAGGCTTTGCCGAGGGTATCCCAAACCTCCTTGGAGTATGTTCTTTCTCCCTCAAACAGCATGCGGTCATGGTAGTCAGCAAGGGGATGTAAGGCATACCATGCATACTGCACTTCCTTGGGATGGCGGTCGGAATTCTTCGCAAATAAACTGTGCCCACCTCGAGTGAGAAATAGGGTGTCACACATAATCTCTCCTCACGCTCATTATAGCGTAGAAATCATAGACACACTAGGAAAATAGCGAGCAGTCAAGGAAAGAATTGTGATATGGCTAGCAGATGGGATGTTTACTACATTTCTGAGTTACGATACTATAACCGACACGACTGGATCATGGGAGCTAGACAGCAGTCAGAGAGAGAGGAACTATGAGAAGCAACGTATACCCTGGGGATCTTATTGCAGAAGTGCGGTCACGCAATGCAGCGGCAAAGCGCCGCTGATACCTGGAAACAACGCAGACCAGTAATAGAAAAGATCTGACAGGGGGAGAGCATGCACATATCAAAGCGTATTGAGGCTTTTGAAGCCTCTTCGATTCGAAGACTGAGACCTTATTCTGATGCTGCCAAGCAGCAGGGGAAAAAGGTGTACCACCTCAATATTGGTCAGCCTGACATCAAAACACCGCAAACCATGATCGATGCGGTGCACTCGATTGATCTGGAAGTGCTTGCTTACGGGCCGTCTGACGGTCTGCCGGAGTATCGTCAGGCCCTCCCAACCTACTATGCAAGGCACGGCATTGACCTCTCCCCCGAGGAGATCATGGTAACTACCGGAGGAAGTGAAGCCATTTTGTTCACGTTCCTCTCAATCTGTGACCCCGGCGATCAAATTGTTATTCCCGAACCCTATTACACGAATTTTGGTGGGTTTGCACGCATGGCGGGGGTGGAACTGATTCCTGTCACAGCACTCGTTGAAGATGATTTTCGCCTTCCTTCCATTGATCTGTTTGCCGAAAAGATTACTGAACGGACCAAGGCGGTGATGATCTGCAACCCGGGAAACCCGACCGGGCACGTGTACACAAAACAGGACCTGCACGGTCTTGCCGAGCTCGTCAAAGAGAAAGATTTGTTTCTTGTTGCAGATGAGGTGTACCGCGAATTTGTCTACGATGGGCTTACCCACACGAGTGTTCTTACGATACCCGGGATAGCCGAGCGAACCATTATGGTCGACAGCATTTCAAAACGCTACAGTGCCTGTGGTGCCCGGATCGGTTTTCTGGTCTCACGCAACAAAGATATCATGGCTTCTGCGTTGAAACTTGGACAGTCGAGACTCTGTCCCCCACATATTGAACAGGTTGCAGCCATGGCGGCAATAGACACCCCTGAATCGTACAACAGAGAGGTTCTGATCGAATATGAACGACGCAGGGATGTCGTCTCACAGGCACTTGAGGATATTCCTGGAGTACTGCACAGCCATCCCCACGGGGCTTTCTATATCATTGCCAGACTGCCGGTAGATGATGCTGAGGAGTTCTCAAAATATCTGCTCCAGGATTTTGATATTGAGGGTGAAACAGTCATGTTTGCCCCGGCTGCAGGGTTCTACAGTACCCCGGGTCTCGGAAAGCGGGAGATACGTATTGCCTATGTTCTCAATGAGCAGGACCTAAGGGCCTCTATGCGTATTCTCAAAGAGGGACTGGCCGCATATCCCGGAACCCTGTCAGGCTGACGGGCTTTCTCACCCACGTAGATGCCGTGAACTTGATACGGCTTATCCCTGAGTGAATAGCTTTGCCTGCTGCTGCATGACAAGTTGTGCCATGGTATTGCCCACTGGAACAAACCGGGCATCTATGCGAAAATCCAGGGTGTTTTGCGCGTATTTTACACGAAGAGGCAGGCATGAAATTATCTCCATATAAACCGATTGATCCGCGAAAATTTCCCTTTTACTACGGATGGTTTCTTATCTCCGTGGCAGTAATAGGTATTCTTATGAGCATGCCCGGGCAGACAGCCGGGTTTAGCGCCTTTACCGAACCACTGCTCGGGATAACCGGGTTCTCACGCACCCTGCTCTCCATTATCTACATGACAGGGACAGTTATTAGCGGTTTTATTCTCCCGTATATGGGGAAGCTGATTGACTCCTGGGGCAGCCGCCGAATGATGATGCTTGCTGCAGGAATGCTCGGGTTTTCGTTATTCTGGTTGAGTTTTATCGACCAGATAGTAAATACTCTTACTTTCATTCCAACGACACCGTTCTATCTCGTTCTGTTAGTTATCGGTGTATTCAGTCTGCGTTTTTTTGGGCAGGGGCTGCTTCCGGTCATCTCCAACACGATGATTGGGAAGTGGTTTGACCGCAAGCGGGGAAGGGCAATGGCCTTTCTCGGCATCGTTAACAGCGTCGCTTTTTCCGTGACACCTGCTTTCATGGCAGCTCTTGTGGGCGCTCTTGAATGGAATCATGCCTGGCGACTGTTAGCAGTCATAACCGCCGGTGGTATGGGGAGCCTTGCCTACCTGTTTTTCCGTGATTCCCCGGAGGAATGCGGACTGTCAGTGGACGGAGAGGATGAAGGCACTGCCACTGATGAAGTCAAGGCTGCCATAAAACGTTCTGCCATGTATGGCATCCGCCGGGAGCATGCTGTGCGGACACGTTCCTTCTGGGCTGTTGTGCTCACAGCGACTACACACTCTCTGGTGAATACCGGGTTGACGTTTCATATTCAGGAGATCGGTCAGCAGGCAGGGCTTACGTTGGCTGAGTCTGTTGCGATTTTTATCCCGGTTGCCTTTATCGGAGTTCCCCTCGGGTTTATTGCAGCTATACTGACCGATCGTCTGCACACTCGCTGGTTTGTCTATTTCATGGCGGCCTCGCAAATTCTCGCCTATGTTTCTGTCTCCTTTTTGGAGACTCCGGTAGGGTATGTGCTGACCATTGTCGGTCTCGGGTTCTCCAGCGGTATGATGGGGCCGATGCAGACGGCTATTATGCCAAAGTTGTTTGGGAGGCTGCACCTTGGAAGTATCAACGGGCTGATGACCTCAACCCTCGTTATTGGAAGTGCTCTCGGACCGGTACTGCTCTCAGGCATCAATGATCTCACCGGCTCATTACGGATCGGGGTAACGGCTATGAGTGGCCTTTCCTTAGTTGGGCTGCTGCTTACTATCAAGATGCCTGAACGCTTCGAGCATCTCATGGACGAACGTGACATACCTTCACAATATCGGAGTTAATTGAACTCTTCCACGTTTACCCTTATTAAGATGAGTAAAAACTCAATAAAAAAGTTGCGTAAGTAAAATTATGTAATTATAATTGGTGTATCACCCACCAATTCATAAAAGTAAAATCCATACAAGCGGAGCCATATATGCGCTATATTCTGTTAGTGGGGGCAGCCCTGCTAGCCGGAGCACTGACGGCTGTCTTTGCCTCCTGCACTGTCGGGCGGTTACTGATTGGAATATCAGGAGGTGAACAGCACTATCTTGTCGATCGCCTGACATTTCTGGTCAATAAGAGTGCCCATGCAAGTTCGGAACTGGTTTGGAAGGTATACGGTGACTACAGAGGGGAAGCAGAAAAGCCTGTACCTCCTGAGGGGGTTCTGGTCTCAGCAGATCCGAAAACCGGTTTATTTAACTGCACGTATGACGGGTATGCCCTTGATGAGCATACCACAGTGACTGGCACCTATCTTCTCAAGGAGCACGATAACTCATTGTTTCACGGAATTGATTTGAGGGTGCGAGCTGATTCTGCTGACCCGCTTCACGTGAACATTGAAATGATGGTCTTCTACGAAGTGGCGGCTAAAATACGGTACCAGATTTCTACCTGTACGGTTGACGGGGCTGATTTTCCGACAGAAGCCCTGACGGGAAGCCGGTTTGGATTTCTTCCCCGTCCCCGTACCAAGGATGGGAGCAGCAAGTCGCTCCTTCCGGACCTGTAAGGAGGTAATTTCTCATGAAATGGTGCTGCCTTCTGATAATGATGCTGCTGCTCCCGGGCTGCACGTACACCGGCACAGGCGACTGGTACGAAAAGCCTGAGGAAACTGGAACCTATGAACCCGATGCTCGTGATCTTGTGACCGTGATGATTGATCTGCAGGGTTTGCTTGAAAAAACTGCAGAGCACCCTGCAAGTGTTGATGGTGCACAGCTGGAGACAGCAATCGGTCCCGGAGGTGGATTCACGTTCGGAGTGGTTTTCACAGCGTGTCAGGCAGCTGACAGCAACATTACCTATAGTGGTTCATGTCTGCAGGAGAGCAGTCTCTCTGGTGATTCTACGGTTGACGAGGTATCAATTGCTATTGATGTAGTCGCTACCGGGGGCCCGTTTACAAGCGAAATCCCTATTGTGCTTCGGGCACGCTTTCACCCGCAGGAGGAAGTCTACTCTGCTGTCTCAGCCTCCCTTGACGGATTTGCGCTGGAGAGGGCAGATGTTCTGAAAGCCCTTGAGCAGGTATACTGAAGGGAGACTGTGACCCTATTGCCTGTAGAGGAGGCAAGCCTCAGGGTGCTGAACGTGCGGAGATATCTTCTGCTTGCCAATTCAGGGAACCGGAGGTAGGCTGAGACAGGGGGGAGTATGAGCCAGGGTGAACAGCGGTCTGGAAGTCAGTATGCCGGGTTTTTTACGCGAACACTGGCGTTCTGGATAGACTTTGTCTTCTGTGTGCTGCTGATGACGCCTGTCTGGTGGTGGTTTATAGTTGGGCTGACCGGGGAGCACAGCGGTGTGTTTCTTCTCGGGTGGAGTAAGATTGTGCTAGCAGGGTGGCTGCTCCTCCGATGGCTGTACCTGTCTGTCGGCTGGTCAACCAGATTGGGGACTCTCGGAGGCCGACTAGTCTCTATAGAGGTGGCGGCATCTTCAGGGACACGTTTGTCATTCCTGCGAAGCCTGCTGCGCTGTTTTGCTCTTCTGTTAAGCTGGTCAGTCTTTGGGCTGGGCTGGTTACCAATGCTATTCTCTCACCGTCATCGGGCTCTGCATGACTGGATCGCCGGCACGGATGTGGTTGGGCTATCTCACAGCAGGCAAGGGGGCCGTCAGCACAACTGATGTATATCCCTGGTTGGCTCTATTGGGAGTTTTTCCGTGATCTTTCAGGGATCTCTTCAGCATGTATGACTGTTCTGCCCTCCTGCTGGGAATATGGTGTGTTCACCCCAGAGGTCTGCTGGGAGGAATTGGTCGAAGGTAATGTTCTACATTCAAAGAAGATGATTGCGAAGGTTATCTGTTTCTGATAGATTAGCCTGTATGAATAGACATTCATTCCTGGCTGCCGCCTTGCTGATAGTGATTGCTACTTCGGTCGGCTGCAGTGACGAGTACCTCTACAAACGGAAGCTTAAACGGGGAGCAGTGTATGACCCGGAATACACGGCACACTTAGCAGCAAACATTGAGTACTCCTACCAGCAGCCAGGTCATGCGGACTTGGGGGAGCTCCGGGAGGCTCTCGCGTTTGATACCTATCTGCGCTCTCGGGACCATCTTTCGGAGATAGAACTGATCCTCGATATGATTGGGTATGTCCATGAACTTGTCCTTTGGGATGGATCAGCTGCCTGGCCCGAGGGTTCTCTCAACACCTTGAACATACTCGCTCATGCCGAAGAAAACCAGCAGGGGGTCAACTGCCGAATGAAGGCAGTCATATTACAGGAGCTCTACCTTGCAGCAGGGTTTCCGGCGAGAATGGTCAGCTGCATCCCACTGGATAAAGAGGACTCTGACAGCCATGTGATCGTGTCTGTTTGGTCACAGCAACTGGGGAAGTGGATTTGGGCTGATCCCTCATTTAATGCGTATGTGAGAGATGAACAGGGAAAGCTCATGAGCATCGCACAGGTACGCGAGGGGCTCATACGTGGAGAGAGTTTCTGTCTTAATGAAGATGCCGTGCTCATGGATAAGCCGCTTGAGAGCTCATTTTATTTCGACTATTACATGATGAAAAATCTCTACGTCTTTATTACTCCTATGAGAGCAGCCTATGACTATGAGGGTTCACAAGGCAGTCGATACAGCATCATGCTCGTTCCCCAAAACGAGTTACCGGAGAACAAGGCAGATCTCCAGCAGGAGTATCGCTTTCGAGACAGTGTGTTTACCCGGTATGTCATAAGTGATCCGAGTCTGTTTTGGGCGGCTCCTGAGGTACAAGATACCTGATACATACGCTAGGGGATACTTGTCTCCATACCCGGTAGAGCACTGCAGGCAACTGTCCGGTCCCTCCTGAGCCTTCTATCACATACGCGCCCTGTCAGGCTCATAAAAAAGATGAAATTTTTCTTGCAAACCCATATATTACAGACTATTCTAGTCATTAGACAGAGTAATTGTAAATTTGTGTAAGTTTTACGGGTTAACCCCTCGTCTGCAGCAGTGACAAAATGATGTTACCGGGGGGTAGTATGAAAAGCAGTCGCAGACCGCTGAAACCAATCAAAAAAAGTATAAACCCCGCAGGTGTGCTGTTGATAGTGAGTGTGCTTATCAGCTGCATGGTTGTAACTGGATGTGCTCAGGCAGATGAGATGGGAGAGCCACAGGAACTTACCGTTGAGGTGCTGCATCCGGCTGGTATGAGGACCGTTGGAAGCAGGGCTGGAACAGTTCCGAATGAAGTTCTCATGACCGCAGAGTTCTACTGCAAAAGCAGTGCTGGGCAGCTGATTCGGCTGAAGGACGAGCGTGGCGATTACATTGAACTCACGCTCAGCTACGATGAGGCTCGTTCGTGCTGGCGTGGGGTGACGGCTGTCTCTCCTTGCGAAGAGATCTTTATTCTGGCTGAGGATCGTAATGGAGAAGAAGGGCCGTCCTATTGCTACGGGATGACCCGTCTGGCCTTTGACGGCAGCCAGAGTGCCATCGTCGAGGGCAGGCCGGTCTATTCTCTCAGTCAGGAAGGTCCTGCCGGAGGATACATCTATTATGAGCAGGCGGGTATTGATTATCTTGCATCAGGCTGGCGGTATCTGGAATCAGCTCCTTACGGCTGGGATGACGGAGTCGTGCCCACAGCCCCGTGGGGTTCTTATGGTGAACTGGCTGGAGCCATCCTGGATGGTATCGGGCAGGGAATCTTTCTCACTGAACTGCTCTGCGAGTTAGATGAGGCAGGCACCGCAGCTGAAATCTGTAACGAGGCAGTTATCAATGGGAGAAGTGACTGGTTCCTTCCCTCTGGAGGGGAGCTTGAGGCCCTGTTTAATCAACTACGAGAGAAGTCGGCCGGTACGCCACTTGAAGGGCTTCCCAATCATTCTTCTTACTGGAGCTCGCAGGAGATCAGCGCAGATAAGGCGAAAGTTGTACGGTTTGTAACACATGATGAACCGGAAGTAGTCCCACTGGGAAAGAGTACTCAAACCATAGCTTGTCTGCCCTCTAGACAATTCTAACACCACAGGCTTTTATGACGGGGGCTTCCGGGCTCCCGTCCGCTGTAATGGTTATTTGAGAACGTACGCTCGTATGCTATACTCCTTAATTATCTCCAGTGTGGTTTACGGAGATGATGAACTGTAATTAATAAGGGGGCATGCAGCGTATGTATCGGGAGCTCACTCGAGAAGAGATTGTGGTCATGGAGCGTTCAGGATGCCAGTCGGAATCCTGGGACAAGGTGAAAGTCTCCGAGGGCTTTGATGCGAGCAGAGTGCAGCGTTCGTCCTTTTCAGGGGCTATCTACATAGGCAGGACAGAGGGAACAGTAACTCTCGCTGGTGATATCACGCTGAAGACTGGGATATACGATGCTGTCCTGCACAACGTGACCGTCGGTGATGATGTACTCATCCGGAACATTGACCGTTATATCGCCAACTACGTTATTCAGGATTACGCGGTGCTCTACGAGGTGCATTCTCTTATCGTCAACGGAGTCAGCGCTTTTGGTAACGGTGTTGAAGCTGCAGTCATTAATGAAAGCGGCGGACGCGAGGTCCCGATTTTTGACCGTCTCACCTCACAGAATGCTTATCTCATGGCCGTGTATCGCTATCGGCCGAAAATGATTGAACGGATGCAGGATTTCATCGATACATACGTTGACAGTGTTTCATCTGATATGGGGGAGATTGGAACCTATGCGAGACTCCTGGGGTGCGGACCGATCATGGATGTCCGTATTGGCCCCTGGGCCCAGGTTGAGGGAGTGGTAAAACTGAAGAACTGCACGATCAACAGCTGCAGGGAGGACCCCGCCCTTGTTGGTCTTGATGTTGTTGCTGAGGACTGCATTTTTGCTGAGGGTTCGAAGGTTACCGATGGTGTCATAGCGGAGAAGTGCTATATCGGGCAGGGAACCGAATTGTCCAAGCAGTATTCGGCGGAGAATTCACTCTTTTTTGCCAACTGTGCTGGTCACCACGGAGAGGCCTGCTCACTCTTTGCCGGTCCCTTTACTGTCACACACCATAAATCTACGCTGCTGATTGCCGCGTTAGTCTCTTTTCTCAATGCGGGCAGCGGTTCGAATCAAAGCAATCATATGTACAAGCTGGGGCCCAATCACCAGGGTGTCCTGGAGAGGGGTTCGAAGACAGCCTCTGATTCTTATATGCTGTTTCCCATGCATGTCGGTGCGTTCACGGTGGTTATGGGGCGTCACTATAATAATTCGGATACATCTGAGCTGCCCTTTTCTTATTTAATTGAGCATGAGGGAGAGAGTCTCTTGATTCCGGGGGTGAGTCTCCGAAGTGTAGGAACCCTCCGTGATGCTCGAAAGTGGCCGCAGCGGGACAAGCGTAAGACCTCAGTTAAAGATGATTTAATTATCTACAATCTGCTTACACCCTTCACGGTTGAACACATTATTGAAGGACAGAAGAAGCTGCATGAGATACGTGATCAGGCCGGACACTCCTCCATCCATTATTTCTATAATGGAGTACGGCTGAGCAAGTCCGCTCTGGAGCGGGGGTTGGAAATTTACGAACTTGCTCTGCGCCGTTATCTGGGCAATATTGTGGTCAACCACCTGCGGGCTGCCGATCTTTCAACTGAGCAAGCGGTGTTGGAAGCCATTAAACCTCGAACCAAGGTTGGTGTAGGGCGCTGGCTTGATATAAGTGGTTTGATAGTTCCCAAGGAGGTTATTGACCGGTTAATTCATGATATTGAAACAGGCAGTGTCGCCTCACTTCAGGAAATAAACCAGCGTATGGAGCATACCTATGAACACTTTCGGGAATATGAGCTGGCCTGGGTTATAAACCAAATCTGCAAAAAGAAACACAAACAGTTCGAAGACCTGACAATTGCTGATGTGAAAAACATGATCGAAAACTGGATTGAAGCAGCAACCGAACTTGACCAGATGCGATGCAGAGATGCGGAAAAGGAATTTGCCGTTACCGCCAAAGTTGGGTATGGCCTTAACGGAACCTCTCATGACAGGGATTATGAGTATCAGATCATACACGGAACACCTGAAGAGAATAATTTTGTTCTTGACTTGCAGAGGCGGATGAAGGCCAAACAAAAGACAGCCCGGGAA
>JBNJDX010000070.1:0-9495 GCA_051745285.1 Spirochaetota bacterium
TGAGCCGACCTGGAGGATTTCACCGCAGAATTCGTGTCCGAGGATGACAGGATGCTGCGCAATGTCAGAGGGTACCCGCTTGTGGTCTGCCCCCTGCATAGCCGCCTTCCAGCTCGACATGCAGATGCTGTTTGTTATGATTTTTGCCAGAATTTCATCTTCTGCAATCTGCGGTAGTTCAAACTCCTCCAGGCGCAGATCCTCTTTTGCATACATCCGCACGGCTTGGGTTTTCATATCACATCTCCTTTGTTCGCTACCTGTGAGCAGGCTTTTTGCACTGCCTCGAATACTTCCTGATCGTATTGAGCATCTCCCAGGCCTGAAACCTCTCGCAGTACACCCTCAGGGCCCTGCTTTGCAAGCAGGCGGTGAAACTGTGCATCGCGCTTATCTAGCTCTCCCGTTTCATTGGTGGCGGTAAACACTAAGGCGGCGCAGTAGGCATCGGCAATCGCATCAAAGGGCAGTCCATGTTCTGCTGCTAGCAGCATGGCCCCGACAATCCGATCTTCCCTGCCCAGTTTTCTCATCAGATCACGACCGACTCGGTAGACGGTGTCCCCCAGAGCCTTGTTGCGAAAGCGTGCAAGCAGATCATCAATGTGCAACTCAGTCTCTTGTTCTGTGAAAATGCCCGGATGGGTCGCACGAACGACTGCCGCCCCCTGCTGCATTGCCCGCCGTACGTGATAAAACCGCTGTGAGTCTTCCAACACCTGCCAGATATACCGGAGGGTACTCTCAGAGGCGTACCCGAGATAAGCCGCGGCTGCATGCCCGAGGTTGTGAACAAACAGCTTTCGATCCACATAGGCATCAATGTGATCGACTGCCTTCAGGCCGGGAAGGGGTGGTATCTCTCCGACAAAACCGCACCGATCAACAATGAGGGTATTGTAGGGTTCGGCAAATACCCGGAGAGGATCATCCCGTTTGTCTTTTTCGCTCATAATCGGCACCATCTTGCCGATACTCGTCTCTACCAGCCCGACCCGCTCTGTGAGGGGGAAATCAGCCGGCAGACAGGGGCGCAAACCTTCGGCTACAATACGGGCGCCGTCTCGCATATTCTCGGCAATGATGATATCAACGGGTCTGTCTCTTCGCTGGATGCCGGCGGCTAGAACCTTATAGATATGGGGGAGGGCGGAACTTCCCACCGAGGTGGCAATATAATCAGCTTCTGATACAACAGAGGCAACAGCCTCCTGATCTGTTCCGTTAACAGCACGTACTCCCCCGATATACTCCTCTCGATCTCCCTCTGGTCCCTTTATCACCAGAGTATAACCCCCGGCTGCGTTGAGCTGCTCGACAAGCCGGCTGTCAACGTCAACAAAGACAACCTCAAAGCCGGCATGGGAAAAGAGCTGCCCGATAAAAGAGCGCCCGATATTTCCCGCCCCAAACTGCACCAGCTTACTGCTGTTTTCTGTGGTCATTTAGCTCTCCTTTGCCCAGCACTCGGGAAGCTCGATACCAAGTTCCCTGCTGTGAATGTTCATATAGGGCAGCATACCCTGCAGCTTTTCTCCGGACTGGCGTTCAAAGAAAGCCCCCCCGGCATAAAAACAGGCATACCCGCCGGAGACTGATCCGACCATATGGGCTCGTACAATATCAAGGTCATCACCATCCCGGAGCTGACAGGCAATATCGGCCATAACCCCGCCAACATAGTTATCCCCGCAGCCGGTGGTATCTCCCTTCTTCTCCGGGTGAGCTATCAGCTCATCGGTTATGGAGTCACACACTGGCAGCTTACCGGTAAAAGGTCTCCATGGCTTCCCCCCGGCATAAGCCCATACCGACTTGGCTCCTTTTGTGATGATAAAGGCTCCTGTTCGATTGCGTATCAGGTCCTCAGCGGCTGCATCAAGGGTTTTTGTACCGGTGAGCCGGAGGGCCTCCTCCTCATCGACAATCAGCAGATCGATATACTGATAACTATCTCCCTCACCAAGCGGCCAGGGCTCGCCAGGATGGAGTTTCTCGTTGCGAAAATCATAGACTGTCCCCACCACCGTGAAACAGCCGTGTGCTTTTGCTTTTTGGAGCAGTGTGGTGAGATGATCATGGATATCCGGTACGAGGGCAGTGCCCCCGAAGAACGCAATATCAGCATCAAAAAAGGTTTCCGGAAGGTCCTCGCTGTGCAGCTGTGCAGCTGCTCCAATGGTGTTAATAAAGGCACGTTCCCCGTAGGTGTTATAAGCCGGGTCCGAGAGTACTACAGTGTTTGGAGTAGGCAGCGTGCCCTGTTTGATGTTGACCTGCGTAATGGGGGAGGCAGCTAAAAATGAGCGCAGACGTCTGCCGGCATCATCAGTGCCTGCAACGGTCCAAAACGCTGTTGCTACCTCTTCTGGGCGTCCGGAGAGCAGCTGGGAGCTATTCATCAGGGCTACCACTGCCGGCCCTCCCAGATTGACCGTATCGGGAGCTTTGCTCCCGAGGAGCTCACGCTCTATGGTGGGGAAATCAACCCCGCTCGATTGGGCTACATCCTCGGAGAAGACGAGCTTCCCCGGGGTGATGCCGCCTCTGGAGGCATAGGTTGCAAACTCGCTGCTGGTAAAATCCATACCGGTGTACAGGTAATCTACCAGGCAGCAGCCGGTAGCGTTGATAGTGATTGTTTTATCTTTGTTCATGTCTGCTCCGGTTACAGCCGACCTTCAAGGAGGGCTTTATAATCAGAGACGAGATACCGGTAGGGAGGCTCGTCCTCTTCAATCTCCGGGAAGCGTCCAATTTCCTCATAGAACCGGTTGTCCTTCTCATCATCATTGACCATGCTTACCTCACCAGTCATTACATGACCTCCACCGGGTTCAGCATAGAACCGGTGATAGACGCCCTTCGGGAGGGTAAGACTCATGCCCGGGTCTATGGTGATAGTCTCGCCCGCGCCGACAGTTCTTTTGATGCCGTCCTGCAGCAGGGTGATTGGGTCCTCAAGCAGTGAGCCGTCCTCCCCGCTGGCGAAAAATTCAAAGGACAACCTGCCGCCGCCCCGGTTAATGATATCTTCAGTCTTGTTCCAGTGGAAGTGGAGGGGAGTCTCCTGCCCCTCCCGTACCAGCATGATCTTCTCAGCATAGGGCTTATCCTCTTTCCCAGGTACGCCGTTACGAAGCGTTACGAGGACCAGCCCCTTGTTGTAGAAATCACCGCTACCGAAGTCGGTGATGTCCCATCCAAGCATCGTTTCAAATATGTTTGAGGCTGCATCTTTCATTTCCAGCCACGTTTTTTTGTCCCAGTCTGCCCAGGGTGGCAGGTGAAAGGAATGGCTGGCAAAAAAGGCATCAGCTTCCTTCAAGATGGCATTCAACTGGCTTCTTTTCATAGTTCTCTCCTTTAGCTAACCTAGTTTAGCGACAGGTAAAGCATAACACTTGTCACGATATCTCGCAAGCTATACTATGAAGCATGGCCGCAAAAAAACTGACAATGCAGCAGTTTGCCCAGCTGATCGGACTCTCCCGCACAACAGTTTCCCTGGTGCTGCAGGGCAAAGGCGATGCCTATCGGATCGCCCGAGAGACGCAACAGCGGGTAAAACGGCTCGCAAGAGAGTATAACTTTCAGCCGAACTACCACGCTACCGCCCTCAACCGCGGAAAGACCGGTGTGGTCGGGGCAATTTTTCCCGATGTCTTTGAGAACTTCATGGGCCGTGTTGTCCGGGGCATCGAGTCTGTTATCTACCGGCGCGGGTATACCATGATGCTCAGCACCACCCGTTTTGACAATCAATTGGAAAAACGACTCGTCGAGCAGTACCTCTATCGGGGCGTTGACGGGTTTCTCCTGGTGTTTACCGCTCCCTTTCGCTGGCAGCAGTTTGATTACAGCCACCTTGAGCAGATACAGAAGCAGGGTATTCCCATGGTGCTCGTTGACAGATATCTCCCGGGCTTTACAGCCCCGATGGTCATCGGGAAAGATTATGAGCATGCCCATACCGGAGTGAGCAGTCTCCTGCACAACCATATTACCCGCATTGTCTGCATCACCCTCGATCTGGATATCATTACCATCGATGAGCGGATACGTGGCTATACTGAAGCGGTGAAACAAAATGGTCTCCAGCCCGAGGTTATCAGGCTAAAACGCTGTGATCCGAATTCTAACGATCTCTTTGATGCCCTGACACAGATCACTGAAGAAATGAGACAGCAAGGCAGGCTCTCCGAACTGGCTGTCTTCTCCACAACCAGCGGGCTGGCAGACAAGGCTGCCTGGATCTTCCGTCAGCTGGGCTTTGTCCCTGGAAGGGATGTGACTATCCTGCGCTTCGGCACTACTACCCAGTGGCTGGATGCCGGTATCCGGGATATCCCGCAGCCCCAGGAGCAGATGGGGGAGGAGGCAGCTCACATGCTCCTGCAGATGATAGAGACCGGAACAACACCCGAGAACCGCATTCTCGACTAGAGAACAGCTTTCACAAAAGCCAGCGGCGTCTGCCGGTAGCAGGCCTTAAAGCATCTGATAAAGTGCGAGGCATCCGTAAAACCGCAGTTGTGAGCGACTTCTGTTACCGTCTGCCCACGAGAGAGATGGATACAGCTGTATTCAAGACGCACTTGCAGCAGAAATCTGTGAAAGGTCGTCCCGGTCAGGGCGGCGAAGTGCTCGGCAAAGGCAGAGCGTGAGCGCCCGGCAATGTCCGCAGCCTCTGACAGGGTGATTCGCTCCCCGTAGTGGTGCTCAACATAGTCGATAACCTGCTTGAGCCCGCCTAGCCTGCCTCCTGTGCTATGTGGAAGGATCCGTCCGGAACTCTCAGCGGAAAGAGTATCAAGCAGGGTAAACAATATCCTAGCCGTCTCAACCGGGGTGAGAAGCCGCTGTTTCTCTGTGATGAGCTCCTGGATTTCGGTCAATGGTTTGCTGCTGCAGTTGAGGCGGGGATAGAGAGCCAGCAGGGCCTCTCCCTGCACAAGAGGCTCTAACAGAGGAGCTGACAACTGACAGACAAACACATACCCCCCCGGACTCGGGTCTATCGCGTAGGAGTGGAGCTCTCCAGGAGGGATGATAATTGATTGCTTGCCGGAGAGATCAAACGAATACTCTCCCAGGGTTACCATACCGCGAAGGTTGCAGAGGATATTAATTTCGAGCGAGCTGTGGTAGTGCAGACGCACTGTCTCTCCGTCTGCTTCCTGTTTACAAAAGACCTTTCCCGGCCACTCGCGGGAGAGTCCGCGTTCCTCAAACTTAATAGCCATACCCATATCCTAATACGATTATACTAGTATTACCACTTTTTTTGCTATCTGAGCTATATAATTCGGACTATCATACTACCAGGAGGCTGGTTATGGACAAGTATCAAAGCGATTTTTCCCGGATCGTGCGTGCAGCGCAGCGGAGGGGTAACAACCAATTTCCCCTCTACGAACACAATGTGAGTCTACCGGTGCTCGATGCGATAACAGGTGCCGATATTACCGGTATGACTGGCGGGACGTTTGAAGACAGGAGAGAGGGATTCCGCCTGGCAGCAAGCAGGCTTTCTGAAATCGGTTATGACACCTTTGCCTTCGAGGGTTGCATCACCGAGCTTGTTCAGGGCGGTAAGGGGCTTATGGGGCAATCCGGCCCGCTGATTACCAGCAAACAGGATCTCGACTCCTATCCCTGGGATGAGCTGCCTGAGCGCTACTTCCAGCGTTTTCGTCTGTCATTTGAAGCGCTGCGGGAAGCCCTCCCACCGGGCATGAAAGCAGTCGGAGGAGTGGGAAACGGCCTCTTTGAGCTTATACAGGACTTTGTTCCGTTGACAGACCTTGCCTATCTTGAAGTTGACCAACCTGCAGTCTTTGCTGCCCTCTGGAAACGGGTAGCTGATGTGATGCGAGTCATCTGGGAGCGGTTCCTCCAGGAATATGGTGATATCTACTGCCTCTGTCGTTTTGGGGATGATCTGGGCTTCAACACCTCGCTGCTGCTCAAACCCTCCACGGTAACCGATTACATTCTCCCTCAGTATCAAGGCATTGTTGATCTGGTGCACAGGTATGACAAACCCTTTCTGCTGCACAGCTGCGGAGCCATCTTTTCTGTGATGGATCAGATTATTGAGCAGACAAAGATAGATGCCAAACACTCAAACGAGGATTCCATTGCTCCCTTCACAGATTGGGTAGAGCGCTATGGGGAGCGTATCGGATTGTTTGGCGGCATCGATATGAACATCCTCTGTAGTGAGGACGAGGCGGGGATTAGAAGCTATGTGGGAGAGGTCCTGCGAGAACTCTCCTTCCTGCGGGAGCACCATACAGGTACCTTGACTGCAGGTATTGCTCTGGGTTCCGGCAATCAGATCGCTGATTATGTTCCTCCCGAGCATTTCCTCGTCATGGTGGAGGCGCTCAGAGAGCTGCAGTAGAAGCGTCAATCCTCCGACATGACTCCCGGCGCACAAGCTGCTGTGTAACCCGCAATGAGGAGGTGTTGATATGCGCGGTATTCTCGATACGCTGCAGGATGCTGTCAGCAGAGAGAGACCCGAGCAGATTCGTATCAATCTTTAACGTGGTGATTTTTGGTATGTAGGGCAGTGAGTAGTCAAGCGTGTCTCCCGGGGCGATGAGCGAAATGTCCTCGGGAACACGATAGCCGTTTTGCAGCAGTTCCACATAGAGCCTGATTGCCAGCCGGTCATCATGGGCAAAGATGGCAGTCGTCTTTGGATAGAGCCGCAGGGTGTTCATGAGCCCGGAACCGATTTCAGACTGATC
Source organism: Spirochaetota bacterium (assembly GCA_051745285.1). Classification (GTDB taxonomy): domain Bacteria; phylum Spirochaetota; class Spirochaetia; order CAKZLE01; family CAKZLE01; genus JBNJDX01. The sequence continues at coordinate 6,762 of JBNJDX010000070.1, forward strand.
CTCGATATCGAAGGTGATCCGCTGAGCTGACTCAAACGGAATGTGGTACTCGTCAATCGCCTTCTTGAAACCGATAAAGCGGTCGATGTAGACATCAAGCTGTTCTTTCTCCCTCCAGTAATCCATAAAGAGCAGATGACGGTGATTGAGATCAATGAGATATTTTGCCCCGTCATAGGCTCCCTGATAATCATCGATACAGATTGAGTAGAACTGTTCACGCAGAGCGCTGTTGTTGATGATGGTAATCGGGATCCCCTCATACTCAATTTCGCGAAAGAGCGTCTCGTTTGTGTAGTGAATCGATATTACGCTGATCGCCCTGCAACTGTGAATAGCCTCACGAACTTCCCTGTTCGTCGTCACATTTGTGATCGGAATAATGACTGGGTAGAGGTTGTTTTTGGTAAGCTTCATCTCGATCTGCACAAAGATCGGGGTGATGAAATCCTGGATATAAGCCCAATCGTGATTGACGTAGGAGAGAATGACAACGGCCCGCCCGCTGGTGTTGCCGTTTGGAATTCTCCGGGTGTATCCGAGGGCGGTGGCCGTCTCTTTGATCGTGTTTCGCAGTTCCTGGGAAATCTTTCCTTTGCCCGAGAGAGCCATAGAGACCGTTGCAACCGAAACATCACATTCAGCGGCAATATCATGGAGGGTTACCTTCTTCTTTTCTTGAGACATGTATGTCGCCTCCTTGTGAATTAACAGTTAAAATTAAATAAAATAATACCCGAATACGTTTAACCTGTAAACATGAAAATTTTATGCTATATGGTATATATTTGTGATTTCCACCAGTCATTTTGTGAATTATTTTGTGAAAACTGTACTATTTTTGTCCTGTTAAATTAAAAAGTAACAAATTTTTGAGTAAATTAACTTAAATTAATCCTTGCCAGCTCATATAAGTCGGGTACACTAGAACTAGTTTTTAGTGTTCTGCGTGCAAGAACATGCGGCACGTGTGCCGGCACGGAGAATGTATACCAAAAGGAGGAATGTTCATGAACGTAAAAAAGGTGCTTGCTGTGTTGCTACTCACAGCCCTTATTATCCCTGCAGCCTTTGCCCAGGGAGGGCAGGAGAAGGGGGACGAACCTGTAGTGCTGATGCACGACAAATCAGGCTCCCCGAATTATCAGCCGTATTTTGAGCAGATGGCTGAAGTGGTCGAGGAAGAGACAGGGTATGCCCTTGATCCGACATCCTATCCCTCTACCGATGCCTACATGGCTCAGGTACGCTCTTCCATGCTGACAGAAGAGGCCCCCGGCCTGTTTACCTGGTGGTCAACCTACCGGATGAAGGACATGATCGATAATGATGTACTCGCCGACACATCTTCTCTGTGGGATGCCCATGAGGGTGAATTTCCCCAGGGTCTTGTCGATGCTTTTACCTTTGACGATGTCCAGTACGGATTTCCCTATTCTGTTGAATACTGGCCGATCTGGTACAACAAGGAGACCTTCTCTGAGCTTGGCCTTGAGGAGCCCGAGACCTGGGATGAATTCATCAATGTCTGTGATACCTTAGTTGAAAATGATGTTACCCCGTTGCTGACCACCGTAGAAGGACGCTGGCCGACTTTCATCATGTTTGAGGAGATGATTATTGGTCAGGATCCACAGCTCTATGTTGACCTGTGTGAGGGTGATGCAAAATACTCAGACCCTGAAGTTGTTGCCGCGTTTGAACTGTGGGGCGAAATGATTGATAAAGGGTACTTCACCGAGCCCGGAACCGATGTATGGGCAGGCGGAGCACGTGATTTCAACCAGGGCAAAGTTGCCATGGCGCCGTTTGGCACCTGGTATATGGATACACTGACTTCAAACGGAGTGCCTGAGGAGAATATCGGAGCCTTTATTCTTCCCTCACACAACCCTGAAGCCGGTAAGAACGTCATAACAGAGATCAGCCCACTGCTGATCAGCAAAAACACAAAGAATCTTGAAGGAGCCATGGCAATCGCCGATTACTGGATGAGCCCGGAAGGAAACGAGATTTTTGCTGAGTATCTGACCTTCTATCCGTCTAACAGCCAGTCCGGCACTGATTTTCTGCCGCCGGTTAAAACGAAAATTGCTTCCACGATCAACCAGGAAAACTACAATGTGCTCAACAGATACTGGGAAGCTACTCCTACTCCGATCTGTGAGGCAGCAGTTGACCAGTTTGCAAAATTCATGATTGATCCGTCAACTCTTGATGAAGTGGTGAAAGAACTTGACAGAGTTGCTGCCAAATACTGGGATAATAACTAATTAGAAGCATTCAGGCAGGCTGTGCCGGTAACAGGGCGCAGCCTGCTGTCTTTGGGTAATGGGGAGTATATGAGAGAAAAAGCAAAATATCTGTGGGCCGGCTATGTGTGTGTTTTGCCTGCGCTTCTATTGGTAGTTGTTCTGCTCTTGATTCCAATGGTGCAGAATCTCTACTACAGCTTTACCTCCTGGGATGCCATCGGAGCACCCCAGTGGATAGGGCTGGACAATTATATCGAGTTACTGAATGACTCCAACTTCTTTGTCTCCTTTCGAAACACCGTCATCTGGGTTGTTGCGACCCTGCTGCTGCCGGTGCTGGGGGGACTGCTGATTGCAATATTCATCCGGGAGATTAAAGGCGGTAATATCTTTAAGTCTATAATCTTCTTTCCCCTGGCCATCTCCTTTGTCTCTACCGGTATTATCTGGACAAATATGTTTACCTCCAACGGCGGAGT
>JBNJDX010000071.1:0-8325 GCA_051745285.1 Spirochaetota bacterium
CGGGTATCACTATGAACACCACGCTCACCCCCGGGTGCCCTGGTGGAGATTGTATCAGTATAAGGAAAGCAACAGCAGGAGGTAGGAAGAGGCCTGCCTTCCTTTCTCACAGCCAAAAAACAGCTGTACTACGCTCCAGGGAGACAATCTCTACAAAAAAGACAACAGAGAAGCTGTTACTCTGGACACAGGGGGTTGGCTATACAGCAGCCGTTGTGTCGAAACAGCGTCATTTCGAGCTGTTTGAAGTCAGGGTTCTGTGACGTATGATGATTCGGGCAATGATTGCAGCTGTAAGAATTACAATGCCGATAAGAGCTGCAATGATGACAGACTGGATAGGCTCCACATCTGCAGAAGTCCGCTTAAGGTAGATTCCCAGCAGTGCCCAGATTCCTACGAGAGCAAACCAGATATCACCTTTCATGATCACGGCAAGCAGATTTACGATAACAGCAGCTCCTATGACAACAACAGTCCAGAAAGGTTCGGAAAGGCCGAAACGGTTCCAGTCAAATACAACCAGTACGGCGGTAATATTGGCAATAGTTGCCACCGTGATCCAACCAAGGTAGATACTGATAGGCAGGGAAACTGCTACTTTGAAAGCAGGGGTGATTTCATGATCGAAGAATTCTTTTCTGATTCTTGTATGCATCGTTATAAGAGAGCCAAGCAGTACCAGCATGATAATCAGGGAGACGATAAGAAAGCTCCAGTGCCAGGCAATAATCCAGGCTGCATTTGCCAGGCAGGAGATAAAAAACCAGATACCAAGACGCTCGATGGCAGGGTTAGGATTGTCACCACGGACTAACGTTCTGATTTGGTAGATGATCATTATCACCAGAAGGGCATAAATCAAACCCCAGATGGAGAAGGTAAGGCCAGCTGGTACAAACAAATTCGGGATTGAATCAGAAATGTCACCGGTATTCCGACCATTGAGCGGCAGCGCATTGGCGAGAGCGTTCAGCGTAAGGGCTGTTATCAGGCCAATGACATTGAGGATTGCTAACACGGTCTGTCTCGTTCGATCAAGCATGGTTTTTCTCCTATGTACGCTTACTAAGAAGCGCTGTACTGTCTCCTCTCAGTATACCAAAGTGCTTGCTGTTGGCAACCGAAAACATCAGATTATGCCTTAAGCGCTTTTTGCACTAGTTCGGCAAGTTCCCGGATCGTAAACGGTTTGTGGATGAAGGAGATGGTATGATCAACAATTCCGCGTTTAGCGATCACATCAGCAGTGTATCCAGACATGAACAGCACCTGTAAACCCGGGTAGGCAGCTGTGAGTTCATCAGCGAGTTCACGGCCGTTTTTCTGAGGCATCACAACATCAGTGAGAAGAAGATGGAGGTCCTCTCCATGTTTTTGGGCGACTTCAATAGCCTTCTGTGGGCTGTCGGCATCATATACAACATAACCAAGTTTTGTCAGTAACTGCTTAGTCATAAGCCGAATCGAGCGGTCGTCCTCAACTAACAGAATACTCTCTCCGCTACCCGGAGGAATTGAATCTTCCTGCTCCCGGCTGACTTGTGGCTGTTCATGCTCGACTTTTGGGAGAAAGATTGTAAAGGTGCTTCCTTTTCCAGGTTCGCTGTCCACAGTAATCAGACCATTGTTTTGTTTAATGACTCCATACACCAAAGAAAGTCCCAACCCCGTACCAGTTCCAGGTTCCTTGCTGGTGAAAAAGGGCTCAAACAGGTTTTCTAAGGTGTGTTCATCCATACCACACCCAGTATCACTGACTCGAAGCATGATGTACTTCCCCGGGATACAATCGGGGTAATCACGACAGAATTCCTTATCAAGTTCGCGATTGTCAGTTTCAATGGTAATACGCCCGACCCCTGCAATGGCATCCCGGGCATTTATGCAAAGATTAGCCAGGATTTGATCGACTTGAACCGGATCAATACGTACCGGCCACAGCTGTGAGGTGGCCGGTCGCCAGGTTAGTTCAACTTCTTCTCCAATCAGGCGCCTGAGCATCTTCAATATCTGGTCAATTGTCTCGTTGATATTAACAACTTTCGGGACGACAGTCTGTTTCCGTGCAAAAGCCAGCAGCTGATCGGTGATCTTCGAAGTACGATCAGCTGCATGGTTTATCTCAAGAAGGTAGCGGTAGAGCTCGTTCTGGCCCTCCTGCTGTGCCTGTTGGAGAGCTAGCTCGGTATATCCGAGGACAACACTGAGCATATTATTGTAGTCGTGAGCCACTCCGCCAGCTAGCCTGCCGATCGATTCCATTTTCTGTGCCTGGGTAAGTTGCTTCTCGAGTTCGTCCCGCTCTTGTTCGGCCTGTTTCTGGTCTGTGATATCAGTGACAGTCCCCTGGATCTGGATGCAATTGCCCTGCTGATCCCGCTGTATCCAGGAGCGATCCTCCACCCAGCGAACCTGCCCGGAGGCTGTCTTGATGCGGTAGTGTTGCGAGAAAACATCTTGAGCAGCGGACCTGCAGCGCCGATTCACTTCGATGGTAACCTGCTCGGTATCATCAGGATGGATGATATCCGTGTAAGTGAGGTCCCTTGAATAAAACTGTTCTGGAGTATACCCGAACTGCTTGATGTTTTCTGATACGTAGTCCACTGGCCAGCGAGGACTGTGTTTCCATAAAAAGACAACCACGGGACTGTTGTTGATGACAAACTCCAGTTTCTTTCGGTTGGTCTCTTCCCGGAGAAGCTTCTTTTCAGTTCTTTTCTGGTCGGTGATATCCTCGGCGGCAGCCATGACCCCAGTCACTGAACTGCCTGCACCATGCAGCGGGGCGGTTGAAAGGCGAATGTCAATAAGTCTTCCGTCCTTTCTCAAACGCTGCAGTTCCCATCCGGTAAAACCGCTGCTGTGTAAGGCTTTTTCCCGAATCCGGTCGAATTCATCTTTCTTGTCAGCCGGAACAATGGGCAGAGGTTTGCCGAGGACCTCCTCAGCGCTCCAGCCGAATATGCGTTCAGAAGCCTTGTTCCAAGTAAGCACCAATCCTTCTTCATCTATGCTGAAAATAGCAAGGGGGGAGCAGCTGATAACAGCCTTCAGGATATTCTCGCTTCGCTTCAGGGCACGTTCGGTCGCGCGCTTCTGGGTAATGTCGTCAATGCTTGTGATAATGCAGGGGACCTGCTCAAGTTCAATAACCCGTGAATTCAGTTTTCCAATAACAGTCTTGCCGTCTTTTCTTTGAAACTGCACCTCCATATCGCGGATCGTTTCACCCTGTTCCAGGCGTGAGCGGAACTCCGTTCGCTGCTTCGGTTGTTTCCAGATGTTGAGGTCGAGTGTGGAGCTGCTGACTGCCTCTTCTCGTGAATAGCCAAACATGTGGGTAAAAGCCTCGTTTACCTCAAGTAGTTTTCCGTCGGCAAGTCGGGTTATTGCAATAACGTAGGGGGAGGTTGAGAAAGCTTTTGAAAAACGCTCTTCGCTTTTTTTCAGGGCCTCAATAGTCTGATAGGATTCGCTGACATCGCGAAATACGATGATAACACCGATAACTTCCCCGATTGCATTATGGATAGGGGCTGCACTGTCGGCTATCTGATACGTAGTCCCGTCTCGTGCAATGAGCGTTGTATGGTTTGCAAGGCCTTGAACAGTTCCAGTACGCAGTACCGTTTCAAACGGGTTTACAGCCGGTTCGCCCGTATGGGTGTGAACAATATGGAATACCTCCTGGAGAGGAGAACCAAGGGCCTCCTCTCGTTTCCACCCAGTGAGCTGCTGGGCAATTGGGTTTAGAAGCGTCACGGAGCCGTCAGAATCGGCGGCTATGACCCCATCCCCGATTGCGTGCAACGTGGCGCGGCTTGTCTCTTCCTGTTCCCGCAGCTTTTCAAGGTACTCGAGGCGTTCAGCCTCATGACCGATACGCTCAGCAACGGAGGAGAGCAGCTGCTTTTCCTCAGGAAGAAAGGGAACTGCCTCCATTTCCGATGTTTTCAGCCGAAGCGTCACAGTCACTGAGCCGGCCGTAGTACCGGCTACGCGAATATGGCGTTTGAGTGTCGTTTGTTTCACTCTGCCTGCCGCTTTTACCCCATTATCCGTGCTGTATGAATGAGAGCGATAGGTAATAGTGCAGCTGGTCAATTCCGGATAGTGAAAAGCCGGTGGTATGGCCTTCACAATATCTTCAAGCATTGAAGACAGATCGGTGTGTTGGGTGATGATGCTCGATATGGAGTGCAAACACTCAAGTTCTTTCAAACGCTCGCCTAGCATCTCCGTTTTCTCATCGCTTCGGGGTTTATTTATGCTCATAATAACTCTTGCAAGAAACTGTACCACAAAAGGCTGGGTTTGTCTTCTATGAAACAGGGTTGACAGTTTGAGAAAAACTCAGTACGTTAGTTATCGTTAACTGTTTTAATCATTTCCTGAGGGAGTTCTAATGTTGACAAAACGACAGCGAGACATACTTGATGCTTCGGTTGCTATAGCAGCTGAAAAGGGACTGACCAAGCTGACTATCCGCAATGTAGCAGCAGCTGTGGGGATCACTGAACCGGCAGTCTATCGCCATTTTTCCAGCAAGCTTGATTTACTCCAGGCCATACTTGAGGATTTACAGGCCACGATACAACCCCATTTCTCTATCTTGTCTGAGATGCAGCACTCAGAAGCTCAGGGGTTGCTTAACCGGTTTTTACGCGGGCTGTATGGTGAACTGGACGCAAAACCGGCTTATGCTGTCTTTATTTTTTCAGAAGAACTGTTCCACCTTGAACCGAAACTCAAAGGACTGCTTGGCTTTATTATCCAGGAGAATCTCACATATGTTGCTAGATTGTTTGAATTTCTCCAGCAGCAAAAGGTATGTCGGGATGATATCCCAGCCAAGCAGCTTGCTGAGGTGTGCTTAGGGGTTGTCCGTTTTGAGATAGCCCAGTGGCATCTCTCCGGAGCCACTTATTCACTGGCAAGCCGCTCGTCACAGACGGCTGAAACTCTCTCGAATTTATTTTCATAGAAGATTCGATATCTCTGCATAGCAGAGTGATTTCTTTGTATAGGTATAGTTAGTTAACGATAACTATAAATAGGAGTTGATATGATTCGCCCGTTAACATACTTAGCTAAAAAGCCGCTTTTAGTCCTCGTCGTCATCCTGGCGGTATCCGCCCTGTTCGTCTGGGCAATGGCTCAGAATGCTTCACTGGAGACCAATCTGGATGCTTACATGCCTTCTGAGCATCCAACGTTTCAGTTCAGTGATGAAGCCGAGGAAATTTTTGGAATTGAGGATGCCGTTCTCATTGCTTTGGAGCACCCCGAGACAATCTATAATCCACAGACTCTCGAGAAAATTAAACAGATTACCATTGGCCTGACTGAAGAATTTGAAGAGATCGCCCTTGAGGATGTTACCTCGCTGTATACAGCAGATAACATCATTGGAAGTGAATGGGGCCTTGAGGTTGAACCATTTTATGAAGAGGTCCCGGAAAGCCCTGAAGCGTTGGAGGAGCTGAGAGCCGCGGTTGAATCTAACAGTTTAATCTACGGGCGTAACGTCAGTACAGACGGCAGGTCTGCACTCATTATCGCCCAGATTGACCAGGCGGCTTTTGACGAGCAGTTCTACGAGGAGCTGCAGTCTTTCGCCTCCCAGTGGGAAGGCCCCGAGACCACCTATATCGCCGGGCGTCCGGTGGTAGAGGGGGAAATGGCGAGGCTGGGACCGAAGGATATGCTTCTGATGGGGCCTTTGGTGATAATTGTAATGACTGTACTCCTGCTTGTGCTTCTGCGTAGCTTCAGAGATACCCTGGTCAACCTGTTCATTGTTCTGCTGGGAACTTTGACTGCCTTCGGGGTGATGGCGCTTATGAATGTGCCTGTCTACGCAGTGGACACGATGATTCCGGTCATGCTGGTTGCAATCGGTGTTGCCTACGGCATTCACATGCATAATGCTGTTCACCACACCGTTCGCTCGAAGCCGGATATTGGGCGAAAAGAGCTCGTTCATACCACCCTTACGGCAATGATTCGGCCAGTCTCCATGGCGGCAGTGACAACAGCAATTGGATTTACAGCACTTATGACTAGTCAGGTACTCCCGGTGAGATACTTTGGACTCTTTTCGGCGATAGGAGTACTAACCGAAATGCTGCTGGCACTGGTTCTCTATCCTCTATCTATCATGCTCCTCGGACCGCCAAAGCGAGGAAGAGAGCTTGAAGATGATTTTCCTGATTATTCGAAAGACAGTGCACTGACCCTCGCTCATAAACAGCGCGGAAAGGCAATTCTTGATCATCCAAAACGCGTCGTTATTTCGGCAATCATAGTGGTTGTAGTGGCGGGATTTGGAGCCTCATACGTTTGGATAGACACCAGTTTTCTTGCAAACTTTCAATCCGACAGCGAAGTGGTAAAGACAGATAACTTTGTGAATAAGCACTTTGGAGGGACCTCAACACTCAATGTCATTCTCACCTCGGATACACCGGAGACGTTCAAGGAACCTGAGGTTCTCAGCCTGACTGACCAGCTTCAGCAGGAGATAGAGGAAGAATCCATGGTGGGTGGCAGTCTTTCGCTTACACAGTTTATCAAGCGGATGAATATGGTCATGCATGATGACAAACAGGAGGAGTACCGTATCCCAGACAGTCGGGAGTTGGTTGCCCAGTATCTGCTGCTCTATGAAATGGCCGGAGACGCTGAAACATTGGAACAAGTCGTGGATTACGACTACCAGCAGGCAAATGTAACCTTTCAGCTCAAAAGTGACAGCTCGGCGGTTATGGAGGAGATCATTCGCCATATAGATCAGTACGAACAGGAGTATAACGAGCTCGGCATCACTGTCAGATATGCCGGCAGCGGATTTAAAGCCCTGACGTTCGCTGACCTGTTGCTTGAAGGCCAGATTATCAGTCTACTGCTCTCTTTTGTGCTTGTGGCGGTCATTCTCGCCTTGCTGTTCAAGAGTGTGCTCACAGGTCTCGTAGGTATTATCCCTATTGCGATCACTGCTGCCATAAATTTTGGAACCATGGGGATTCTGGGTATACCGCTCAGTTCTGCTACTGCTCTGATCTCGAGTATTGCTGTCGGAATCGGCGTTGATTATGCCATACATCTGATTGAGCACTACCGGACGGTGCGGATACACGGATTGTCTATCCGGGATGCCGCCTATGAAACTGCGGCACACACCGGCAGGGCCATTATCTATAACGCAGTAGCAGTCATGGGAGGATTTGCGGTGATGTTATTCAGCGTGTTTCCTCCGAACAGACAGGTTGGCGGTCTCGTTGCTTTGAATATGGCTACAAGTGCTGTGGGGACCTTGACGGTGCTGCTCGTCATTATTGTAGCGCTTGATAAACGGGGAAAGCTGCTGCCCCAGCTCAGCAGAGAAGATACAAAGAAGAATTAGGAGGAGAACTATATGAAAACGGGAAGAAAAGGAATATGGATTGCACTGGTTTTTGCAGTGTTGATTCCTCAGGCGGCAGCTGCGGCAGACATGAGCGGGCTGGATGTCATGGAGAAGGTCTATAACAGGCCGAGTGGAGATCAGATGTCTGCAGAGCTGTCTATGCTGCTGACGAACTCAAGAGGTTCAACCCGGGAGCGGACGATTGCTCAGTTCAGGATGGATACAGACGGGATCGAGAAGAAGATCATGTTCTTCACTGCCCCGGCCGACGTGAGAGATACCAGTTTTCTCAACTGGTCCTACGAAGAGGGAAGACCGGATGATCAATGGATTTATCTGCCGGCTCTCAGACGAGTTAAGCGCATATCATCTTCAAGCAGCGGTGATTCCTTCATGGGGTCGGATTTTACCTACGATGATATGGGTGAGAGGCATCCTTCAGAGGATAGGCACTCAATAGTTGGTCGAGAGACCATTGACGAATGGGACTGCTATATCGTCGAAAGCGTTCCGAAAGGAAGTGATGAACCCTACAGCAAGACTCGCAGCTGGGTTGTTGACGGCGAGTGGTTTGGACTGAAAAAGGAGTACTACGACGATAACGGGGAAGTCTATAAACAGCTCACGATTGACGAGTATGAGAAGATTGATGGTATTTGGGTAATCACCGATATGACCATGGAAAATCTCGAGAAGGAAAGTTCAACCCGTATCAGGATGAATGATGTCGAATTTGATGCCGGATTGCGTGAATCATTTTTCACAGAACGCCAAATGCGTAAAGGACCAAGATAAGGAGGAAGCACATGAAAATGAAACACACAGCAGCTTGGCTGCTTTTTGCCGCAATACTGCTTGCTGTACCCGGTACAGTTGCAGCAAAAGATATTGATTTCCGGGGCATGCTCAGA
>JBNJDX010000072.1:0-8001 GCA_051745285.1 Spirochaetota bacterium
CTGGAGATAAAGACCTTCCCTACCTATCCTCATTTGACACATGATCTGAAAACCGTTGCCGAAGCAGTCATAGATGTCGTTCGTGAGTATCATATGGAAGAGTATGTAACGATTATCTCTTTTGACTGGAATGTCCTTTCTTTAGTGCGTGAGATTGCCCCGGAGATAGAAATTGGATGTATAGCCTCCACCCGGTCACGGTTTCGCGGTGGCAGGACAAACCTTCGACTCTTTGAACAGGGGGCTTCCCCCTGGCTGAGCGGTTTAGACGCTGATGACTACCCCACTATTCCTGATTTGGTGCATGCCTTCGGGGCACCAAAACTCTATCTGAATTATCGGGATCTCAAGCCCTCCGATCTGGTTCGTTCACGGGAACTGGGACTGGAACTGGTTGTCTGGACGGTCAACAGTACAATTCGTATGAACCAGTTCGCTCAATGGGGAGTTGACGGAATAATCACTGACAGACCAGACCTCCTGCGTGACGTGTTGGAACGGCGAAAAGAGAAGTAAGCGCAGTCTCGCCGTTTTGAGTCGCGCTGTATGCTCTCTTTAATTACAGGAGAGGTACCCTTGTAATGTATTAAAGTTAATATGCATTAAATAAAATCATTGACATAAACTCAATGTATGATTATTATGAAAATGAGAAAAAACCTGAGTTTATTGGAGCTGATATGCACGGAAAACGAGGATTTGGAAGAAGAGCCTTTGGCAGGGGACGCCAGTGCTGCGACGGCAGTGGCCACGGCCGGGGACGACGCATACAACAGGGGACAGCTGTAGCTCTTCATCCCGGGGAGCGGGCTGTAGTCCAGGGCTTGCAGTGCCACGGAGGATGCAGACGTAAACTCTTATCTCTGGGCATTGTTCCTGGTAAAGAGATCTACTGCACGCGGGGAAACGGCGGGCACGGCCTGTGTCTACGGGTTGGAGCAAGCGAATTTTTTCTCAACAGGCATATGGCTGAACGCATACAGGTCGATCCTGTTTCACGCTGGAAAGCCAGCTAAACCATACTCCGAGAGGACTTCAATGTATACATATATCATAACCCAAGCTAAGGCGCCCTCCGTATGAAGCCGGAAAGGAAATCGCTTACCATTGCAGTTGCTGGCAATCCCAACTGTGGGAAGACGACCATCTTCAATGCTCTGACCGGAAGTGATCAGAAAGTAGGGAACTGGCCTGGGGTCACTGTAGAAAAAAAAGAAGGCATCTTTCATACAGACACGGTCGAGGGAAAGATTATCGATTTGCCGGGCATTTATTCACTCAGCGCCGATTCAGAAGATGAAGTCGTCGCTAGGAAGTTTCTGGCTGCTTCCGAGTACGATTTGGTTATTAATGTGGTGGATGCCTCCAATCTTGAACGAAACTTGTACCTCACTATGCAGCTCAGAGAAATGCATATACCTGTCTTAGTGGTCATCAATAAACTTGATCTGGCGGCAAAGAAGGGCTTTTCGATTGATTTGAATATTCTGGAAGCCGAATTGAAAGCACCCGTTATTGGCATCAGTGCAACAAGTAGTACCGATTTGGCTTATCTCTCACATGAAATCGACCGCCTGCTGACCTCCGGAAAGAATCTTGGGAATCCCTTTTCAGTAGCCTATCCGGAACCTGTTGAAGAAGGACTTGCCCATGCAGCCCTGCCGGATAATCTTCAGGGACCGCTCGGACGGATGGGGAAAAGAGCGGTTGCTCTGGCCCTCATTGAAGAGGATCCTGTGATCTGGAACCTGGCTGTTGCGAAGGGAGCAGATAGATCCACACTAGAAAAGCAGATTGAGCAGATACGTTCACAACTTGATGACAGCCTCGACGTTGTTCTGGCTGAAGCCCGCTATGAGGCCATTGAAAAACTGCGGAGGGCAATAATCCACCGGGAAGAGAAGCCTGGGAAGCGAAAGAAGTTCAACCTTGACAGCGTGGTTATGCACCGTATCTGGGGAGTTCCCATTTTTTTCGGAATCATGTTTATCGTGTTCACTGTTACGTTGACTATCGGGGGAGCCTTCATAGATTTTTTTGATATCCTTTTCGGTGCGGTGTTTGTGGATGGATTTGGGTCCCTCCTTGAATTGTTGAGCGCTCCGCAATGGATGATAACACTGCTTGCTGGCGGGGTCGGCGGAGGCATACAGACCATATCAACGTTTATTCCCATCATATTTTCTATGTTTCTTATGCTTGGTATCCTTGAAGATTCCGGCTATATGGCGCGGGCGGCCTTTGTCATGGACCGTTTTATGCGGTTTGTAGGTCTACCCGGCAAAGCTTTCGTACCTATGTTAGTCGGCTTTGGATGTACCGTACCGGCAATCATGGCAACAAGGACACTTGACAGCAGACGAGACCGTTTTCTCACGATATTCATGACCCCGTTTATGTCCTGTGGGGCCCGACTTCCTGTCTATGCACTGTTTGCAGCAGCCTTTTTCGGTGCCCGAGCTGGTCTGGTGGTCTTTTCCATCTATCTAGCTGGAATCATGCTTGCCGTGGTAACCGGGCTTATTATGAAAAAAACCTTGTTTAAGGGGGATTTTTCTCCGTTTATCATGGAACTCCCGGAGTACAACGTGCCTAAGATCAGGAAGGTTTCCAAATATGCCTGGGATAGACTCAACATATTCATGTATAGAGCGGGTAAAATAATTCTCGTGGTGGTTGTGGTGCTGACCTTAATCGGGAGCTGGGGGCTCGACGGATCATTTGGAAATGACAACAGTGACAATTCAGTCCTCTCGTATATCGGTAGAGTATTAACTCCGGTGATGACTCCCATGGGCATTGAACAGGATAACTGGCCAGCTACCGTCGGGCTGTTTGCCGGAATCTTTGCTAAGGAGGCGGTAGTCGGCACCCTCAATACGCTGTATCTCACCGAGGCTGCCAGCCAGGTTTCTGGCGGGACTGATTTTAATCTCTTTCGTTCAGTAAAAGAGGCTTTTGCTGCTCTTGGTGAAAACCTGGCTGGACTGCTTGAGGGGATTACAGATCCTCTGGGTATAGGGATGGTTTCTGGCGATGTGGAACATGTGGCACAGGCAGTCGAAAGTGATACTGCTATATTCACGGCTCTGCGCAGTTCCTTCACCCCAGCTGCATCATATGCATATATGCTATTCGTCTTGATCTATGCCCCTTGTGTTGCCGCTATGGCAGCGGCTTTTCGGGAAGCCGGAAAGTTCTACGGGTCGGTGTTGGTTGTCTACCTGACAGTCCTCGCCTGGATCGTTTCGGTACTCTTCTATCAGATTGCTGAAGGTGGAAGCCTGGTATGGATTGCAGTCGCGCTCACGGCTGCAGCGGTAGTATATATCAGCCTCATTCTGATGGGGCGTCGCGAGCAGAAAATTGAAGCCTCCTCGTTTCTGTAGAGGGAGGGACCATACGTTGTCTTGGTTTGAAGAACACTTTGTGATAGGATGAAGAAACATGGGTTATACAGTTAATGAGCTGGCAAAAAAATATCCCGCTGCCTCAGAGTACATTACTCAAATTTATCTTATCTTGAGGGACTACTCCTACTGTAACAACCGGCGTCTTGCTGAACACATCGGTGTTTCTCCTTCGGCTGTTTCACAGGCGGTAAATAGGCTCAAGCGACTCAATCTGGCCGAACAGGACCGGTACGGGATGATTACACTGCTCCCAAGTGGAGCCTTACATGCAGAAAAAATACTTCATCGTCACTATTTACTCGAATATCTGATGGTGAAAACACTCGGTTTTCCCTGGGAGCTTGCAGACCAGGAGGCTGAGAATTTACAGGACAAGGTGAGCGAGCAGTTTATCGTACACCTTGATGACCGGCTCGGGTATCCCCAGGTGTGCCCTCACGGGAACCCTATGCCGGGAAATCCGGAAGCTTCCAGCATTATCAAAGCCCCCCCTCTTTCCGACGCAAAACCAGGGGAACAGGTAACGATCGTACGCATCACAGAGGAGGGGGAGCGAGTCCCGGGTCTGCTTCATGTGTGCTATGAATTTGGTGTAATGCCCGGGAAGAACTATCTTGTCCGTTCAATTGACGATACAGTTATCAATTTGGAAAAGAGTTCCGGTGAGGAGCAGTACCCATTTCCGAGAAACTACGCCGACCATATTCGGATTGCATCAGACCAGCATGGAGGGAAGGCAGCTTCCTAGCAGCTAACACTAAGAGCAAATGAGCCCCATGATATCGTATACAAGCTGACTGGTGGCAAAGTCGCAGTAGGGAAGCATTGCAATAGGGGCCAGTTCGACCACATCAAATCCAACAATTGAAAATGTGTTAGAAATCGCACTGAGGATCTCGATAGTTTCCGGCCAGAAAAGTCCACCGGGAACGGGAGTGCCGGTAGCCGGGAGGAAGGAGGCATCAAATACATCCACATCAAAAGAGATGTAGACCTTCTCAGGAAAGGTATCGGGAAGCATGGCATGTATACGGGAGACAATATCAACTGTTCCAGTTGTTCGAAGTTCTCTGTGAAGTTCGGGAGCATCAAGAAATCCAACTCCCTTCTGGGTTCTCAGGTGCACCTCTTCCTCGCATACAGCTCGAACACCTATCTGAAATAGCGGCAGACCAAGTTCATCCGTTGCCCGTTGCATGACAGAAGCATGGCTGTACGCATCGCCCTGATAAGCCTTTCTGAGATCTGCGTGGGCATCAAACTGGATGATACCGATTCTCTCCCTGCTGTGTTTGCTGCAGGCAGCGATCGGTGCAAAAGAGAGGGCGTGTTCGCCCCCGATTGTCACAGGCTTTGCACCGCACTGCAGCGCATAGGCGGCCCTCTTCTCCAGAGCTTCAAGAAACTCATGTGATGCTTGAACAGAATCAATCGGCTGCTGTGTGTGGATCCCGAATTGGCTGGGATTTCTGCCATGTGTAAGAACCTCAAGCTGCTGTGAAGCTTTCAGAATGGCCTCAGGACCGTTGCCGGTTCCGCCCCCGTACGAGACAGTCTTTTCCAACGGTGCAGGAATGATATGAAAACGGGAGGTCTCTGGATTACCGTTCTCGATCTCGGAAGCGAGAAAATGTTCTGTCATGATAGACGCTCCTTGAAATCTTCGTATCCAAACTGTTTGATCAAGGTTGTCTCACCACTTCGGGAGTCGTAGGTTGCAATGGAGGGAAGGCGTATGCCATTAAATGTATTGTTTTTGACCATGGTGTAGTGTGCCATATCGGTGAATATCAGGCGTTGTCCTATCTGCAGGGGAGCATCGAAGCTGTAGTCTCCGATGACATCTCCGGCGAGACAGCTTAAGCCCCCCAAACGGTAGGTGTACTGCTTTTCTCCGGGCAAGCCGGAGGTTACGATATGGGGACGATAGGGCATCTCAAGTACATCAGGCATATGACAGGCAGCGGAGGTATCGAGGATTGCTAGAGGCATCTCGTTGTGAATGACATCTAAAACCCTCGCGGTGAGGATACCGGTGTTCAGAGCTACAGCCTCTCCCGGTTCAAGGTAGAGCTGAGCTTGATAGCGGGACTGTATGGTTTCAATGAGCCGGATAAGGGCTTCAATGTCATAGTCATCCCGGGTAATATGATGACCGCCTCCGAGGTTTAACCATTGTGCATGCTGAAAAAGCGATCCAAACTGTCGTTCAACGGCTTCCCACGTACGGATCAGCGCATCGCTGTTCTGCTCACAAAGGTTGTGAAAATGGTAGCCGTCAATGCCTTCTATGCCCCCCGTTGAAAAAACCTCTTGGGGAAATTCGTCTAGCGGAATACCCAACCGGGAATAGGGTGCAGACGGGTCATAGAGGGGCGTCTCAGCCTCCTGGTGACGGGGATTAATCCGTAGACCGAAGGAAACCCGGTCTTCCCACAGCCGGGTGGTTGATCGAAAGCGGTTCCACTGTGAGAAAGAATTGAAGACCAGGTGGTCAGAGAGCTGTAAAAACTCATAAAGATCCTTCTCATCCATGCCGGCAGCATAGCTGTGGACCTCTTTTCCCATCTCTTCGCGTCCAAGACGGGCTTCATCAGGAGAACTTGCACAGATACCATGGAGGTAGCTACCGATGAGTGGAAACAGACTGTACATGCTGAAGCCCTTGAGGGCCAACAGAATCTTCACACCGGTACGCTGCTGAACTGAATCGAGAATACGGCAGTTCTCTTCGATCAGGGCTGTATCCACCACATAACAGGGAGAGGGGACATCAGCCGGATCGAATCCTATAAAACCTCGATATTCCATGGCAATCCGTACTGGTTAAGTGCTTCCATAAAGGGATCAGGATCAAACTCTTCCATGTTGTGAACACCCGGAGTTTTCCACAGCTTGTCAACAATCATCTTTGCACCGATCATTGCCGGTACGCCGGTAGTATAGCTGATTGCCTGTGAGCCTACCTCCCGGTAGGCATCCTGGTGGTCGCATATGTTGTAGATATAGATGCTGCGCTCCTTGCCGTCTTTCATACCCGAAACGATGCAGCCAATACAGGTTTTTCCTTTTGTTCTTGCTCCAAGATCGGAGGGCTTTGGCAGCACTGCTTTAAGAAACTGAACGGGAACAATTTCTTTTCCCTCGTATTCAACAGGTTCTATGCTGGTCATCCCGACGTTTTGGAGGACTTCCAAGTGGGTGAGATACTGCTGGGAAAAACTCATCCAGAATTGAGCCCGTTTGAGAGTCGGAAAGTTCTTCACCAGCGATTCCAGCTCCTCGTGATACATTCGGTAGATTGAATGTGTTCCGACGTTGTTCGGGCAGGTAAATTCCTTTTTCTCACTCATCGGGGGGGTTTCGACAAACCTGCCGTTCTCCCAGTGTTTACAGGGGGCCGTTACTTCACGGATATTGATTTCCGGGTTGAAGTTGGTGGCAAACGGATACCCGTGGGATCCGGCGTTGACATCAACAATATCAAGTGCATGGATTTCATCGAAGTAATGTTTTTTTGCATAAGCAGTGAATACGTTCGTTACTCCCGGGTCAAACCCGCTTCCAAGCAGGGCAGTAAGTCCAGCAGAGGCGAAGGCCTTCTCGTAGGCCCACTGCCACTTGTACTCAAACCGGGCAACATCCTTTGGCTCATAATTGGCTGTATCCAGATAGTCAATCCCAGCCTCAAGACAAGCATCCATAATTGTCAGGTCCTGATAGGGAAGAGCGACATTGATAACCAGCGCAGGCTGCCAGGCCGAAAAGAGGGCAGTAAGCTCTTCTACCGAGTCGGCATCCACCCGGGCGGTTTCGATCGTCCGCGGCAGGGAGGCTGCAATCTCATCGCACCGCTGTTTGGTCCTGCTAGCTAGCATGATATGCTCAAATGTATCCGGCAGCTGGGCACACTTGTGGGTTACCACTCTGCCAACGCCACCGGCTCCAATAATTAGTACTCGTGCCATATTCGGCTCCTCCATGTGTTATTTTTCGTAGTAGGTATAACCGCGCAGACTCTCTTCAAAATGTTTGACCATCTGCAGCCGTTCTTTGACGGATATCTTTTTGTCCTTTACCGCCTGTTCTGCCTTTTTCCGAAAGAGAGACAGCAGGTGTTTGGGATCATACTCAACATAGTCAAGAACATCAGAAATTGAGTCTCCTTCGATTTCTCTGACAATGCTGTAGGTATTTCCCTCTTCAAGTCGAACACTGACAACATTGGTATCCCCGAAGAGGTTGTGCAGATCTCCCAGCGTCTCCTGGTAGGCTCCGACAAGGAAAAACCCAAGAAAGTAGTCCTCATCTTCTTTCAGGTCATGGAGCGGGATCGTCTTCTCTTCGTCGTGCAGATCAATATACTGCTCGATGACTCCGTCACAGTCACAGGTTATGTCGGCTAAGACAGCCCGGTGTTTTGGTTCTTCCTGTAACCGGTGGATCGGCATAATGGGAAAGACTTGATCGATTGCCCAGGAGTCGGGCAGTGACTGGAAAATGCTGAAGTTGGCGTAGTAGATGTCTGAAAGAGCATCGTCGAGACCTTCGAGTTCGGGGGGATTGCGTTTGAACGCCTTGGTTATCT
>JBNJDX010000073.1:0-7630 GCA_051745285.1 Spirochaetota bacterium
GCATCTACATATACTATACCAAGCCGTTCATCCCGCTCAACGGCATACTGCAGCAGTTGGCGGGCAGTCTCTAAGAGGGCTCTCCGGTTGGGAAGCCCGGTGAGACTGTCATGCATTGCCATAAACCGGTTTCGCTCTTCACGTCTTTTCCGTTCCGTTACATCGTAGGCAGTCAGAAGCCAACCGAGAAGCCTTTCTCGCTTATCGGTAAGGCGAGTTACAGCAAACTCATAACAGACCTTGCTACCGTGAAGAAAAAACTCGGCTAAGGACTGGCTCTTGACCTTAAAAAAGGAGAGAAGTTCTTCCTGTGAGGAAAACACCACATCAGGATGCTGCCCTATGACATCACTTTTTTGTATGTGTAACATTCGTTCGGCACTTGCATTCAGATCAACCAAACGCTCAGCGGCATTGAAAATAAAGATGCCCGGCTCCATATTAGCCACGATTTTTGAGTAGGCGGCCGGTACCGCGTGAAACATATGGTATTTCGAAAGGCTGAATAAGAGCAACAACGCAGAGCCCATGAAAGCAACCGGGAGGAGATCCATCTGCAGGGCACCGACTGCATCTATGATTGCTACTGCAATCGGTAGCACTAAACATAGCAGCAGCAGTACACTTTGCCCAAATCCGATGTTTCTCTCCTCTACAGCTGCCCGCAGCAGGAGCGTTATGCTCAATACCATGAGGGCAAGGCTGTAGATGAAAAATATCCACGCAAGGGGACTATACGAGGGACCAATAACGGGAAGTGAACGACTTGCATCCAAGTATATGCTTGGCCGCAAGAAACTGTGAGTCTGAGGAAAGAGGAGACAGAGCACAAACACAGCAGGTACAGAAAAGAGTACTACTGAAAGTGCCCGGGAACGGTACCACCGTACTCGCCCGGTATGGCGTATTACCACCTGAAAGAACGCGGTCATTGCACCAAGAAGGGCCGCCCACTCCAGATCGGCGAACCATGCCTTTACCGTAAGACCCACCGAAGCAATCTCAGCAGATCGCAGCACTGTCCAGAGAAAGATGCAGATCAAAGCTGCAAACAGGTGCCGATATCCGCTGATGGAGAGGTATTTCCTCAATTGAAAGGCTGCTACTATGCACATCAAACTGGCACAAAAAAGTACCCAGTGGTAGGGGTAATAGTAAAAAACGACCATATTCGCCCCCAGACGGTACAACCTCCTACCCGGCTGGAAGCTGTTCCTTAACAGTAGCTTACTCTGTTAACGGTGCCTTACCTGTGCAGCTCTTTCAGCCAATGCACACTATCTGTGTGCGAGGTACTAGCTGGTACCCTCATACTTTCATTCTAACGCGTAGCAGTAGGGAATTGAAGAGCTTTTGATAGATTTACCTGAAGATAGTAAAATAACAGTTGTTTTTTTTAATAACACATGTTATTTTGTTGTCAGGGAGACCGTATGAAAGGACACTCAGTTTTTACAACACAACACATCATAGAAGCCGCATTTGCCCTCACAAGAACTCACGGCTGGGAACATGTCACAGCCCGTTCCATTGCAAAAGAGATCGGCTCATCAACCATGCCGATCTATTCACATGTTAACTCTCTGCAGGACCTGGAAAAGCATATACGAGAGCTTGCGCTGCAATTGCTTCAAACATATCAGCAGGATGAGCAAACCGAAGACCCGCTTTTGAACCTGGCTGTTGGGTATGTAACATTTGCTCGTGAGGAAAAACCGCTATTCCGATTCCTCTTCCTGGACAATCCTGGAACAGATGGAAATACAAAAGCGGCCGAACTGTTTTTCAGTCAATTCGGTGCGGACAGCCCGGCTTCGCAACTCATTAAAACCATGCCGAAAGCAATTTATGAACCATTGATAGAAAATGCCCGCATTTACACCCACGGACTGGCTATGCTGGTGTATGCGGAAATAATCACCCCACCCGGAGAGAACGAAATCCGAAACTTACTCAAGGGGGCGGGAGAAGCATTTTACTTACTCTCAACACAGAAGGAGATGTAATCGTATGAGAAGCGGCAATCCAGTTCTTGAAGTAACAGACCTGGTTAAAACCTACGGGAACCTTAGGGCAGTAGATTCACTATCGCTGCAAGTTCCCGAAGGTTCAATTTTTGGTCTATTAGGCCCCAACGGGGCGGGTAAAACGACCACTCTGGAATGTGTAGAGGGGCTGCTCCCATATGACAGCGGCAAGATACGCATAGCAGGGATGGATCCCGCGCATGCAGGCAAAGAGCTCTACCAGCATATTGGTGTACAGTTGCAACGTTCGGGAATACCACCTGTTATGACCTGTGCTGAAGCGGTTAAACTCTTTAGCGCCTCTCATGCATGCAGTCCGGATCTATCTATCCTGGAGCGCTTTGGGCTGCAGGAAAAGATGCATGCATCGTATGAAACCCTTTCTGTTGGGCAGAAACGTCGTCTCTCGCTGGCTCTCGCCTTTATCCACAGACCGGAAGTACTGCTCCTTGATGAACCAACTGCCGGACTTGATGTCGAATCCCGCCTGGAGCTTCATCGTCTTATTACAGAGTTCAGACGTGAAGGGCGCACCGTTATTCTGGCTACCCATGATATGGCCGAAGCTGAAAAGTTGTGTGACACCCTAGCCATTATCATACGAGGCAGATTAGCTGTAAGCGGATCACCAACAGTGGTGACAGCCGCAGGAGACAGGCGCACCACTATCTCAATTTCTACCATCAAGAACACAGTGCTTGAAACGCTCCCAAGATTGAGAGGGTGCAGTGCACCCGAAGTGGAAGATACGTATGTACGCTACAGCACAGAGGATCCGAGGGAAGCAGTAACTGAACTGCTGGACTTCATTACCCAGCGGCAGGATGAACTCATTGATCTCAGAGTTGAACGGCCTTCCCTTGAGCAGCGTTTCATAGAGATAATTCAGGATAAGGAGCATGCGCGATGAATGGGTTTAAGTACTACGCGACATACGTGATAAAAACCGGCTTCAGGGACAAAAGTCTCATGATGATGAATTACTTGTTTCCTCTTGGATTCTTGCTGATGGCAGGACTGTTCATGACCCAGCTCAATCCGTTTTTTACTGAAATCATGGTGCCGGGCATGGCCACATTTGCCATGATGTCAGCGGCTTTGCTGAACATATCAGGAACAGTAATCCAGGAGCGTGAAAACGGTATTTACCGGAGTTTCCGCGTTAACGGCATTCCCGCTTCCTCAATAACCGGGGTACCCATCCTGGCAAATCTGCTGCACGCGCTGATTGTGACAGGCCTGACAGCAGCTTTGAGCATTCTGTTATTTGACGGCAGAATTCCATTAAACTGGAGCTGGTTTATTATTGTGACGGTGGCCACAGCTTTATCTGTTTCCACGTTGGGTCTGCTCATCGGGGTTGTGGCCCCTTCCCAGCGGGCGGGCATCCTTCTCGCCCAGGCTGTGTATATCCCCTCAGTTCTTCTTGGCGGTATTATGATCCCGCTCGAGATGATGCCGGAAAACCTCACTGTCCCCATACATCTCTTGCCAGCTTCCTATAGTATGCAAAGCTACAACGCCCTTGCCATGGAAGGGGCGCAGCTTACAGCTGCTACAGGGTTCCCCCTCGTCATATTACTAGTCGGAGCAGCGCTGCAACTGCTGCTATCCCGGGGGCTTTTTACGTGGGACAACCGTGGAACAACTTCAAAGGCCGGCTTCTTAGCCCTGACTGCCTTGCTACCGTACATTTTTGGAAGCATAGTGTATGCGCTGTGAGTAGGTAACAAACCTATCTCCCGTAGTCGAGGCCGTGAAAGAAGCAGGCTTTGCCGTAATCGGCTCAGCCTGCTTCACGATAGCACAGGCTCATACGTACCAATCAGAAAGCAGTCGATCTACTAAACAGCCACTACATGCAGGTATTCAGATAACACATGTCTGTTTCTTTGACAGGCTGTGGGTGGATAGGGAGCTTTTATACAGGCTGAATATCCACCCTTCCTGCTCTGGTATGCAAAACTGATAGAACACCCTTTAGAGACTCCAATTCTGTTGATGGCCTTGTCTGTGGCGATGAAGCAACGCCAAGCATCAAACCAACAAGTTATTCTTAAAAAAATAATAAATATAATGACAATTGATTTTTATAAGATTTTTAATTTTTTATAATATATTATTTTACAAACATTTTGTATTTTATTAATAATAAATTGACAGTTTTAAAAAGCCGGGCCTATAATACAGGTAAACAAGGAGGAATTCTATGAGAAACATTAGAATGCTTGGTCTTAGGACCGTATTAATCGCCTTTATGCTCCTGTTCGTGGCGACCAGCGTCTTCGCTGGAGGAGCACAGGAAAAAACAGAACCGGTACGATGGGTAACCTCGGTACAGGGCGGTCGTGAACCGGCTGAAGAACCACTGTTTGAAGACGAGGTGGAAAGGCTCACCGGGATTGAGGTTGAGATGATCAAACCGCCTTCCAGCGAGTATGCCACCAAAGTTACAACCATGCTGTCAACCGGTGAACCGGTAGACCTTGTCTACCTTGATGCTGGCATTATGGCAGAACTTTTGGAGCAGGATCTGTTTGAACCGCTTACCGACCGGATTGAGAATTCACCAGTGCTGAGCGATGAAGAGATCATTCCTCAGTCCGAATGGGACCGCATCCGCCAGCCGGATGGCGAAATTTATGGCGTGTTCAACAAGTTCGAACAAGGTACTCTGCCTATCGTCCGCTACGACTGGCTTGAGAACCTCGGCCTCGATGAACCCGAAACACTTGATGACTACTACGAAGTGCTGCACGCATTCACCTATGACGACCCGGACGGAAACGGCAAAGACGACACCTACGGTATGGTAATCGGTTATACTCTGTACGAGACAAACGCCTTTTTTGGCGCCTACGATCTCGCACGCGGTTTCCAGAAAGATGAAGACGGTAACCTCTATTCTCCGTATGCAACCGAGGAAGCTATTCCGGTGTATGAGTTTTTGGCAAAGCTGTATGAAGAAGACATCCTTGAGCCGAATTTTGTCACCAACAACTCCGCAAATTTCCGTGACATGTTCATGACTGACCAGGCCGGTATGACATTCTACTGGGCTGCATGGGTAGGTCTGTTCAACCAGACTGTCAAATCAGAAAACCCTGATGCAGAGTTCAAGGCTCGCGGACTGGAACCACCGAAAGGACCCGACGGAGATCAGAGACTTCTAGCCGGGCAGGATGGCCTGATGGCTATTCCGAAGTACTCCGACAAGAAGGATGAAGCGTTTGAGATTATGGAGTTCTGGCACACCGAAGAGGGTAACATCCTTTCCAGTCTCGGTATTGAGAACCATGACTGGGTTATGGAAGACGGCGAGTACAAGCTGACTGAAATCGGTGAAGAGCATGGTATGGACCACGGAGCTCCACAACCTAAGTCACTCAAGTGGGAAAACCCAATTGGCGAACTCGAAGGATTTGAAGAAGCAGCAGAGATCGTTCTTGAATACGGGGTTCCACAGATGGTAACTCAGTATGACTCACTTTGGGAGGACATTACCCGCGGTGAAGCTGCAAAAATCATCATGGGCGAGATCACTCCGGAAGAGGGAATTGAGAACATGAATCGTCGCTTTGAAGAAGAAGGTATATTCTAAGCGAATCAGGAGTTCAAACAGTTCAACTGTTGTAAAAACTAACAACTGCAGCTAACATAGTTGCTGTTTGTATCAGCCTAAAACATGTCGGCCGGGGCTCTGGCTCCGGCCGATTTCACCTGACCTACACCTTTTTTTAGTTGCGTACGTAATAAAGTTTCAAGTCTCCTCTTGGAGTGCTTTTTGTTGGAGTTTATATGAAAAAGAAGAGTGCACTGGCATCACAGTTCTCCCGACATCGCCTGCTGTATATCATGATACTCCCGGCCCTGGCGTATTTTCTACTCTTTTCATTTTTCCCCCTGGCAGACGGGATAAAGATGAGCTTCCAGGACTTCCGCTTTGTAGGAGAGAGTAGTTTTGTCGGGTTTGATAACTACCGTGATGTATTCAATACTGCTGGATTCTGGAGAGTGTTTCAAAACACGCTTATTCTTGGATTGAGCAACGTTATCCTGACAGCTTTCATCCCCATGTTTGTTGCCCTCTCGCTCAATGAGGTGGGGAAACTTCCCATAAAGCGAGCCTTCCAGTCAATTCTGTATCTGCCGCACATTCTCTCCTGGGTTGTTGTCGGAGGCATGTGGTTTTTTATTCTTTCCCCCGATGGACTGGTAAACGCTATCAGAGCTGTGTTTGGAGCAGATTCGATCTACTTTTTTGTTATTGAACGGTATGCTCGGCCCCTCTTCATCGGTATCAATCTCTGGAAGCAGGCCGGTTATGTCTGTATATTATTTCTGGCTACTATTTCAAGCATTAATCCCGAGGTATATGAAGCAGCACTTATTGACGGAGCTCATGCAGGGCAGCGCGCGTGGTTTATTACCATCCCTGAACTGATGGGCACTCTTAAGGTCGTACTGCTTCTCAATATCATGGGTGCACTCAGAATTTTTGACCAGGTCTACGTACTTCGTAACGAGGTTATAGCCCAGAAGGTGGACGTACTCATGTACTACGTCTACATTCATGGCCTGGAGAAATTTAGAATCGGTTACGCCTCAGCGGTCTCAGTATTCATCTTTGGTGTGACGCTTGTAGCTACCCTTATTGTCAGGAGGGTTACGAAATACCATGTCTAGTTCAAGCTCTCTCCACCACCAGAAGACAATGAGTCGGCGCCTGTTCGTTATTGGCAACACTGTGTTTCTTGCAGCCCTGGCTGCTACTATGATCTTACCCTTTCTCAATGTGCTGGCGGTCTCGTTTACAACCAACCTCGAGTCCTATGAGAGAACTATTAAGCTGTTCCCAAGGGACTTCAGTATTGTCGGTTATATAGACCTGTTCAGACGAGTTGAGATAGCACGGCCTTTTATCAACAACACGATCGTAACCGTCGTCGGTACAACGTTTCACGTGTTGCTGTGTGCTATGGCAGGTTATGTGTTGGTCAGATCGAAATTTCCCGGCAAGGTCTTTATTGTGATCATGGTCACCATTCCGATGATGATTCCCTTTCAGATGATCATCATCCCTGTTTTCGTAACCATGCGGCGGCTCGGATTGGTTGACACCCTGTATTCTCTAATCCTTATTGATATTGTCTCCACGTTTAGTATTTTACTGATGAAGAACTACTTTGAAGGCATCCCCCGCTCACTGGAGGAGTCGGCTATCATCGACGGGGCAAATGAATGGACCGTCTTCTCAAAGGTCTACATGCCCCTTGCAAAGCCTGGAATCGCCACTATCGGAATCTTTCAGTTTGTACAGCGCTGGAACCACTTTCTGGAGGCGGTTCTCTTTATCAATTCGTCTGAAAAATATACGCTGCAGATCGCTTTGCAGAGCCTTGTAGTTAATACCGAGCTTACCAGTACGACTCAGTCGGTGGCCAATAACACCCGGATGGCTGGTATTGTTATTTCGATCATACCGTTGCTGATCGTCTACGTTTTTGCTCAGAGGTATTTTACCACAGGAATCATGGTTGGTGCTGTAAAGGAATAACATGAAGAAGTACGAGCAGGTTGAAAAGTACATTAAAGATAAAATT
>JBNJDX010000074.1:0-7608 GCA_051745285.1 Spirochaetota bacterium
TCCATACCGCTGATTTCTAGCCCATAGGCAACATTATTTTGGACGTTTCTGTGGGGCAACAGTGCAAAATGCTGAAAAACCATCGACATCTTTTTACGTCGAATCTCTTGCAGCTCCTCTTTGTTGAATTTCATGATGTCTTTTCCGTCAATGAGGATTTCCCCACGAGTGGGATCAATCAGACGGTTAAGGCATCGGATCATGGTTGACTTCCCACTTCCCGAAAGACCCATTACGACAAAGATCTCCTGTTTCTCAACTGAGAAGGATGCACCGTTGATCGCTATGGTACAGCCTGTCTCTTTCAGGATCTGCTCCTTCGTTTTACCTTGATCAAGCAAGGCCAGAGCTTTTTTTGGGCTAGGACCAAAAACCTTGTCAACATTTTTCACGGTTATCATGGCCATTAGTTTTATTCTCCTTCTCTTCTCGCGCAAACATTTAACTTCTAAGAGGGCGTCAACGGTGTAATCTCGCTGGAAAAACACCAAGGCCTTACCTGGTGGGCAAGACGCATCAACCATATGACAAAACGAGTTCTTCGTCCTGTTCTGCAAACTCAGACAGCTCGGCTGCGGCTGGTTTCCTGGTGCAGGAACAATTATTAGCCCTCTAATGACTCATTCTACACCACGTTCCGCTTGCTTGTAAAGGTAGTTTTTATCACAAGCAACAGTTAAGTATCTGTGAGCGCTACCAAATCATTGCATAAAGTCGCTTAAAGCAGCGACTGTTTTAGTAAACTAACAAAAAGGAGGAAAAAAGTCAAACAACTACGTTATCATCCGGGAGGCGAGTTATCAGAATACTGTTAGTTTTTCTGTGTGAAAATAATTAGTTAGGCAAGTTTCTTTTTGCTGCACAACGATTCGAATGGCAGTTATCAGCTGTTTGTAATACCAAGGCAGCCTAGCTCCACATCTTGGCATAAAACACCAGGGCGCCTACCCGATTATATTTTTGGAGTTGGTACCCATGTCTCTTGTGCCCGGCATCCTCTTTGTTCCGGGAGTGTCGTCTATGTGTTACGGTTCAAGTTCATCGTCTGTGGGTAGGATGACAGGGGCGGGATTTATCCCGGAAGAGAAGCTTCGTGTACGATATTCACTATTCTGGTACAGACGTAGAATTGCATCAGGAACACACGGTTGGATGGAAGCAGAAAGATCGTAACATTTTGCGGGAAAAGAGAATGGCGAGCACTTTTCCCACGAAAGTTCTCCTGTTTGGGAGAAGCTGACTAGGTCCTGCTGTAACTCATGTGCAATTGCGAGCACTTCTTTCATATCGCGTTTGAGGAGGAACATGGGTTTGACAATTACCGAGTCAAAATTTCCGAACAGGTAAGGCAGGTCCGTAGCATGAAAAGCGTGCAGCCCGTTCTTCCGAAGCAATGTGGGTTCATAATCAAATCGATACATCCACACATCCTTACTATGTTCAGTGGCTGCTTCGGCAAACCAGATGCTGCTGATACGAAACAGCAAATCGGTATACAGCATGGATCTGCCGTGCTCTTCCCCATAATGGGTGATGTACCCCTCAATGAGTCTATCCTTGGTTTCGTTGCTTTCTAGCTGCAATCCTATGTCCACGATGGATCTCACGTCGATGACTCGTTCAAGCGGCCGCAGGTTCATAAATGACATCTCTTCCTGGGTGGTTCCAATTAACAAAGGGATCCCCTCAGCCATGCCGCGGCGGGCAGCAGGGATCGGATAGTCGGGTACCTGTTGCCCGTCAACCGTAAGACGAAAAGTCGCTGACCCCAGACCGGTGTAGTCAATAAAGGCCTTTTGAGCCTTTACCAACTCTGAAAGAGAGAGGTGTATGAGGTCACTGGGTTTAGCCATCTGGGAAAACGCCAGGAATTGTTCGGAGGTTGAGCGGCAGTCATCAATTCCCTGGAGCTGCGTGGGACCTCCGCTCATTATGATGCACCGAGAGATCAGAGGTTTTGCTTCGGGCATGACAGCGAGGGCTGATACAATTGTACCTCCAGCCGACTGGCCAATAACGGTACAGTTGCTCGCTTCTCCCCCAAAGGCTGCAATTTCATTGCTGACCCACCTCAGGGCGCTCAGAATGTCCTTTAGGCCGCAGTTCCGGGCAAAACCACTGTCAAGGTGAGTGAAATCGGAAAATCCCAGGATGCCAAGCCGATAGTTACAGGTAACAACCACAGTATCCCATGTTCTTGCCAGTTTTGCTCCGTCGTAAAGTGATTCGCTACCGGCACCGCGGATCAGGGATCCCCCATGGATGAAAAAAAGTACCGGTCGTCCTTTTCTATCGGGGGAAGGTGTCCAGATGTTCAGGGTGAGGCAATCTTCGCCAAAATTTCGCCAGAGAAGACTCTTCTGAGGCGAAATGCTGCTAAAGCGGGTTGCATCCAGGGTCTCCTTCCAAGCATCAATCGGTTCAGGCGGTGCAAAGCGGCGCTCAGGGGTGATCGGCTTTGCATAGGGGATGCCTCTCCAGCAACAGTTTCCCTGATCATATATTCCCCTGATAGTTCCCAGACTTGTTTCAGCGTACACGTACTGCTCTTCGCCAGTTCTTTCCATAACGACATCACTATACCATGGAGGTGGGGGAAATAACATATCGATATCTCTTGCCTGTTGAATACTCGTAGCGCATAATGCAACTCATATACCAAACAAGAAAGAGGTGCTCAGACATGATTCGTAAAATTCTCAGAGGTGTAGCTTGGACTCTTGTAGCCGCGGGTGTACTGTTCTTTGCTGCTTGGCTCATTCTCCCTACAGGACCACGTGAACGAATAAATTTTGATGACCCGTATCAGGAACCTAGAACATCGGTGAAAGGGGATGAATATATGGTTTCCACTGGTAATCAGTGGACTTCTTACACTGCTGAGCAGGTATTGCGGAATGGGGGCAACGCCTTTGATGCTGCCGCTGCAGCCCTATTGGTTCTCAATGTCACGTATGGGGAAGCAGCTAGTTTCCCGGGTGTCTCCCCGCTGCTCATATATGATGCCCAGAGCCAACAAGTTTTTGGATATAACGGAGCGGGGACTGCCCCAGCGGCAGCAACAATTGAACGATTCAAAGCCGAAGGGCATGACACCGTTCCTGGTATGGACATCTGGTCGCAACTGTTACCTGCATCGCCTGATATGGTTATCGCTCTCCTGCAGGAGTATGGAACCAAGTCTTTCAGTGAACTGAGTTCCTATGCCATTACGTTGGCAGAAGAAGGCTTTCCCGTACATCAGATGATGCTCAACAATATGGATTTATCTTTTGTTGAACGGTTCGGGTTTAATCTGCTTATGCCATACAATGTTGAGGTATATCTCGGCGGTCAGTGGTGGCGCCCCCTGTACCATAAAGAGCGGTTTACCCGCCCGGATCTTGCACAAACATTTAGAGAGATGAAACATGCAGAAGAGGTCGCTATTGAACAGGGAGCCGGAAGAAAGGAGGCTCTGCAGTCAGTTCGGGACTATTTTTATCAGGGGCCCATTGCCGAAGACATTGTTGCATTTCACCAGGAGGAAGGGGGACTGTTCACTAAAGAGGATATGGAAAACTATTCGGGGTATTGGGAAAAACCTCTGCAGGGGGAATTTAATGGCTATACGGTGTATACCAATCAAACCTGGACCCAGGGTGCGGTTGTTCCTCTTACCCTTAAGATGCTGGAGACTATTGATTTGGACTCTTTAGGGCACAACAGCCCCGAATATATTCATACAGTCATCCAGGCAATCGAGCTGGCCATGGCCGATCGAGAAGCCTATTTCGGGGATCCTCTGTTTGCAGATGTACCAACTGAACAGCTGCTCTCAGAATCCTTTGCACAGCAGCGAAGATCTTCCATGACGTTGGACAGAGCCTTTGCGGAGATGCCAAATCCGGGTGCCATAACCGGCTATGCAGACAATTCTGCTAGTATTACCATTGGTAATGATTCAAATAAAGGGTTTCAGGACACCAAACGGGATACCAGCTACATAGCAATAGTTGACAAAAGCGGTAACGCTGTATCCTTGACCCCCAGTGATTTTCCCAAATCTCCTATGGTGCCTGAGACAGGTCTTACGCTCGGGATCCGCATGACTCAATTCAGGCTTGATGAACTTCATCCAGCCGCTTTGGAGCCTGGGAAGCGCCCAAGAATCAGTCCGAATCCCGGTATGATTCTGAAAGACGGCAAATTGTTTCTGACCTACGGGACACCCGGCGGGGACATGCAGACGCAGGCGATGGTCCAGATGGTGCTGAACATGCTCATCTGGGATATGGATATCCAAGAGGCAATTGATGCCCCCCGTTTCCGCTCGTATAATTTCCCAGATTCCTTTTCCCCTCACGAGTATCGTCCCGGCACCATTGCTCTGGAGCAGCCCTTGTATGACTTGCATGGTGAGGCCATGGAGGCGTACGGCTACAAGGTAGAACAGCGGGATGCATGGGATTTCCACTTTGGGGCTCTCTGCGGAGTCCTGGTGGATCCTCAAACTGGAGAGCTGACCGGGGGTGCAGATCCCCGGGAAGAATCTTGGGCAGTGGGAAGATAGTAGCAAAGAGACCGGGGGAATGCGAGGCCTCATCCACCGGTTAGGAAGCGCTATCGGTGTGAATCATTCCTCTAGCCTTACGGGACTAGTTTGCGGCTGTGCTTTTGAGCAAAAGGTGATAGACTTAGAAAACACAGAGCTGGAGGCGAAGTGATGACGCTGTATGTAGGAATAACCCTGCTGGTCCTAGTAGGTCCCTTTGTGCTGTCGTTTGACAGAAAGGTGGCGTTTTATACGCACTGGAGAGCCCTGGTGTGGGCAATCGTTCCCGTTAGTAGCGCGTACATCCTCTGGGACGTTATCGTCACCGAACGCGGACACTGGAGTTTCAGCGACCAGTACTCCGGGACCGTGACCATTCTTGGTTTACCGCTTGGTGAGTGGTTGTTCTTTATTACCGTCCCGTATGCCTGCATGTTTATCTACGAAGTGGTGAAAGCCTATTTTCCCCGGAAAACCGCCGAGTGGAACGCTGGAAGAGTGCGAACAGTTGCTGCTGCAGTGGCTGTCTTGTTAGTTGCCATAGCACTCATGTTCCGCCGGAATGAGTACACCGTTCTCGCGTTGGTCTCTGTTGCCCTCTGGTTGGTTACTGCCGCTTGGTGGAAACCATGGCTTCTGCGTGAGATACACACGCTGTGGTTCTTTCTCCTCTGCCTTGTAGCCTTTCTGCTTATAAACGGGATTCTCACCGGCCTGCCAATTGTAAGCTACAACCCTGAAGTCATTTGGGGCCTGCGTGTCATAACCATTCCCCTTGAGGATGTCTTCTACAACATCTCACTGCTGGGATTCTATCTTGTTGTCTATACTCATGCAAATCATGAGAAGAGGAGGGGTTCCTCTTGAGAAAGACTCCAACCGACAGAAAGGTTGCTGTCATCGGCGGGGGGCTGGGAGGTCTTGCTTGCAGCGCTCTCTTGGCACATAAAGGGTATGATGTCTCTCTGTTTGAACAGCAGCAGCAGGTAGGAGGAAAAGCAAACAGCAAGGTGCTTGCGGGGTATCGGTTTGATACCGGGCCTTCTCTGGTGACGATGCCTTATGTATTTGAGAAGTTGTTTGCCAAAACCGGCAGAACTCTTTGTGACTACCTCACGTTAGTTCCGCTCTCGCCGATCACCCAGTACTGGTTCTCCGATGGGACTCGGGTGTTTTCAGACCGGATTGCACCGTTTATACAGGAGGCCAGCACTAAACTGCAGGTAACCAGGCGAGAACTTGAGCGCTACTTTGCCTACAGCCGAAACATATTTGAGCTTGCCCGCATACCTTTTCTGGAACAGTCGCTTCATCGCGCACATGCTCTGTTCTCGCTCCCGGCGGTACGGGCATTTCTCAATATGCGCTCTCTGGATCTCCGAAGGACTATGAATGAGGCGAATGCATCCTTTTTCTCCGATCCTAGGATGGTGCAGCTTCTAAATCGGTATGCGACGTACAACGGATCCAACCCCTTTCTGGCGCCTGCAACGTTGAACAATATCGCCTATGTTGAACACGGCCTCGGTGGTTTTGGCATCTCTGACGGTATCTATGGGCTTGTGAAGGGCCTTGAAAGGCTTAACCGGGAGCTTGGGGTTACCATTCATACCAGTACTCCTGTTACGCGCATTCGCTACGACAGGAAACGCTGTATAACCGGTGTTGAAACCTCCAATGGGGATTTTAACTGCTCCCTGGCAGTCTCGAATGTGGATGTTCTCACTCTCTATTCACACCTGCTTTCTGATGAGAGTGCCCCTCTTGCGGCTCGATATCGACGTCTTCCTCCCTCCAGTTCGGGGCTTGTGTTCTATTGGGGGATGAGAAAAACCTATCGGCAGCTTGGGGTACATAATATCTTCTTTTCCTCGGACTATCGCAGGGAGTTTCAGCAAATCCATTCGTTAGG
This sequence comes from Spirochaetota bacterium, assembly GCA_051745285.1. Taxonomy (GTDB): domain Bacteria; phylum Spirochaetota; class Spirochaetia; order CAKZLE01; family CAKZLE01; genus JBNJDX01. The sequence goes on from JBNJDX010000074.1 coordinate 6,447, forward strand.
GCGGGTTCCCGATGATCCCACCGTATATATAAATATCACATCGAAAATAACACCGACAGATGCACCAGAGGGAGGTGAGAACTGGTTTGTTTTAGTGAATGTGCCCCCACATGACGGCAGAGACTGGACTAACGAGCTTATAGCTCTCAAAGAGCGTATCTGTTCCAAGCTGTATCCAATGCTTGGAGATTTGGAAGCAGATATTGCAGTTGATGGGCACCTGACTCCTCAGCAGATCCAGGATGAGACGGGAAGTCATCGGGGAAGCCTCTATGGGATCTCTTCAAATACACGTATGGCTGCTTTCCTAAGGCATCCTAATACATCAAAGCGGTATAAGGGGCTCTACCTGTGTGGCGGGAGTGTACATCCGGGCGGAGGGATGCCGCTGGCAACTCTTTCTGGCATGATTGCTGCTGATCTGATAATGCATGATACGGGGAAGGGCTGAATCGATGGGAATCATTTGGGCTGTTATTGTAATCATCACTTGGGCAGCGCATCTTGTCTGGATTCTGTTGTTTCGTGACGTACAATGGGAACATCCAGTAACATGTGTGCACATTCTAATACAGGCCTATCTGTATACCGGGCTGTTTATCACTGCCCATGACAGCATGCATGGAAGTGTCGCAGAGAATCGTCTAGTCAACAGGGCGGCAGGAAAGATTGCTCTCTGGCTTTTTGCAGCCTTCTCATATCAGAGAATGTTTACCAAGCACATGGAGCACCACAAAGTACCGGCAACTGACGAAGATCCGGATTTTTCTGAGAAGAGCCAGCATGTTTTCCGATGGTTCTTCCGCTTTTTCTTTCGTTACGCCACAGTCAGACAGCTGGTTACCATGGCGTTACTGTTTAATATCGGTCTGTATTTATTGGATATTCCCCTGGCTAACCTGCTCGTGTTTTGGGTGCTTCCGGCATTCCTGGGGACTTTTCAGTTATTCTATTTTGGAACATACCTCCCTCACCGTTATCCTCACACCCCCGATATGGAACCTCACAAGGCTAGATCGCAGCGTAAAAATCATGTTGCTGCGATGGCTAGCTGCTATTTTTTCGGGTATCACTATGAACACCACGCTCACCCCCGGGTGCCCTGGTGGAGATTGTATCAGTATAAGGAAAGCAACAGCAGGAGGTAGGAAGAGGCCTGCCT
>JBNJDX010000075.1:0-7490 GCA_051745285.1 Spirochaetota bacterium
CGTTTTACAAGGTTCTCCACCTTGATAATGGTCTTACCAGTTTCCATGCAGCTCATTCTCCATTTGTCAGCAGTTTACCGTGTTTAACCCGGTCTCTCCACCATCGTTTGACAAGGCTTATAACCACATGCCACCGGTGTTTCATAGCAAGATCATCTTAGATCCCAGGGGAGTCCCGGCTCATTGTGCTCAACCGGAAATACTATATTCAATCCACCTGCTAGTCAACAAGCTCGTTTACTACAAGCTGATGCCTATCGAAACAATTTCTGGTTTTTGATATGCTCAGTCTCAGCGGGTTGGCTAACAGCCAAATAGGGCACACAGGAGGAGACTATGTCATTGCAGCACCCCATCATGTCAATGCAGGAAGAATTTGAGATGCAGGATACCATACTCCAGAAGCGGCTAGAAGAACTCCTTCCAGCCCTCATGGAGGAAACAGGAATAGATATGTGGATTGTCATCGGGGATGAATACAATGAGGGCCCCTGTCTCAGATCCTTTCTCCCTAGCAGTTTCTTTCATGCCCGGAAAACTGCTGTCTTGATCTTTACCCATCGAGAGGGTATCACCACCGGCTCGATTGTTTCGAAGCCCGACTTTTCAATTGACCGCTTTTACACCCCGGTTCTCCTCAAACCGGCTGGCTTCGATTTTGAGACCTTCTACACTACCTTTGCTCCGCAGTACGACCTCGAAGCAATTCGAAAGATGGAGGAAGAGGATATCTGGAGCTGTACAAGCCGAATTATCAGAGAGTTCAACCCGGAGCGTATTGCTCTGGACTATTCACGGAATACTCCCTTCTCAGACGGTTTGTCAAAAACGAATTATGAACACCTTCATCAGTGCGTTGACCCTGAATTCCGTAAGCGGTTTGTCACCGGCGAAGACCTTGCCCTCAGGTGGCTCGAGACGAGAACTGAGCTGGAAATACCTCTTATGCAGCGTATTGTCGAGACCACACGTATGATCATCTCCGAGTGCTATTCTCACAAAGTAATTACTCCCGGCAAGACAACAATCGGGGAAGCGCGCTTTTACCTTATGGAACGGGCGAGGACGCTCGGCATGATTCCGTGGTTTGATGCGACAGTCTGGATTCGTAGAAGAGAAAACAAGCACATCGAAGAGGACCAGGCCATTATTCAACCTGGTGACCTCCTGCACTGCGACTTCGGTGTACAGTACGCTGGGCTATGTTCCGATGTCCAGGAAATGGCCTATGTTAAGGCCGAAGATGATCAGGAGATCATTGCACAGCTCAAAGCCATTCATAAAAAGGCAATGCGACTGCAGGATATCCATGCCTCAGTCTGTGAGGATGGTATGACGGGTAACGATATCCTCACAGCGGCTCTGCAGAAGGCAAGAAACGAAGGAATCGCCAAGCCCATGATTTACTCACACCCTATTGGGGTTTACGGTCACGGTCCGGGACCGACCATCGGGAGCTTTGGAAACCAGCACTTCGTTTCCGGAGGCGGGGAACGTATTCTTCATGATGCAACCTGCTATGCCATGGAGCTCAACGTGAGAGAGCCTGTCCCCTCCTGGGATAACCTGGAGATCATGTATGGTCAGGAAATTGATGTCTTGTTCAAAGACGGAGAGATGCAGTTCTTCGCTGGACGACAGCTTGAGCTGCACATTATCGCTTAAGCTGCTCCGTGCCGGAGGTTGAAAGGAGACTTCCTTCCCGTTCCTTACTGGCACTTTGCAGATAGCGATAAATCGTTTGAGCAGATACCCCGAGCACATTGGCGACGGTGTTAACTGCGCCTTTAAATTTAAAGACTCCTTTGGACTCCATCTTTCTGATGAGAATCCGTTTCTCATCAATGGTGCTGTTAAGCAGTTTCAGCCCGGATTCAAGCACAACCGCGTCAATGGTCTCTTGCACTATGTCATCAACAACTACATCAAAGCGTTCAGGAACCCTCTGCAGCGAGGCAGAGGTGTTCTCATTACGCAGCAGCAGGTCTCCCACGGTATCCTGCATACGCAGCAGGTCGGTGATGTCAATATTGACACAAAGCAGCCCGATAAGCTCCTGATTCCCATCCTTGATAAAATAGGTTGACGAGCGCAGGATCTTTTTTCCATCCTTCGTAGTCCCGGTATAATTGGTAAAACTCTCCCGCTTTAGATATTCTCTCTTTTGCAGCAGTTCCAGGGCAAAGTTCGTAATAGAGCCCCCAATAGACCGGTTTGTCACATGCCCGTTCACGATATAACAGATGGATTCATTAATATCGCGCACATCGTGGATCAGCACCTCGCAGTTCTTACCGTTCACCGCCGCGATATAATCGGCAATGGGAAAATACTGCTTAAGTTGTTCGCTTGCTTCCACGCCTAATCACCCTTTATACACACCGCATCAATTTCAACATCGACATCTTTGGGCAGTCGTGATACTTCAATCGCACAACGTGCCGGCGTATGCTCCCCGAAAAATTCACCGTAGACCTTGTTCACTGCGGCAAAATTATTCATGTCGATTAAAAACACCTGGCATTTCACAATATCGGTAACAGAAAAACCAGCCTCGGTAACAATGGCTTCAATGTTCTTCAATGACTGCCGGGTCTGTTCTGATATATCCGAGCTGACAAGCTGCATGGTCTCAGGTACAAATGGAATTTGCCCCGACACATACAGGGTCTCATTTACTTGATATGCCTGTGCATAGGGGCCAACGGCCTCAGGCGCTTTTCGAGTCATAATCGGTTTTCTCATGCTTATTCTCCTAGAAACATAGTTTTAGCTTTCTCGACATAGAAACAGCTTGCATAATGCTGTGTATCAACGGCTTCAAGAGGCGGCTTCTCCTCTGAGCACCGTGGCTGAGCAATGGGACATCGCGTAGAAAATGGGCAGCCTTTGGGGGCATTCATCGGATTGGGAATCTCACCCTTCAGAATATGACGGGTCTGCCTGTCGCGTGGATTACCGGTACTGATAGAGGAAATCAGTGATTTGGTATAGGGATGTTTGGGATGGGCGAAAAGCTCATCAGCCATGGCAATTTCCATGATTTCACCTAGATAGAGCACCATGATTTTATCGCTGATAAATTTCACCACACGAAGGTCATGCGAGATGAACAGATAGGTCAGGGAAAGCTGCCGCTTGAGCTTTTGCAGCAGGTTGATAATCTGAGCCTGAACAGACACATCAAGAGCCGATACCGATTCATCGCAGATAAGCAGCTTCGGATTGAGGGCGATGCCTCTGGCAATAACAATGCGCTGCCGCTGACCGCCGCTGAATTCGTGCGGGTAGCGATTCATTGCCTCCCGTGAAAGTCCTACGATCTCAAGGAGCTCGGCTACCCGGTCCTCTTTCTCCTTCGGCTTCATATCCTTACGAAAGTTATCAAGCGGCTCCATGACTATGTCTCGAATGGTCATTTTCGGATTCATCGAACTGTAGGGATCCTGGAAAATATACTGCATATCCTGGCGGACTTCGAGCATGCTTGCGGTGTTATACCCCATGATCTGCTTGTTATCAAAGGTTACCTCACCTGAGGTCGGCTCGTACAGGCGCAGCAGGGCTCTCCCAAGGGTACTCTTTCCACAGCCGGACTCCCCCACGATGCCAAGAGTCTCCCCTTTATTGACACTGAAGGAGACATTATCCACAGCCTTCAGGTAAATATTATCACGTTTGAACAGCCGCTTGTGCAGCAGAAAGTGTTTACTGAGATTATGTACTTGCAATAACGGTTGGCTATTCATCTGTCTTATCCCCTTCATTGTCTTCGTAGAGAAAGCATTTCACCTTCTGCTCTCCAACGATATATACATCCGGTGAGTGCTGCGTGCATTTCTCCATGGCATATTCGCATCTTGGGTGGAAATAGCATCCCGAGGGGCGCTTGGCAAGATTCGGAACCGTTCCCTTGATCGTCGGAAGAATTTCACTTGTTGCCTCGAGAGTCGGCATAGTTGCCAGCAATCCCCTCGTGTAGGGGTGCTTGGGCTGCTCAAAAATATCAACAACCGGACCCTTCTCCACAATTTCACCGCAGTACATAACAATGACATCATCGGCAATGTCAGCCACGACGTTGAGGTCGTGGGTGACAAACAGAATCGATGTCTTGAATTTCGTTTTCAAATCCTCAATCAAATTGAGAATTTGTGCCTCTATGGTCACATCAAGGGCTGTTGTCGGCTCATCAGCTATCATAATCTTCGGCCTGGTAACGAGCCCCATAGCTATCATGACCCGCTGACGCATCCCTCCGCTGAGCTCATGGGGATACTGCTTCATCCGTTTTTCCGGAGAGGGAATTCCAACTTGCTTCAGGGTGCTCATAGCCGTGTCATAAGCTTCTTGCTTAGTGACATCCTGATGCTCGAGGATACTCTCGGTGATTTGGTCACCGACAGTGAGAATTGGATTGAGAGCGGTCATCGGCTCCTGAAATATCATGGAAATCTTTTTCCCCAGAATATTTCGTTGCACCTTCCTGGGGTCCATTTTCAAGACATCCTCACCCTCAATAAAGATCTCGCCTCCGGTTATGCTGCCGTTTTCTGCAATGAGCTGCATGATGGCCAGGGACGTTACACTCTTTCCGCTGCCTGATTCACCCACAATCGCCAGAGTCTTCTGTTCTTCCAAAGCAAAACTGACATGTTCTATGGCATGGAACCGACCCTCTTCGGTCTTAAAATCTACACTCAGGTCTTTTACTTGTAACAACGTATTCATCAGTGTACTCCTATTGCTTGGGGTCAAAGGCGTCCCGCAGCCCGTCACCAACAAAGTAGATGGCTAAAACCAGCAGTAGCGTTACCATGCCGGGTGGAATCCACAACCACGGCATATCCCGTAAAACCAGCAGCTTCTGCGCATCCATGAGCATGTTCCCCCAACTCGGGGTCGGCTGCTGCACTCCAACTCCCAGGAAACTCAAGGAAGCCTCCATAAGAATAGCCTGAGCCGTCCCAATAGTGACTTGAACCATAATCGGTGCCAGTATATTCGGTAGAACATGCTTGAAAATGATTTTTGGAGAAGAGGACCCGCAGGCGTTGGCGGCCATTACGTAGTCGAGCTCTTTTACCCGCAGCACCTCACCGCGAACAAGTCTTGCCGTTTTTGTCCAGCTGACAAACCCGATTGCAAATATCACGATCCAGACCGAGGGGTCCATGATCGTTGAAATGGATATGAGTAAAAACAGGACTGGAAATGAGATCACAATATCAACAATCCGCATGAAGATTGCATCGACAACCTTCCCGAAATAACCTGATACCAAACCGACAAAGGTACCTATCAGGGTGGATATCGTCACGGCCAGCAGGGCTACCATCATGGTAATCCTTGCTCCAAAAATCAGTCGCGAGAACACGTCCCTCCCCAACGAGTCGGTACCCAGCAGATGTCCTCCAGAAGGGGCATCGTATCTGTTATAGGTATTCTGACCCTCAGCGAAAAAGAACTCGGAGGGTTCAAACGGAGCTAACAGTGGGGCGAAAATTGCTACAACGATGAAAAAAAGCGTTACAGCCGCCCCAATAACAGCGAGCTTATTACGCATGAAGCGTTTGTAGGCATAATCATAGAAGCTATTCTTTTTTATCAACACGGTCATACCCTCTTTTCTAGTGTCTGATACGCGGATCTACTACCGCGTACAGAATGTCCGAGATGAGGTTTCCTAGCAAAACCAGCGTGGCAGTAATGAGGTTTAGCGCCATGATAATACCGTATTCCCGGTCTTGAATGGCATTGATCCCCATCTGCCCCATACCCGGCCAGTTAAAGATGCTTTCGGTTATGTATGCGCCGCTAAACAGAAACGGGATAGATAAACCGAAAATTGTAATCACTGGGATGAGAGCATTACGTAAAGCATGCTTGTACATAATCGATTTATTACGAAGCCCCTTTGCCCGGGCTGTCCGGATGTAGTCCTCTTTGAGGACATCAAGCATATTCGAACGGGTAAATCGAGATACTGAGGCAATATTGCCCAGGGAGAGAACGATTGCCGGCAGGACTAAATGGTGCAGGACGTCCATATAGTGGGCAAAGCCGGTATACCCCGCCCGAATATTCACCATGCCGCCCGGCGGAAAAATACCGAGCATGAGGGCAAAGAAATAGATGACAAGCAGCCCGAAGAAAAATGAGGGAATAGCTACCCCCACCAGGGAGAAAATCGTCAGCCCATAGTCAACATGCGTGTTTTTCTTCACCGCTGCAATCACCCCAATTGGTATGCCGACCACAAAACTCAGCACAAAAGCAGAAAGGGTGAGTATCAGGGTATTGGGCAGGCGTTCAAGAATCAGGGCACTCACCGAGTGATTTCCGCTGTAGGTGTATCCAAAATTTCCTCTGACAACCTGCCCGATCCACTTAACATACTGCACAGGAATAGGGTCGTTCAAACCAAGTGACTGCCGGGAGGCTTCCAGGTCCTCCAAACTGATGGAGGGATTGACAAAGTTTGCCAGCGGATCCCCCGGGGAGAGTTTCATAATTCCGAATGACAAAATGGTAATGCCGATTATTACCGGTATAGACAGCAATAACCGTCTTGCAATGTACTTTAACATATGTTCCTACCTCACGAATCTATAAGCACAAGCGCTTCCTGCCGCCTGCTTAACAATTTGGCCCCATCACAGGTGACCAGCACATTCTCCTCAGAGATGATAGCCGGTCCCTCCTCATATAAAATAGTCGGTTCAACAGCAAAGACCATCCCCTCTTCAATCATACCGAGCGGAGAGCGGCCGTACCGTTTCTTCTCCGGTCCGAGCAGTACACCGCCGTCATGAACGTCTCTTCCGACCTGATGTCCTACCGCATGAAAAATATCCTGATACCCGCTGCCAAGAATATGCTCCCTGGCTGCCTGATCGACATCCCTGCCAATTGCTCCGGGCTTGAGCGCCTCTAATGCTTTATCTATCGCTGCGTACACCGTTTCAAAAGCTCTCTGCATCGTTTCACTGGGGCCTGTTTCCCCTTCCCGTAACACATAACAGGTACGGGCAATATCGGAACAGTACCCGTTATAATCAACTGAGAAATCGATGACAAGATAGTCACCTTCTTGCAGTACGGATTCACCTGGCGGTCTGTGGGCAATATGTTCTTTCATGACAATCGGGGGGGTCAGTTTACGTGAAATCCCGTTGATCACACCTCTGGAAGCCATTCCGTTAACAAACAGCTGCCCGATCTGAACTTCCGACATGCCCTTTTTAAGCTGTGCAAACACCTCATCATAAATCTCTAAGGTGATATCCACAGCTTTTTGTATGTACTCTACCTCAAGAGATGACTTAATGCTTCGCAGCTTCTGCAAAAAAGGTTCACTCGACTCAAGCCGGTCCGCATACGTAGCTCCCAGCATCGATTTAAGCTGTCTGAAACTGCCAACGGTCAACCCGTCAGCTAGATGATTGTCTCTTGAATAGTTTATTGCGATACGCTTCGGATCCAGATGG
>JBNJDX010000076.1:0-7388 GCA_051745285.1 Spirochaetota bacterium
GAGGTTTTTCAGTTTTCCTCTAATCTTGACACAACTACGTATCACAGAAATACTGGTGCTATGAATGAAGAAACTGATGACATCTTTTACCTCTACGATCTGCAGGTTGAAACAATTCGGGGGGAGAAAGACTTTGTCTGTTCACACGAAGAGGGTGTGAATTTTCGGGTAGAAGGGGAGAATATTATCTTCCCTGGTCAGACGCAGTTTTCATTGTATGCTCTTGCAGCTATTCTTCCGCTTCTTCCGGCAAAGCAGCGCGAGACAGCACAGACCGACTGGATGACCACCGATACCGATATCGCTTGCCCCGACCCGAACTGCGGTGCACGGTTTCGAATTACCCGAATTGCTAAACGGGAATTCAGACATTCTGCCTGCACGGTAGTACCCCTCACAAAAAAGGATAACAATTGAATATACGATACACATTACCCAACGGATACAGCTTCAGCAGAATAATAAATGGAGGCTGGCAGCTTTCTAAAGGACATGCCCTAAAAAATCCCATCGAGAGACAGGATGTGCTCAAAGCTTTTCACAAGCTGGTTTCAGAGGGCTTTACGACCTTTGACTGTGCTGATATCTACACCGGGGTCGAAGAGTTCTACGGAGAATTTCTGCAAGAGTATATAGCTGGCGGCGGTAGAAGAGAGGACCTGCAGTTTCACACAAAATATGTCCCTGACAGGGCGGTCCTGGCGAATTTAACACCGAGCGATGTTCGGGAGACGATCCATCGCAGCTTGAGACGTATCGGAGTTGAACAGCTTGATATGGTCCAGTTTCACTGGTGGGAATATGATACACCCGGGTACTTGGAAGCCCTTGGCGTACTCCAGGAGATGAAGGCTGAGGGAAAGATATCCCAGGTTTCTCTCACCAATTTTGACACAGAGCGTCTGAAGGAGATCGTGCATGCCGGAATTTCCATCTCCACTATGCAGGCGCAGTATTCCCTGTTCGACCGCAGAGTGGAACAGGCTATGCAGGCTTTCTGCCGTGAACATGGCATAGCTCTTCTGTGCTACGGAACGCTGGCAGGAGGGTTTCTGGCAGATCATTGGCTGGGAGTTCCTGACCCTGGAGACTGGGACAACCGGTCTCTGGTAAAATACCGCATCATTATTGATGATTTCGGCGGATGGGAAGCCTACCAGGAACTCTTACGGATTCTGAAGGAGATTGCCGATACGCATGGGTGTGACATCGCTAACGTGAGCACCTCCTATATCCTCCACAAAGAAGCTGTCGGAGCTGCTATCATCGGTACCCGGAACAGCAGACATGTAGAAGATAACAGAAGGACCCTTGATCTCGAGCTGGAGGAGGAAGATATTCATAAGATTGAAGCGTTTCTCTCACAGCATCCCGGACCGAAGGGTGAGCCTTTTGCATTGGAGCGAGTAGAGGGCGGACCTCATGTGAAGGTGATGATGAGAAACTTGAACAGCGCCCGCTGAGGGCTATGAGGGATCTTCTATAGGCTGCTTAGCCTGATTTGTGAGCGGGTAACCCGATCATACCTACCTTGAGCCCAGTCCGCCGGGCAGGTTCTATACACTATCTCTGTCTGGACTACTCATGCAGCGTGTGGTTGTCATCCCGCAGGGCCTTGGGAGGACCGAGGACTTCGGAAAACAGAATTGCCCGTTGCCCGATCGGATAGCTCTCAATGCGCTCTAGCGGGCTTGTTTTCGCCTGGACACGCTCGCTTGCAACTGAGGAAACCTCTGACCACCTAGGTGAACTGCCGGTCCGACCGGCAGTAGAGGAGGCGGTAGCAGCTCTTCTTCCGGTTCTCGCTTCTTCTGCAGGAGCTCTTTGCCCAGTTTCAGGAGGGGCAGCCTCCCGGGCTTCCTCCTCCGGGCTGATAAAAATATCTTCATCGCTGAGCTGCCGCACCTCTTGCAGCCGTTTGAAGATTGAGGGACTGTTTTTCGGACGACCCTCCTCCTGGCCCTCCTGCCGCCTGTTTGACCTGGAGCGCAGCAGGTATAAGACGGGCAGGAGGATGATGAAAAACGAGACAATCGAGGAAATCAGATCAGAAACTGTCTCCATACGCCTTCACTTCCTTACAGCCGTGCTATTCAGTGCCCTCAGGTTTATTCTGGGAGGTATCCTCCTCTCCACTGATGCTCTTTCTCATCTTCGTGTCAGCCTGCACGTTGTTCAGTCGATAGTAGTCCATCACCCCGATATTTCCTTTCCGGAAGGCCTCTGATATGGCTTTGGGTACTTCCGCTTCAGCCAGGACGACTTTTGCACGGTTTTCCTGAACGTGTGCAAGCATCTCCTGCTCGCGGGCCTTAGCCAGAGCCCGGCGCTTCTCTGCCTCAGCCTGGAATCTGCGTTTGTCAGCCTCAGCCTGATCAGCCTGCAGCTTAGCACCCAGGTTGTCACCAACGTCTATATCAGCAATGTCGATAGAGAGAATTTCAAAGGCTGTACCGGCATCAAGTCCCTTCTCAAGCACCAGCTTTGATATCTTGTCAGGATTCTCCAGCACTGCCTTGTAATCCTTGGACGAACCAATAGTAGTGACAATGCCCTCACCAACACGGGCGATAATTGTCTCTTCTGTTGCTCCTCCGACAAGGCGTTCGATGTTTGCCCGAACGGTGATGCGGACCTTCACACGCAGCTGGATGCCGTCCTTGGCTACAGCCTCGATAGCCTGTTTGCCTTTGTTGACGTCGGGGCAGTCTATGACTTTGGGATTTACACTGGTCTTAACCGCCTCTAACACATCCCTTCCGGCCAGGTCTATAGCTGCAGCCCGTTTGAAGGAGAGGGGAATATTTGCTTTATTGGCAGCCACTAGAGCCATGCTCACCCGCAGGACATCGCCTTTTGCCAGATAGTGGGTCTCGAGCATATCGGTATCGATGGGAATACCGGCTTTCACGAGGACAATTCTCGCATCAACAATGACGCTCGGACTGACTTTTCGCAGCCACATACCGATGACTTTGCCGATACCGACCGGAGCACCTGAAAGCAGTGCCCGAAACCAGAGCCCGAAAAACTTAATGAAGACAAACAGGATTGCCAGCGCGACAATTCCAATAGCTACATACAGTACAATGTATAACATGACCTATCCCCCTGTATTACAGCACGCAGTCATCTCTCTAGCGTTTGCTGCGTTTGACGACAATGCGGTTGCCGCTTACTTGCGTGACTTCCACCGGTGTATCTTTCTCCAGAAATTCTCCGGTAGTGACCACTTGGACAACTTCATCCTCAATTTCAGCCTTTCCCGAAGGACGCAGTGTGGTCACTGCTATGCCTTTTTTACCGCTGTACTTCTGTACAAAGTCCTCATCCTGGGACGTGTAGCCTTGCGAGCTCTCCTGATTCAGCGAGAGTGTCAGCCGCCGGAACGGGGTGTACTTGGGTACAAGGAATGCGAGGACGCCAAATGCCACAAAGCCGGCAATCATGTTACCCAGCACAATCAGTACATTCTTTCCGAGGAGGTCCCACTGCCAGCTGAAGGAAGGGATGACAAAATCCTGCATTGACAGGACCAGTCCAATGGCCATCATGGCCAGTCCGGATATGCCGGCAACACCGAACCCGGGTATAACGAATATTTCAATAATGATCAGGGCAATGCCGAGAACGAACAGAAGCAGCTCGACTGAGCCGACTGTTCCCAGCAGCACATTTCCGGCAAACAGGGCGGCAAAAGCTGCCAAACCGATGGCGCCGGGAACGCCAAAGCCCGGAGAAGATATCTCGATGAACATTCCGATAATACCTATCAGGATGAGCAGGCTGGTAACTGCGCCCCCGGTCAACACCCGCACTGCCCGATCTGCCTGGGAAGGAGCTGTCTCGACAATCCGGTAATCAGAGGGGGATTGCGGGTCAAGTTCAGCACTCAGCAGCCCGTCTAGTGATCCCACAGTTCCTGAGGAGACACCATAGCGCTCCATCTGTTGGGCAGTCAGGGACAAAAGCTTCCCGGTCTCCGAGATGACCGATCCTTCGGTAATCTCCTGTTCAGAATTGCGTTTGAGCGCTTCCAGCTCGTCCCGGGTGACGGCACGGAGTTCTCCGTCCACGGTGGCCTCGACTAGTTCAACATCCATGTCAACCATTGCCAGGGCAATAGCGCGAGGGTACCCGTTTTTTTCAGCCAGGGCAGCCATTTGGGTCCGCACCGCACTGACAGTCTTCTCATCGGCCATTTGGGAGCCCCCTTCAGCAGACTGAATAACAGGTGCGGCTGCTCCCATCGAGGTGCCCGGTGCCATATATGTACGGTTTGTCGACATGGCAATCAAGGCACCGGCCGACCAGCTGACAGAGGTGCCCTCAGGGTTCAGTCCTACATAGGCGACTGTGTCAATATCTGCCAGAGAGCCAATGAGAGAGGCAATTTCCAGGGCTGAGTCCACCCGCCCCCCGAATGTGTCAATGTCGAAAACTAGGAGTTTAGCCTGATCAGCTTTAGCCTTTTCTATGGAGCGGCGCAAAAAAACTGTCAAACCTTGATCAATGGTTCCGGAGATTGGAACTACGTAAACTGGCTGTTTTGTTTCTGCCGCTGTTTCCTGGGAAAAGAGAGCCTGAACCTGCAGCAAAAGTACCGCAGCGGCAACCAAAAAAAAGGCCGCTCTTTTTATCATCACCTAAAAGGTACGACCGAAGAGGGCCTTTGTCAAGGCTGCACTCAGTGATGTTACGAGAGGTGTTTATACCAGACGTTCATGCTCTCGATTTTACCATCTATGTCTGTATTATTCTTGAGTCGACCCGCGTACTGGTACCCGGCCCGGGAGAAGGTAATATTCATCCCAACAGAGACCGCCCGGGCGATAGTGTAGGCGGTCTGAATACCTTTGGCGGCTGCCTCTTTCTCAAGGAAATAGAGCAGGTGCGTAGCATACCCTCCGCCGCGCTTCTTTGGGAGCGTGGCAAAGTCTGTCATCTCAGCATAGAGACGTTCAGGGTGCAGGCTGCATTCGGCTGAAGCTAGCGCAATCAGGTGCCCGTTTTCCTCGATCCCGGCAAAGATTGTACCCTCCCGCATGGATTTACGGATAAAGGCCGGATCATCAATCGGAAAGGGGTAGGAGGCAAAGACCTGTTTGTAGAGCTTTGCCATGGCGGGGGCGTCACTGGCTGTACACAGTCTCGTAGTCGTTCCCTCAGGCAGGTTCGGCGGATTTGAATCCTCCTTTGACCGGGCTAATGAGCTTACCATCTGATAGTGGCGGGCGATGGGTTCCTCTGCCCGTTCGGGATGTAAATAGCGGCTGAGAAACAAACCGTCAGTCTTCCCGGCAAACAGTCCCGGGACGCGGGCTTCAGTAATGTAACCGGCTTGTAAAAACTCATCAGCAGCAGTTACCGGGATCTTGGCAAAAACCTTCTCGTAATGGTGGGCCTCGGCAATTTCTGTCAGCCGTTTGATCAGCCGTCCGGGCTCAGCCTTCCCGATATCCATCAGATAGACACGTTTATTGTTCTCACCGTGCTGTATCTTGGCAGTATCTACAGTAATGAGGGTGTCGTAGCGACTCTCCTTCGCTGCAGCAGCAGGTTTTTTGGGTTTGGCAGTCGCTTGAGGTTTCTGCTGCTCCTCCGCAGAAATCTCATTTTGCTGCCCCTTAAAGGCTGTCTTGATGCGGTTTTTGACCTGATCACGTTTGGCGCGTCGCTTTTTGTGCATCTCTTCCTGATGCTCAAGATACATAGTCTGTCTCCTCCTCATCGGCTAAGGGCGAATCTGCAGCTCGTACATGTCCCTCTGGTGTCATGGAGTAGCTGTTGTCATAATCACATAATAGCTTCTCGATACCAAGGGCATTGTATTCCTCGGCGTCCTGCAGTTTAAGCTCGAGGTCACAGTTGTCACAGTCCTGGTCACAGTTAACCGGCTTGTATGCAGTCGGCTCCTGATAGGTGGTAATGACACCCTCGAAATTTCGGAGAATGACCTTGTTCGTTGACCAGGAGAGCAGATAGTTTGGCATGACCGGTATTTTTCCGCCGCCGCCGGGTGCGTCAATGACATAGGTGGGAACACACAGCCCGCTGGTGTGGCCGCGGAGACTCTCCATGATCTCTATTCCCTTGCCCACAGCTGTTCTGAAGTGGGACAGTCCCTCTGAGAGGTCACATTGGTAGAGATAGTAGGGTCGCACACGGTTGTAGGTGAGCTTTTGTACCAGCGATTTCATAATCCGCGGGCAGTCATTCACTTCGCTGAGCAGAACTGACTGATTGCCAAGCGGTATGCCGGCGTTAGCGAGTTTTGCCAGAGCCCTTCGAGAAGAAGAGGTGAGTTCGCGAGGGTGGTTGAACTGCGTATTAAGCCACACTGGGTGGTGCTTCTGTATCATGCTAACCAGTTCGTCAGTGATTCGGTAGGGGAGAACCGCGGGAACTCTCGAACCGATACGGATAATCTCCACGTGCTCAATTGCCCGTAGTTCCCCGAGGATCCAGTCAAGGTATTTGTTTGACAGTAACAACGGATCCCCGCCGCTGAGCAGTACATCCCGGACCTGCGGGGTGTTTTTGATATAATCTATGCCGGCTTTAATCTGCTGCTTGTCTGGGATGCTGTCAACATCACCGACCCGTCGTTTCCGGGTACAGTGGCGACAGTACATCGCACAGGTGTTGCTGACGAGAAACAAAACCCTGTCGGGATAACGATGTGTTATTCCCGGTACGGGACTGTCAGCATCCTCATGAAGCGGATCTGCCATATCGCATTTAATGACATCAAGTTCGCGCACAGAGGGAAAAGCCTGTTTGAAAATCGGGTCGTGCTCGAGTTCGTCGGTCTGGATGAGTGAAAGGTAGTAGGGAGTTATGGCCATAGGAAAGGTGTTGATTGTCTGCTCTATTGCTCTGCGCTGGCCTGCTGAGAACGAGACATCAAGCAGTCTCTCAAATGTATCAACATCCTTGATACAATGTTTGACCTGCCATTTCCAGTCTCTCCAGTGTTCTCTATTTATGTCCATATCAAAGCGGTCAATTATTTGCTGTTCTGATTGTGAAAAACTCATGTTGGGCTCCTTCGATGGTGTTTAGCACACAACGTAGTAGGAATGATTCTAAATATTAGTGTACTAATGGTAGATAAGGTTTCTTGCTACCAGTTGCCATTATTTTAACATACAAAAACAGTAGTTGCAAGAGTACTGACCGGTTAAGTAATTAGCTAGCTAATATATTATTTTCCTGTAGGAGTATAGCTGCTTTCTGTACTAATAATAGATAGCAATCAGCCGGCTGTGACTGTGCATTGCCTGCTACCCAGAATTTTCGTATGCTGGTACTAAAGGTACCATCACACGTATATAGAGGAGCTATCGAGAGTAATGAAGTATGTTCACACCAATCTGGTTGCCAAC
>JBNJDX010000077.1:0-7143 GCA_051745285.1 Spirochaetota bacterium
TCAAAATCATTTATAGTTACCTTGTCAGATTCTGACACGCTTTTTTAGCTGGATGGTAAAAGTACGTTACGACATGGGAGCTTATGAAAAAAGAAGATACACTTGCTATACCCCTTCCAACCATTCGCCGTTTTCCTGCATACCTGAGATTGCTCAAAGATTATGCCGCAGATGGTGAGCAGTGGGTTTCTGCCACGAGACTGGCAGAAAAGCTTCGGCTTAAACCGATACAAGTACGCAAGGATATGGCCTGCACTGGTGTGGAAGGGAAGCCGAAAGTGGGTTTCGAGATTGCTGGTCTCATTCAAGCAATAGAGCACCACCTCGGTTGGGACAATACAACTGATGCTGTTCTTATTGGGGCTGGGAACCTCGGAAACGCACTGTTGGGATATAAAGGATTTAGGAACTACGGTCTGAGAATCGTAGCCGTTCACGATGATGACCCCGCCAAAATTGGCAGACAGGTCTACGGACTTACCGTTAAATCGATGGACGACATTGAGGATACCATTAAACGGTTAGGTATAAACATCGCTATTCTTACCGTGCCGGAGGATAAGGTCCAGGAGATCGCTGACCGCCTAGTTGAAGATGGAATTAAGGGACTCTGGAATTTTGCTCCGAAGAATTTAACTCTCCCCGATTCAGTAGTTGTCCAGCGGACTGACTTAGCAACCTGCTTTGCCGAACTCTCCTCCCGTTTGAACCAAGTTCTTGTCAGAAACAAGATTGATTCCCTGTGAAACGAATAGCTGCAGCTTGGAGTCTTTGGCTTTGATTCTCTTGAGAGGACTTGAGTACAGATTTTTCTCCAGTTATGATTTCCACCAGGTAGAGGCTGCACATTCTTCAGCATTGAGCACCGCAGCAATATGTATCCCCATCATGATGTGAATAGACTGAGTGGATTGCCTGTCATTTCCAATCCTGCCGGAAAACCATCGCTGGAGAGAATGTGATTACCCAGTCTGTCCTTCAGTTCAAGGTGTAAACGCGAGATAACACTCTCCCTGATAATTCGCTTCATTTCTCCCCGGTAGGGAGCACTCAGATCCTTTCCCTCTGATTCTTGTATCACCACGGTGAGACTATGGTTCTTATCTTCGATCAAGATCTGTAGGGACTGGTCGCCACCATTCAGTCGATGAATACGTGCCCGGGTGTATGTAGCAAATCGATACAGTTTCTCTTTTGTTCTCAGGAACGCGAGAAAGCCGGTGAACTCACTTCCCATCCAGGGTATTGAGGCAATGGACAACATGAAGGAGGTATGCTCGTCTTCAAACGTATTACATTGCAGCCAGATGTAATCTCTGGGGAATGAAGAGCCCCAATCCTTCTCGATGTACCCCGAACTCCTGGTAAAATCATAGGTGTTTCCGTTGCAGGACAAATAGCCCGAAATCGAGTGTTTCATGGAGAGCACCGCGTGAAAACATTCCATCCTTGGCACGTATCTGTACCAGCCCATGATACCGGGAGAACGTAGAGTTACAGGATAGGGATCAAGGGTGTCAAAGATGATAGTCCCCTGGAGTCTTAGGTTGTGGTGCTGTATATCCACTGAGAATCCTTGTTCATGAAACGTATTCTGATCGATAGAAATCTGCATCTTGGATTTGGAGGCAGAGAACTGATTCACAGAAAACGGTATATAATAGGAGCGATCCTCAAATCCATCCAGAACCTGTATGAAGGCTTCATTACTGCTGCTTTTGCTCAGGGATACTCCTGGAATGAGTGCAAGAGTGCGTCCTGCTAAGTCTTCCTGTTTGAAATACCAGCCTTCGAAATAATTATGCCGGCTTAGGTTCCCCTGAAAGACTCCTGGTTTATATATAGCGCTTCCCATGCAAGGAGTATATCACATGAGGATACTTCTTTGCGAACTGTTTAGCGGCGTTTTACAATAATGCTTAGCATGTATTCTTATTGACAAAATGCATTCAAATCATGATTATGGTAGGACAAAGGTGATGACGGAGACGAGTAGGGGGCTAAAGTGCCTACAGAGAGGGTGCCCGCCAATGGCGGTTGAGAGGTGCCTGGCATATTTACCTTGAAAACCACTCCCGAGCTGCGATTCGAAGGACTGCGTTGTGCGGTCTTGTAGGTTTCGCCGTGACTCTGCGTGAAAGAGGCAATGAAGAGCTGCTGGGGCATGTTGAACAAACTTACCGCAGCAGAAGTAAGGTGGAACCGCGGAAAAGAACGTGGCCTCACAGCAAGTCGTGCCTTGGCTTGCTGACAATTGGAGCCTTCGTGTTTTTCGTCCTTACCAGTGTTGGCAGCAGCGCACAGTTACCATATCCAGGTGTGCAGGTGTCTTTGGTGGGATGCGAAACAGGAAGGCTTTCTGTTTTTTACGTATAGATAAGCGCACGAGAGGAGAAATAGAAAATGGCAGATGAGGAGAAACTACATAAAATACGGCATTCGATGGCTCATGTTATGGCTGAAGCTGTGCTGCAGATGTTTCCTGATGCACAGATAGCAATCGGTCCGGCCATAGATAATGGATTCTACTACGATTTCGAGTTACCCAGGCAGCTCGTTCCAGAAGACCTAGATGAAATTACTAAGCGAATGCAGGAAATAATCCAACGAAAGAAAGACTTTACCCGTCGTGTGGTATCCCGTGTGGAAGCCCAGCGTGAATTTGAGGGGCAGAAGTATAAGCAGGAATTACTTCAAGCTATCCCTGAGGGTGAAGAGGTGTCGATCTACGAGCAGGGAGGGTTTAAGGATCTCTGTCGCGGTCCGCATGTGGAGAATACGAAGCAGTTGAACCCTGCGGCCTTTAAACTGCTTTCCATAGCAGGAGCCTACTGGAGAGGAAAAGAGACAAATCCGATGCTTACCCGTATCTACGGCACGGCATGGGAGAATCCTAAGGAATTACGTCTTCACCTAAAACAGCTTGAAGATATCGAAAAACGGGACCACAGAAAGCTAGGAAAAGAGCTGGATCTGTTTTCACTGCACGAAGAAGCTGGCCCCGGTTTGGTCTACTGGCATCCAAAGGGTGCTCGTATCAGGCTTGCAATCGAGGACTTCTGGAGGGATGAACACTATCGAAACGGGTATGAAATGGTTTACACTCCCCACGTTGGTAAGTCGTGGCTTTGGGAAACCTCTGGTCACCTAGATTTCTACAAAGAGAGCATGTATCCGGCAATGGAAATGGACAAGGTAAACTATTATGCAAAACCGATGAACTGCCCATTTCACATTGTTATCTATAATAATACCAAACATTCCTATCGAGAGCTTCCCTGTCGCTGGGCTGAGTTGGGGACGGTGTATCGATATGAGAAGGCCGGAGCCCTGCATGGTCTGCTGCGGGTCAGGGGGTTTACTCAAGATGATGCTCACATTATCTGCACCCCGGAGCAGGTTGAGGCGGAAATATTAAAAGTATTGCGATTCTCACTATATATGCTGCAGGCCTTTGGGTTTACAGACATACAGGCTTTCTTGTCTACTCAACCTGAGAAATTCGTAGGGGTCACCGAGCAATGGGATCTTGCCACTGAGTCGCTGCGCAAGGCCATCGAGACTGAAGGGCTGGATTACGAAGTTGATGAGGGTGGAGGCGCCTTCTACGGCCCGAAAATAGATCTGAAGATAAAAGATGCAATTGGTCGTCAATGGCAGCTGTCGACGGTTCAATTTGACTTCAACGAGCCCGAACGGTTTAAGATGACTTTTGTTGATCGTGATGGAACAGAAAAACAGCCATTTATGATTCACAGAGCATTACTGGGGTCAATCGAGCGGTTTTTCGGAGTGCTTATTGAACACTATGCCGGGGCTTTCCCTCCATGGCTTGCCGCCGAGCAGGTCCGAGTAATTCCTGTGGCGGAACCATTTAATGATTATGGAATGTCGGTGGTTGAAACCCTTCGGCAGCTGGGGATCCGGGTTTCGGGGGATTTTGGAGACGATCGTATGAATGCCAAGATTCGAAACGCCCAAAAAGAGAAAATTCCATATATGCTCATCGTTGGGGAGAAAGAACAGGAAGCCCAGGCTGTTTCTGTTCGCAACCGCTCAGGTAAACAGGAAAACGGGGTTCCCTTTGAGGAGTTCCAGAACAGACTGCTAGATAAGATCGCCCAAAAGGCAAATGTCTGATTTCGAGTATAGACAAAACGTGAGGAACACATGAACAAACAGCCAATAGAACAACTCAAGGAACTAGACAACGAAATAATACGGCTAGAGGAGGTATGTTCATTACTGGAATGGGATGAGGAGATCCACATGCCTACAAAAGCAATTGGTGACCGAAGCGAGCAAATCACCCTGCTGCGAGGTATGGTGTATGACCGAAAAACCTCCGATCGGGTGGGGGAACTACTGGATCTCTTAGCTGTACCGTCCCAGGAGACTGAAACGCAACGACCCATGAGTGATGCGGACAAAGCGATAGTTCGACTCTATAAACGGGATTACGAGCGGCAAAAGCGCGTTCCCAGGAGCCTGGTAACCGCATTGAGCAGTGTGCAAAGTCGTGCACAGGCAGTCTGGGCAAAAGCCCGTGAGGATAGTTCTTTTTCTGATTTTCAGCCCTACCTTGAACAGATTATAGATCTCAAACGACAATGGGCTGAAGCTGTGGGGTATGAAGAGCATCCATATGATCCATTGCTTGACGAATATGAACCGGGGATGACTACTCGGGAAGTTGATACACTCTTCTCCGACCTGTCACAGTCATTACGCGAATTGATTGAGCAGCTTGGTGCGGCTAGCACAGTAGATGACTCATTTCTGTACCTCGATTATCCGAAAGAGAAGCAGGAATTATTCGGGCGAACAGTGTTATCCGATATGGGCATCGACTTCTCTCGTTTTGTTCTCACTGAATCAGTACACCCTTTTACCACTGCACTAGGAGCTGATGATGTCAGGATAACCACTCGCTATAACGAGGCCTCTGTCAGCAACCCTCTGTTCAGCACCATCCACGAGGGTGGTCACGCTCTCTATGAGCTGGGAGCTGCAAGCAAGCTCACGAGAAACTCTATACTTTCTCAGGGAACCTCGCTGTCAGTACACGAGAGTCAGTCGCGGCTTTGGGAAAACATGATTGGGAGAAGCCTCCCTTTTTGGCAGCACTATTACCCTGTTATGAAGGAATTGTTCCCGAAGCAGCTTTCGGGGGTTACCCTGGAGCATTTTCTGCGTGCCGTGAATAAAGTTGAGCCGTCCATGATTCGTGTTAACGCTGATGAGGTGACATACAGCCTTCACGTGATACTCCGATTTCAGCTGGAGAAGGAACTGATAACTGGCAACCTTTCAGTTGCGAACTTACCAGAGGCCTGGAATGAACAGATGAAACAGCTACTGGGTATTTGCCCCAGGCATGACAGCGAAGGTGTTTTGCAGGATGTCCACTGGTCAGCTGGGCTGTTCGGATATTTCCCCACGTATGCCTTGGGAAACTTGTTTGGCGCTCAGTTCTATCGGTCTATGGAAGCAGATAAGCCGGGTCTTGATGCAGAGATTGCTGCAGGAAATCTCTCAGCCGCCCGTGATTGGCTTGATGATCACTTGTATCAGTATGGGAGCATCTATCCTGCCAAGGAGCTCTTACAGCGAGTGACAGGAGATCAACTGGATGCTGAGCATTATGTTCGGTATCTGACCGACAAATACCTGGGGCTCTTTGGCTCTAGCGAGGAAAAGGAGTAGTCCATGAATCTTCCGAATACACTCACGGTTTCAAGGCTCTTTCTGGCCCCGTTGTTTTTCATTCTCTACTTTCTCCCTGAATGGACAGGGCTTGATAGCTCCTTGTTTGTCTGGCTGTTGCTTGGACTCTATGTACTCATCGAATTGAGTGACCTCATTGATGGAATTATTGCCAGGAAGTACCAGTTGGTTACCGATTTGGGAAAGGTCCTAGACCCGTTTGCCGATGTGATTGCTCGGGTCACCTATTTTGTCTGTCTCTCTTTTTCTGGAATTATGCCGCTGTGGACCTTTCTCATTATTCTCTACAGAGAACTGGCTGTAACGTTTCTGAGAATGATACTTATGGGACGAGGAGTTGCTATGGCTGCCTCGATATGGGGCAAGGCAAAAGCAGTACTCTATGCAGTTTCAGCTGTATTGGGAATCGCGTATGTGGGCCTTTTGAGACTCGTTGATCAGCATGCCTGGCTGTCCACCTACTATAATGTATTGCAGTGGCTATTTGTTCTGGCTGCTGTAGCGTCTGCTGCTTCGTTCATTTCGTATTTTATTGCAGCTCGGAAACAGCTTTCTGGCATGAGCCGGTAGTTCGAACGCGATGAGACCGTTCAAGGAGCTGGAAGCAGAAAAAATCAAGGACGTCAGGCTCTTTTTTACTGATGTGGATGATACCATTACCACCGAGGGTAAGCTGTTCCCTGAAGCCCTAGGTGCTCTGTGGCAACTCAGCAGACGCGGAGTGCCCATTATTCTGGTTACCGGTGGTTCGGCCGGTTGGGCGGATGTGTACATCAGACAGTGGCCTGTG
This sequence comes from Spirochaetota bacterium, assembly GCA_051745285.1. Taxonomy (GTDB): domain Bacteria; phylum Spirochaetota; class Spirochaetia; order CAKZLE01; family CAKZLE01; genus JBNJDX01. Next base: position 6,518 of record JBNJDX010000077.1, read on the forward strand.
GATGCAGTCATAGCTGAAAGTGGAGCTCTGGTTTTCTACCGGGAGGGGGAAAAGCCTTATACGTTTATTCACCCCTCCTTGCAGGGGATAGACCTCCAGCATAGGCGCACAGACCTTATGAACCGTATTAAGAAAGAGATCCCAGCAGCACAGATCTCCTCTGATCAATTCTGCAGACTGTATGATGTAGCGTTTGATCATACTCACGTGTGTGGTAGACAGAAAGAAGAAATGATTTCCAGAATTGTCCATATCTGCACAGAGGAGGGGGCTTCCTGCGGGGTAAGCTCGATTCACATAAACTGCTGGTTCGGAGAGTATGATAAGCTCAATATGGTAAAGCTGTTTTCCCAAAAACAGTACGGGATTGAGAGAAGCAATATAGGAGCTCAGGTTATCTATTGCGGTGATGCTCCCAATGATATCCCACTGTTTCGAGCATTGCCCCTGTCTGTCGGAGTCGGTTCAGCTGCATTTCGTTCCTGGAAGCCAGAGGATCGCCCTGCCTACAGTGTCGAAGAATCAGGTGGTAAAGGGTTTTTACGGGTGACGGAATTATTTATACAGAAACAGGATCAGCCGTCGGTGAATGTCTAAAAAAGCGTAAAAGTTCTCTCTGCTCTTGT
>JBNJDX010000078.1:0-6910 GCA_051745285.1 Spirochaetota bacterium
TGCACTTTCTTCTCAAAGAGGATCTTCCCGAGGAGATCGCAGCTCTCAAGCCGGGTGATACCCTTCGGCTGAATCAGCTGCCAGCTTCCATGCGCAGGAGGATCAGTCTGAAGACAGTCTTTTTCAATTTCCGCTCGGCGATCGTCAGGGGATCGCTCGGCGGAAAGTTCATCAACAGTCTCATCTATGCCGGCGTCTCAACCACCCTTGTGAACATTTTCGGATTGATGACCGCTTTTGCCCTGAGCAAGATGCAGTTTAGAAAGCTTGCCTACTCTGTGGGGGGTATTATCGGACTCGGCTATCTCATCAGCATTAACTCACTCATTATTCCGTTATTTCTGATGCTCTCCCGGGTGGGGCTTACCGATACTCACATAGGTATCATACTTGTCTACACGGCATTCGGACTGCCACTGGCAGTCATGCTCGATACCCAGTTTATTCATGGGATTCCCAATTCTCTTCTTGAATCAGCCCGGATGGACGGCGCCTCGACCTTCAGAATTTTCGGCTCGATTATTGCGCCCATGTCTGTTCCGGTAATCATCACCGTGAGTATCATCACTGCGTTGGGCATCTGGAATGAGTTTCTTCTCGTGCTCGTACTTGCAAGCTCTGAATTCACGAAATCCTTACCGGTGGGGGTCTATTCTTTTTCGAGTCTTACCAGCACCCAGCTCGGCTGGCAGCTTGCCGCTCTGGTCGTTGCCACAGCACCGGCTATGATTATATACTTCATCTTCCAGCGGCGTCTTGCAGAGGGCGTAGTTGGCGGAGCAATAAAGGGTTAACAGATGAACATACTACACAATCACATCGGGTATGACAGGCATGCTAGCAAGGGCATGGTAGTCCAGAGGTTCGACAGCATGAGAGAGAGCTCAGAGCTTTCTGCTGAACTGATTGATACTACGACAGGAGAGACAGTTGCCCGGCTGCGCCCAACTGCAACAGGTCAGGTTCCCGGTTGGAAGGACCGCTTTTTCTACACCTTCGATTTTTCTGCGTATACCAATCCAGGAACCTACCAATTCCGAGTTATCAACGGCGGTGAGTCCTTTTCAGGGGCCCCTTTTGCTATAGGCGACTATCTCATAAGTGATCCGATCATCTCTGACATACTTCACTACTACAAGGGGCAGCGCTCCTCGGGCAGATGGGATCAGGCCGACAGACACGCGCCGATTATTGGGGAGAGGAGCGATCGGGTTGATGTGCACGGAGGGTGGTATGATGCAGCCGGTGATTACAGTAAGTATCTGTCGCATCTGTCCTATGCAAACTATCTCAATCCACAGCAGATTCCGCTCGTTGCCTACGCTTTTTTTGAGCTGGGAGAGACCCTCTCTACTCATCCCCGTTTCCGGGACAGTCTGCTTGAGGAGCGGGCTTTCGAAGAGGCCTGGTGGGGGTCAGATTTTCTGATGCGAATGCAGGATCCAGCCGGTTATTTCTATATAACTCTCTTTGACAAGTGGAGCAAAAAAAGTGAGGCCAGGATGATCTGCGCCTTTAAGACCCAGCAGGGTGAACTGCTTGAGAATTATCAGGCTGGATTCAGGCAGGGCGGGGGGATGGCCATAGCGTCACTGGCACGTGCATCCATGCATGAGCGGGCCTACCTGCCGGAAGACGGTTTTACTCCGGAGCAGTGCCTTGAGGCGGCAAAAAGGGGATATGCACATCTGAAAAAGCACAACCTGGAGTATCTTGATAACGGACGGGAGAATATCATCGACTGCTATTGTGCCCTTGCAGCGACCGTCGAGCTCTATCAGGCATCAGGCGATTCCTATTATCTGCAGGAAAGCAGATCATGGGCCGCCAGATTGATTGAACACTATTCACCTGCTGATGGCTGCTGGATGGCTGAAAGCGGTAGTTCGCGACCTTTTTATCATGCTTCGGACACGGGCCTGCCAATTATGGCACTACTTAATTATGCTGGAATCGAGCCTGAAGGAGAGAGAAAGAGGCAGACTTCCGAGCTGCTCGTTCGAGTCTTCGAGGACGAACTGGCCCGCTGTGATGTACTGTTCAATCCTTTTGGTCTGCCCCGGCAACGGGTCATGCCGGTAGGTGGAGAGAGCCGGGACTCCTTTTTTATACCGCACGAGAATGAAACCGGGTATTGGTGGCAGGGGGAGAACGCCCGATTGGCCTCTCTCGCCTGCGCGGCACGGCGTGGGGCAAACGCTTTGAAGGAGGTGCCTGAGCTTGCCGAACGTCTCGCCCGTTTTGCCGATTCCCAGCTTGACTGGATTTTGGGGTGCAATCCCTTCGATACCTGTATGCTGCAGGGACATGGACGAAATAATCCCCGGTATGAGGGCCATTACCCCAATGCACCGGGGGGTATCTGTAACGGGATAACGGCGGGATTTATCGACGAAGATGACATCGACTTTCTCCCCCCTCAAATAGGAGAGAAGGCAGAACATCGTTGGCGTTGGAGTGAACAGTGGATACCCCACACGGCATGGTTTCTGATGGCTGTTTGTGCGGAGCTGCGTGAGAATGAAGGGTGAGGTTCTGACAATAGAGCTCACCCGGCTGGTCCCTCCGCCTCGGGTGCTTTTCCAACTTCAGGGAACATGTTCTCTCAGCCGGGAATTGGTTGCGAAGATTGACGGATATCGGATCGGCTCACCGCTCCCACCTGAGATAAAGACCAGTGTTCACGAGGGTGGGGCGGAAACCGGCAGATATGATCATTACACCATAGTGGTCGATACACGGGGTATCAAGGTTACTTGTTTGGATGAACGCGGCCTCTTGTATGCCATGCAGCGACTGGCACAGATCGTTGAGCAATTTCCAGAACTGACGATTCCCTGTTTTCGGTGTGATGACTGGGCTGATCTGCCCGTTCGGGCAGTCATGCTTGATGTGAGCCGTGACCGGGTTCCAACCATGAAGACGCTCCTGCGGATGATCGACTTCTGGGCAGCTCTCAAATTCAATCAGCTGCAGCTCTACATGGAGCATACCTTCGCCTACCGTGGTCATGAGGGTGTTTGGCAGGAAGCCTCTCCTTTCACTCCTGAGCAGATTTGCACTGTGGACCAGTACTGTGCTCAGTTGGGTATGGAGCTAGTTCCTAATCAGAATTCGTTCGGTCACATGGAACGCTGGCTGCAGCATCCCGCATACCGTCATCTCGGGGAGACTCCGGAGGGTTTTACCGACCCCTGGGGTGTTTTCAGACCTTCTGCCTCGACTCTTGATCCCCGGGGGAAACAGGTGACTGAACTCCTTGGGGATCTGTTTGATCAGCTGCTGCCGAATTTCTCCAGCAACCTCTTTAATGTAGGGGGTGATGAGCCGTGGGAACTGGGTACGGGAAAGAGCAGGGAGGCTGCCGCCAGGGAGGGAGTTGACCGGCTCTACCTGGAATTTTTACTGAAATTGTATGGACTGACTGAACAGCGAAAAGTTCGGATGATGGTTTGGGCTGATATCATCATGAAGTACCCACACATCGTCCGTGAACTCCCTAAGGATATTATTCTGGTAGACTGGGGATATGAGGCGGAGCACCCCTTCGAAGAGGAGGCGCAGACGTTAGCTGAGAGTGGGTTTGATTTCTACCTCTGTGTCGGAACGTCTTCCTGGAATTCAATCGGGGGCAGGTGGAACAACGCTAGGACGAATATTATCCAGGGCGCCTCAGCGGCTCTTCGACATGGAGCGGCCGGTTTCATGGTCACCGAGTGGGGAGATAACGGTCATATGCAGCAGTTGCCGATCGCTCTACCGGCGTTTATCTATGCCGCTTCGGCAGCTTGGAATTATGAGCTGCTTGATCAGATACAGATAGAAAAGGTGCTGCCGGTTGTTTTCCCTGAGATCTCAGGCTGTCAGGAGGCGCTGATGATTATAGAGCAGGTGGGAGAAAGCAGCGGTATTCACCTCCATAACGCAAGCCTCCCGGGAGCTCTTCTCTTTGATCATCTGGCTCCCTACTACCGGGAAGAGATTACAAATCAGCGTGGCTATTTGTTTAAACGGGAGTTTGCTCTTCTGGATATGGCTGATTCGCTCATCTCAGGAGACTCGTTAGTCGCCCAAGAACTTGGATTAACAGTAGCTCTGCTTAAGTTTGCCTGTACCCTGGGCGTTCTCCGTCTGGCAACACCTGGTTGCAGCGTCGTGGAAATACCGCCGGTCGAGCGGGTTATGTTGGCTGATAGGCTCGGAGATATCATAGTTGAGTACCGACGCCTTTGGCTGGAGCGGTCGCGTGAGGGAGGGCTCGCTGAGAGTGCTGGTCGCCTTGAAGAGCTTAGGGAATTGCTGTTATCTGAAGAGTTTCCTGGGACTGACTAGGCGGTGCAGCTTGCCTGTATGTCTTTAGCAGGAATGAGGTTTTCATGAAGGGGACAATCAGGTGAAACTATTGCCTGAAAGGCGGTTAACTTCAGACCAATGAAGGAAAAAGCGAACCACAGCCCCCTGGTTTGATTATTTTACCGTTCTGTGGGAGGGGTTGACAATTTTTCCCTCCCGGTTTATATATTCCCATGTCGTGAAAACGGCGTGCCGCTGTAGCTCAGTCGGTAGAGCAGTGGACTGAAAATCCACGTGTCATCAGTTCAATTCTGATCGGCGGCATTCAAAGGCTAAGGTGTTTTGCATCTTGGTCTTTTTTTTCAAGTGATGCACAGAAGCAGCTTAAACTCTTGTACGGAGAGAAACAAAGCTTAGCAGAGTACACATACTCCCGATGTGGTAGATTCTTAGCCTATCTGAACATGTATCAGGGTGTTGACAGTAAAATCACGGCAAGCGGAACCAGCCAGCCCAAGAGCCCCCCTGCTAATTGGAAAACAAATCTGCTTGATTTGCTCATTCTCTTTTTGATTGCTACCTGCGTGGTCAGAACGACACCAATGATGACTCCGAAAACCATCAGCAGTATATATACAATGAACATACCTAAACCCTTCCTGATCAATCTCGTGTGGGAAAAAATGCTATGGTAATACTACCATGATACGTATGGGCAAACAATAGGCGGTAGCAAACCAATGTCCTATCATTTAGGCATCCCGTATAGGTACTTCTTTTGTGGAATTGGGGCTATCCCTCGGCTTTTACAGGTACAGCCAGTTAATTCAGCAGAGTATTACCAGGTTCTGGGGCCGTAGTTTGCTACAGACCCGGAGGCTATTGATGCCGCAGATGTTAGGCTTTCTTGCAGGTTCCCTCCGGTTGCCACAATGTAGTGGCAGAAGGCGCCATGAAAGATGTCTCCGGCGGCTAGAGTGTCTTTTACCTCCTGTGCTGCAGGGACTGGCAGCTCCTGGGGATCTCCCTCTTCTTCATAGATGAGGATTGGTTTTTCGCCTCTGGTAAAGCAGATGGTAGAAACTCCCATTCCTCTCAGGGCTGCTGCACTCTCTGCGAAAGAGCTGCAGCCAGGGGCAAAAAACTTTTCAGAGCAAATAGCGTAATTAACATAAGGGAGGATAGTTTCTAGTCCCTGTTTCCAGCTTCCTCCGTCAAGAACAACCGGTATTCTTTCCCCTTTTGCCCAACGCAGGTAGGGTTTCACAGTTTCCAAATAGTAGGTGTCAGTTAGGACAATATCGGGACGGAACTGGGGAACAGTAAAATCGGAAGGCCGGGGGTCTGATGGTTTCACATCAATAACCATTCGATCCCCTGTTTCAGTGTTGACCACCACTGAAGCAGCCACGGGATGCTCCCCGTCTGCTTTTGAACGGTTATCAAGGTTTACACCGTAATCACTGAGTTCTTTTGCAATAACGCTTGTTAGATGGCTGTTTCCCACAAATGTAATGAGCTCGGTCTCTCCCCCAAGCTGTGAAAAGGTGATTGCGGCGTTAGCAGCAGGTCCTCCCGTATGAATTCTGGTTCCGTCAGCCGAAATCTTTTCATTCTGACCTATGGTGCCGTGAACGTAGTGGATTAAATCCAGAGTTGTAAAACCTAAAAACAGTCCTCGCATCTACTCCTCCATACTCATGTTCGTGGACTCGATTCAATTATACGCATGATAGTACAATTTGACTTCCCACTATACTTGAGATTATCTGACTGTTCCAGTTTTGTTGATAGAAAGTTTTGACAATCATATAATTCAAGCATGATAGAGTCTGAGAAACGGGTTTTCACCTCCATGGTACATATATACTGCAAGGGATATCGCCCCGTCCTGTGCGATGAGTGCAACAAGGTGCTTGGATATGGGATTGATCGGATTGAAGCCTGTCCATTCGGGGATGATAAACCTTTTTGCTTTTCATGTACGGTACATTGTTCTCTCCAGAAATGCGGAAAGCTGTTAAGGTCATTATGCGGTACTCGGGACCAAGAATGATCTTTTATCACCCGCTTACTGCCATCATGCACATGCTTCGCAGACGATAAGAGAACTGACCATGCGCAGATACATGTGTTTTACATCGTTCTGTTTCTTTCTGTACTATCCTGACTTTGTAGGTGCCACGTATCAAACACCTTTTTTGTGAAAGCACAGTTTTAGTAAGTGAGGGCCAGTCGTTTTTTTCTTCGGTAAGAGCTGCAACCACTTGAATCGTTTGCTTGTGATCGTATCAATTCATAATGGAGAGACAACACGGCGGATAGGACGGCAGTTGACACCCAATACCTACTCAACTAGACTTGAACGTTCACGGATGAATCGCAGTTCAGAGATAAAACTTGTATGTATTCAAATTACCGGTTTGTCTGCAAACACTAAAGTAGAACAACAAACGAGATAGCTTATGAACGATACTCGAGTTTCACATATCACATATCACTTGCTGCTGGTGTTTGTCGCATTCCTGTGGGGTACGAATGTCATCGTCATGAAGTGGGGCTTTAACTATTTTTCCCCTGAGCAATTTAACCTTTTTCGTGTCTTACTTGCCTTTCC
>JBNJDX010000079.1:0-6719 GCA_051745285.1 Spirochaetota bacterium
GTACAGCTGTACTATGCCAGTAGATGTGGTCAATTTGAGCCTTTGGTGGTTACATGAAGCTGATGTATGATACGAAGGGGCGGACGATTACGAAAAAACGTATCGGCCGCTCTCTGCTGTACAGTCTTATTGGGGGAGGATTCGGCAGTGTCTGGTTCCTGTTCACCTCCCCGCAACAACTCCTGACAATACTGGTGAAAAACAACCTCGGGGCAAGTTCATCCACCCTCGGGCTGTTTCTCGGAGCGATGAATATCATCAGTATATTCCATCTGGTCTCCTTTTTTATCTACTCCCATCTCAAAACTATTAAACGCTTTTATGTAACAATGGGGTTCATTCACCGGTCCCAGACCTTCTTGATCGCTGCTGCCTGTTTTTATGCCGCAGCCGGAGGGAACAGGCAGCTTGCTCTCTACACGATCATCTTCAGTTCTCTGCTTACCTTCATGCTTGGTAACCTGGCCGGCTCTGGCTGGTGGGCATGGATGAACCAGCTTATTCCTTATAAGCGCCGCTCATCCTATTTCGGCAAGCGCTCTTCCCTCGCCCAGATTCTGAATATCATTACATTTCTGGCAGCGACAGTCTCCCTGGATCTGTTCTCCGGCACAGTATTCCTGGTTTTCGGGATTATCTATATGGCCGCAGCCCTACTCGGGGTTGCTGAAACTGCACTCCACGTTCCGATCCCGGAACCTTCCAAGGCTCAGGAGACGTTACCACAGACAAGATTCGCTACCTTTCTCAATCCTGCCCGAGATGATAACTTCAGGACCCTCTGCATTGTGGCTGGGGTATCCCTGCTGGGAATCAATATTTCTGCCCCATTTTTTATCCCGATGATAACCGACCCGCAGCAGATTGGGGCTCCAACAGTCTGGATAGGAATCATCTATACCATATCGCAGTTCACCTGGGTACTTCTTATCCCCTTGTGGGGCACCCTCATGGATCGTTTTGGGCGAAAACCGGTAACTATGGTTGGTATGCTCTTCCCCTTGAGCTATATCGGCTATATCTTTCTTACCCCGGAGAACTACCATGTTCTGCTGCCCGTGATTGCTGTTGTCGGGGGAATCTTTTCCCCTGCACTATACGAAGGACTCAATCAGGTGATGCTTTCACTGATTCCAAGAAAGAATCAGACCGCCTACATTGCCTGGTACTGGGCTCTCATCGGCATGATTCAGGGACTCGGACCGGTCTTCGGCGGATTTCTTCTTCAACGCTTTGGCTCAATAGACCTGCTTATCTTCAGCACACTTGGTACCATGGGTATAGCCTTTATTCTTTTTAATCAGGTGCAGACCGGAAAGGAACTGAAGTTCCAGCGGCTTGTCTCTACCATTTCCTCTCCGGGTATCATCAAGACCTACTTCAATATACCAGTGCTGGCAAAATCAACCAACGTGGATAAAGTGGGCAAAGTACTCCAGAATATGCACTCCACACAGGGATCTCTTGCTCTTGATGAGATAGCCATTCGTCTTGATGATCCGGTACCCGAGGTCCGGGAGGAAGCAGTCCGGGCACTCGGTCGAATAGGCGGCCCGGATGCTGAGGAGATGCTCATTGAGCATCTTTCCAACACCGATTCACTTGTCCAGATAGAGAGCGCCCGCGCACTCGGGCGCCTGCGGAGTAAACAGGCTGTCCCGATGCTGATCGATACCCTCTACAACGATGATGAAAAGCTGGTTCAGGAGGCAGCCCGTGCCCTCGGACGCATCGATTCCCCGGGTTCAGCTCAGGCACTGCTGCAGCTGTTTACTGAGCCGCGGTCGATTGTCGTGAAGGCCGCCTCCGCGGAGGGTTTGTCCAACAAAAGTGAACGCCTGGCAGTCCTCCACGAAGTGCTTGCCCTTTGTGACCAGACTGAAAACAATGTCATTAGAAAGCAGCTGTATATCTCCCTGGGAAATATTATTGGGAAGCCCGGGGAATTCTACCAGTATCTCACTGGTACTGAAGAGGCCCGTGAAGAGGCTATACAGAGACTTTTCGCCTCAATTCACCGCCACCTGAGAGCTCTCAAACGGACGAACAAGAACCTCATTGATCACGTAATCTCAGACTCCCTGCCGGAAGCAATCAGCGCTTTTGAAGCTGAAAACTACGGGCAATGCTTCAAAGCTCTCTATACGGTTATCATGAACTTGATATATCGAAACATTATTACCGAAGGGGCTGAGAAACAAATTACTGATCACAGCATCGAGCAGCTTGCTGAACAAGCACCTCGCCTCTACGCGGCGTATTCCCTGGCTACCTGGTATAAGCAGCGATATGGAGAACAAGTCAAGGAGATCCACCCAACAGAATTGCTTCTTCTGTTCTACGCTGTACGCTACTACGGAATTGTGGAATACAACAAACAAAAACAGTCGTCGAAGGGAAGAATTCCTTCTCCTCACACCTCAAGGTAAGCCTGGCTATCTCATCATCCTATTGGGCCTTTTTTAGGACCCCCTGCCTCCAGGCATCATAGGCCTGACGAACCGTAAGGTTGCCCGCTCCAACGTATACCTCTATATTGCCTCGTTCCAGCACAGCCCCGGCATTTCCTCCTGGACCGTTACCAGTGATCAAGACATTCGCCTTTTGATCGAATAACCGTTTTGCGGTCCTGGGCCCTGCCCCGTGGGCAGCGCCTTCAACATCAGTATTATCTACAACACGGAGATCTTCCTGCTGATCATCGTAGATGAGTAGATAATCCGTTCTCCCAAAACGCGGATCCATGGCCGCATCCCAACTAGTTCCTTTGGCTGTAAATGCAATTATCATATAGGTTTTCTCCTTTTTCCAGTTATGCCGAATTAGCCTCTCGACTATCGGCAAGCTTCTTAATATAGGTCCACGACTGGCTGAGCAACGTAGCAACATCGCTTGTTCCCATTTCACTTAATGTCTTTCCCTGCAGCATTGCCTGGGTAAACGCCTCTTCATAGGGAATGCTGGCAATATGCTCTACTCCCTCAGATCTGAGTACTTTTCGAATTTGCTCTTCGGTTTCCTGATTCAAGTCAGCCTTGTTAATGATACAGACTGCCGGTATGCTGAAACGCTGAATCAGCTCAAGAACCCGTCGCATGTCGTGCAGTCCGGAAGCTGTGGGCTCTGTGACGACGACGGCCAGGTCAGCGCCGGAGAGCGAAGAGACAACTGGACATCCAACTCCAGGCGAACCGTCAACAAGTACGTAAGCGAAACCGTTCTTTTGAGCAATACTGTTTGCATCGCGTTTAACCTTTGCGACTAACTTTCCTGAGTTTTCGGCCCCGGCATTCAGATGAGCATGCACCATGGGGGCTCCCGTTTTGCTCGCTGCAGTATGACACTGGCCCACAAGCTGCTCCTCCATCGTAATGGCCCCGACCGGACACACCCGTGCGCAGTATCCGCACCCCTCACAGGAGAGCGGGTCAACCTCAAAGACTCCATGTTTAGGAAAGACTGCTGTAAACCGACACACCTGGTGACACTTTCCGCAGGCTGTACAGGTGTCTGCATCGATAACAGCAAGGAAGCCGCTGTAAAAATCTTCAGAACTGACTACCTCTGGACTCATGAGCAGATGCATATCAGCCGCGTCAACATCACAGTCGGCCAGCACCAGATTTGCTTTCTCCAGCCAGGCAAAGGCTGCGGTCAAAGAGGTCTTCCCTGTTCCTCCCTTGCCCGAAATCACAACTATCTCTTTCATGCGGGCCTCCCTTCTTGCAGAGTGGAAATTCGATCAGCTATCACCTGAAGAGCTTCCCTGATTTCTGGTATTTCACGGTAGATAAGCTCTGCACGAGAGTAGAGTTCGGCAGCTTTTCTGCTGTTAGGTATACGGGCTACTATTTCGATCCCACGCTCTTCACACCATTTCTGAACTCCAGCATCTCCTACCCCGTCCCGGTTGATAACGACGCCGAAGGGAAGGTTCAGGTCGCGAACAGTGTCTACCGCCAGAGTGAGGTCATACAGACCAAAAGGAGTTGGCTCGGTCACCAGTAAGATAAAATCAGCATCCTTAATGCTTTCAACCACGGGACAGGAGGTGCCCGGAGGACAGTCATACAGTACTATGGCTGCCTCTCTTGCGGCCTGTTTGGCGTACTCTTTGGTCTGGATAATCAGCGGAACTGCCTGTTCCTGTCCGATGTTAAGGCACCCGTCAATGAAAGTAAAACTGCCCTTTCTCTCCTGTATAACCCCGATTGGTTCTTTACGCATTGGCAGAGCATTGGTTGGACAAAGTTCGCTGCAGGCATAGCAGCCGTGACAAAGCTCGGGAAACACCATAATTTCGCTACCCAACTGGAGAACCGCATGAAAATTACAAACCTCCTGACACAAGCCACACCCAATGCAACTCCCGGCCTCCCAGGAAGGCACCATTCGGTAAACATCCTGCCGATTTTGCTCATCTCCCGGTGTGAAAAGCCCAGAATTGGGCTCTTCGACATCAAGGTCGGCAAGTACGATAGCAGTATGCTCTGCCAGCAGGGCAGCCAAATTCACAGCAATCGTGGTCTTTCCGGTCCCCCCTTTTCCGCTAGCTATAGCGATATTCATCATGCCTATTCTCCTTTCTGCGTACTTTCATACATCCTTCTGCCTCGAAATTGTCGGCAGCAGGGACCATGCCCAAATCCGGCAGCTTGATCTACCAGGTTGTCTGACTTGCAGTGCGGGCACACACTTGGCTGCTCATCGATTGGAACAGGGAAACAATGGCCGCAGTGCAGGCATCTATAGACATTCGAGTCAAAATGAACTGATCCCCCCTCAATGTAGAGAGCTTTCCCTTCAGCGAGAAAGACGGCGATCTTTGTGTGGGCCGACTCGAGAAGCCGGGTAAACGTCGGGCGAGAAATACCCATCAGTTCAGCCGCCTCCATGTGTTCTTTCTGGTCATAGTCTGCCAGCCTGACTGCTTCATACTCGTCTAGTGAAAGGTTGATGCGCTCGAGCACTCTCCTTCCTATTCCCGCTGGTTTAAATGAAGAAAACTGGGGTGGACACTGAACCACCCGCTCCTTTTTCGGTCTTGCCATGGGTTAACTCCTCACCTGCATCATATTGAACCTATGTTCATATGTCAATCAGAAAAATTCCCTCCGCCCAGACGGCAATAAAAAATTACCTATAGCAGTCACATGAATGGCGAACATACTAAGCTATACCAACATACCGTTTCTGTAGTGGGAATGGCGTGTGCTTCTTCGGGCGAGCGCATTGTAGAGCGCCAGCTATATATAATGGCTCCTGTCTCATATGTGTCAGTCAACCTGGCAACTGAGCGGGCTCGTGTGAATTCCAACGAGCCCATAGACGAACAGCAGGTCAAGTCTGCTGCGGAGAAAAACGCCGGTATCATCAGTGTTTCAGGATCACTGTTGAAGCTCAGTGAAGCTGTAGGCCTCTCCAAAAAAACTTTCGGTACCACTGGGCAAAACCTGTTCTGGGACCTATCAATAATCTAGCGGCAATTCCTATCGCAGCAGGCGGTATGCTGCATCCTGCAATGACCATGACAGTCAGTTCGATCAATGGTATTCTGGATTGGAAGCGTATCAGTTTACGCGTAAGCTTCACCCGGCGGCGCACCAAACATTTCAAGGAAGGAGGAGCACCCGCATGAAGTACACACTTTCAGTACCTGATATGAGCTGCGATCACTGTAAAGAACGGATAACCCAGGCTTTGAACAGCTTGGAGAGCACGCACTCAGTTTACATCGACCTTGATGAGAAGCGGGTAGAAGTCGATAGCTCAGAGCAGACACCTGAAACCATCTTAGCTGTCATTGATACGGCTGGCTACGATGCCTTTCTCAACGAAAACCTCTAAGTAGATACAGGGAACATTCAGGAAATATCGTCAAGATTCTTGGTCCTCAGACTGCCTACACCCTTGTGCAGTATCTGCATTGCAATCCGTTCTCCGGGACTTTCCTTTGTCATGCCTTTGACAAATTCACCATACAGGGTACGGGCAATCTGGTCGGCAGGCAGGTCGTTTAACGGTCTGGATGGAACATAGTGGTGACCCGTGCGGTCTATTCGCAGGATATACCCCGCCCGTTCAAGGACATCCAGATAGGTATTCAGTGTCCTGTCAGTTATTTTTAGCTGGTTGCCCAGGTCGAGTACGTTGACAGCCCCCTTGCCGTCCTTAAAATGGGCTGCCATTCCCCTGAGTATTTCAAAGCCCCGCGCAATCTGCTCCGCCGGAGGATTCGGCAGGCCCCGCTTTTCTCTTTTCCCAGGTCGGTATTGGTGGACATAGGCTACTTCAACAGCCCCAAAAATAATGATCCACCACAAGTAGATCCAAATCAGCGTGATAAGAATAGCAGCAAACGAGCCATAAATAATCGAGTAGTCGACCACTTTTAACACAACACGAGAGAAAATCTGGCTCACAAGCTGGAAGGACACAGTCCCAACCACAGAGCCAATCAGAGCTGACCGCATTTTCACCTTGGTGTTGGGAACAGCAAATATCAGGATGAATAGAAAGAGCCACATCACAATCCAGGGCCCGATATTGCCGATGACCTGCACAAATTGGTTCACAAAAACGTACTCCCTGATAAAATCACTCATCAAGGCGTTCATACTGAAATAGACACTCACTAGGATCGTACCAACGACCAAGAAGGTAACAAACTGCGTGAAACGACCTAGTTGGTTTCGATCCATCGAAGTGTGATATATCTG
>JBNJDX010000080.1:0-6536 GCA_051745285.1 Spirochaetota bacterium
TGGGACACGCATGCAATTCAAGTGATCAAAGATCTCGATGAGAGAAAAATACCTAAACAACGAGCTTCAGTTCAACTTGGCGTTCATCTGCGGACCGTTATAGAGAAAACTTGCATCCGTCTTGTCTTGTTGACAAAAGCGTCGCACTATCATAGAATTTGCCATGCTATCGGGTGATGCCAGTTTCAGGCGGACTTCCGAGGCAATTATGGCGAGGAGGAACTGTGGCTAAAGAAGAGGCTATTGAAGTAGAAGGAATCGTAAAGGAATCGCTGCCGAATACGATGTTTCAGGTTGAACTGCAAAATGGGCATGTTATTCTGGCGCATTTGTCCGGAAAGATGCGAAAACATTACATTCGAATTGTACCCGGAGACAAGGTTCGGGTAGCCCTTTCACCCTACGATCTCACCCGAGGTCGGATTATTTATCGGGAACGCTGAGCCTTCCGCCCTAATCCTGTTTATTGTTCTTTTGGAGATTTAAGAATAACCCACACCGCGCCGGAGCCCCCAAGGGTTCTGTCGGGAATGCCGTGCTCACCGGCATAGGGAGAGCGCTCTAGACACTCATAGGCGACGTTTTTCAAAACGGGAACACCGTTATCAGAGTGATAACCTTTCCCATGGACTAAAAGCACCTTTTCAAGCCCTTCTGCAACTGAAGTCGACAGAAACTCAAACACCTGCTCAGAGGCCTGATCTGTGGTCATTCCATGAAGGTCTAGTGTTCTCTGAGGTTTCATTCGTTTGAGGCGTGCTTTCCGCTGCTGTTTTTCCTGGGGGTCGTCTGGTTCCTCATCACGCCCCTCAGATACATCAACGTAGTTCACACCGTGTTCTGCCTCCCACTTAGCCAGCATATCTTCGAAACTCAATGGCTTACACCTCCCGGATATCGTCAATTTCAATGACAAGAGGCTTGAGTATCTCTCGAAGTGTCTCTGTGGCAATTCCGGTAACCTTCATAGCGCAGAGGACATTGGATGAGTCAGTTCCAAGGAATGTCCCGAACGATATAATATCACCGCCGTTATCATAAATAGTGCCGGCTAGTTTTGAGAGCTCACCAGCATCCTCGGGAACGAGCATACTGACTCGAAGTCCGCGCTCGCGAACCCCGAACAACTCGATAAACATTTTAAAAATATCGGATTCGGTTATGATCCCAACAAGTACTCCTTGCTCAACAACCGAGAGACCTCCGATATCATTATCAGCCATGATCCGAGCCGCCTCCTCAATAGGAGTTCCGGGGGAAATCGAAATCACCGGAGAGGACATAACCTGCTTCACTGTCAATTTTGAAAGGAGATAATTCAGTTCGTATACATCGAGCGTGCTTGCAGGAGATGGAGAGGCGTAGAGAATATCCTTTTCTGTTACAATGCCCACCAGCTCATGTTTTTTCCCCAATACAGGCAACCTGTGGATCTTTTCCTGCCTCATGAGACGTTGAGCTTCAGTAACCGGGACATCAGGCCGAACCGCAACAGGGTTCTTCGTCATTCTCCGTCCAACAATCATCTCCTACCTCCTTCAATCCCGCTAGCACTAGTAGCTGTTGTTTCTATTCTCCAAGATAGGCTGCCCGCACTTTTTCATCGTCTAGCAGCTTCGAACTTTCACCGTTGAGAACAATCTTCCCTGTCTCCATAACGTAGCCTTGTGTAGAAACAGATAACGCGATTTTTGCGTTCTGTTCAACGAGGAATACTGTTACATTCTCTTCCTGATTGATAAGAGTAATCTTGTTAAAGATATCCTGAATAATGAGAGGGGCTAACCCCAATCCCGGCTCATCGAGCAGCAGCAATGTCGGGGAGCTCATTAAGGCCCTCGCAATTGCCATCATTTGCTGTTCTCCCCCCGAAAGGGAACCAGTTTTCTGCTTTCTCCGATCTCGTAGGATAGGAAAGAACTCGTACATTTCCTCTTTCTTTCGGGTTATCTCCCTCTCATCCCGAACCATAAAGGCTCCCATATCGAGGTTTTCCTCAACAGTCATATCGGTAAACACTCTGCGACCCTCAGGCACCATGGAAATGCCCATCGCAGCAATTCTGTCAGTGGTCATTGTATCACGCTTTTTCTTGAACCCGAAACGTTTCGTATTCTCCTGTCCAAAAGAGGAGGCAATTACGGTATCATGCATGGTTATCGACCCTGCGGTAAGTGGCTCCAGACCAACAATCGCCTTGAGAAGGGTGGATTTACCTGCCCCGTTTGCCCCGATAAGACAGACAATATCTCCCTGTCCAACGCTCATACTCACACCGTGAAGAGCTTGAATATTCCCATATTTTACGCTGACTGAGTCAATTTTCAACATGCTGCTCATGCGTCCTTCCCCAAGTAAGCTTCAATGACCTGAGGGTCGTTTCGAATCTCCTCAGGAGCACCTTCAGCAATCTTTTTCCCGTAGTTGAGTACTGTAATATACTCGCATATATTCATTACCAGCTTCATGTCGTGTTCAATCAACAGCACTGTCACTCCCCACTCACGTATGCGTCTGACAGTTCGCATCAACTCAGCAGTCTCCTGTGTGTTCATGCCGGCAGCCGGCTCATCGAGAAACAACAGTCTCGGCTCACTTGCCATAGCCCTGGCAATCTCAAGCTCACGCTGTTTTCCATAGGGAAGGTTTTTCGCCTTTTCATTTCGTAGATGGTCTAGGTTGAGAAAATTCAGCCACTCACGAGTTTTTTCGTAGACTGCCTGTTCCTCTCCTTCCATCCTGATGTAACTGTCGATGGCATTGAAAAACCGTCCCTTCGTTTTTGACTTACCGGATTTGAAGTGTCTGCCGATCATCACGTTCTCGAGAACTGTCATCTCTTTAAACAACCTGATGTTCTGGAACGTTCGACTGATTCCCAGTCTGCTAACCTTATAGGCCGGAAATCCAGTTATATCTTCATCTAGAAAAAAGACCTTGCCGGAGGTAGGAACATCCATACCGGTCACATTATTGAACAGGGTTGTTTTCCCTGCCCCGTTTGGCCCGATCAGTCCGGTTATTGAATCTTCCTGCACCGAGAAATCGACTTCAGAAACAGCAATCACACCACCATAGGCCTTAGTCAGCTGCCGCGTGTATAACAGGTCCATCAATCATTTCCTCCCTGCTGTTTTTTCCCGCCGATGTGCAGCAACGTTCTCTCAATCTTACCGCGCTGTTTAACCTTTTTCTCGTAATCAATTTTTGCTCGTCCGATGATCCCCTGCGGTCTGCGAACCATCATGAAAACCAGAATAACTCCGAAGAGTATCTGCTTAAACTGAGGGGGGACTGTACCGGAAATTCCCAAGAGCCTGGGAAATTCGGCAGCCAGCTGGATAATAAGAGCACCGAATATGACGGCTTTGTGATTCCCCATTCCGCCAAGAACTACCATACACAGCACCATCACGGAAACCATGAACGTGAATGTATTTGGAGTCACAGAGAGGGTAAAAGTCGCCTGCAGGCTTCCGGCACACCCGGCAACAAAGGCACCAACGATAAACGCCCAGACTTTATACTTGGTAACGTTGATGCCCATTGCGAGAGAGGCCACCTCATCCTCCCGTATTGCTTCGAGGGCTCTTCCCATTCGGGAACGGGTAAGCCTCCGAAGAAGTACGAAAAAAAACAGTACAAAGATCCAGACCAGCACTAAATAGCCCCATTTGTTATACGGGTTGATTGTCAGTCCGAAAAGGGTCGGCATAGGGATGCCGTTGATTCCCATGGGTCCGTTTGTCAGGCTGTCCCAATTGAGCAGAACGTTTCTGATGATCTCACCGAAACCAAGAGTTGCTATAGCGAGATAGTCGCCTTTCAGACGTAGCGTAGGCAGCCCAACCAGCAGTCCGGATACAGCTGCAAGGGTGCCGGCGATGGGTATAGTCACCCAGAAGTTGACTCCGTAATTCACCGTTAAAATGGCGGTTACGTAGGAACCGATAGCAAAGAACCCGGCTTGGCACAATGACAGCATCCCGGTATATCCAGTAATGATATTCTGTCCAAGGGCCAGAAGGGCATAGAGTCCTGTATAGATCAGAATAAGTAATAAAAACTGCAGCATACTACACCTTCTCCCTTTCTGCCTTACCCAGCAGTCCCTCCGGTTTTAGCAGCAGAATAATAATCAGCACACCAAAGGCTATAGTATCTTTGAGTCCCTGCGGAATTCCCAGCACCGCAACACCGAAGGTCTCAAGCAGCCCGAGGATAATTCCTCCTACCATAGCTCCGGTAATATTACCAATTCCTCCGACTACAGCGGCTATGAAGGCTTTCAACCCAGCCATAGCTCCCATGGTAGGATATACTTTGTAGTCAAGAGCAACCAGGATTCCAGCGGTAGCAGCCAAAGCAGAACCGATGGCGAATGTGAGGCTGATTACTCGATTGACGTTCACTCCCATTAAAGCAGCTACGTCCTGATCCAGACTTGTCGCACGCATGGCCTTCCCCATCCGTGTCTTGTCTATGTAGATTTTTAAAGCGCTCATCAGCACTACTGTGACCACAAGTATCAGAATCTGATGCGGGGTTATTGATACCCCCCCGATATCGAATGAAGTATTGTTAAACGGATAGGGGAATTTTCTCGATTTCGTTCCCCAGATGAATGCCGCTAAATTACTGAGTATAAAGGAGACACCGATGGCACTTAACAAAGGCGCCAGCCTGGTCGCCTTCCGAAGCGGCTTATAGGCAACACGCTCAATGATCATTCCTAAAACTGCACTTGCAGCCATTCCAATGAGCATAGCAATAAAAAACAGTACCAGAAGCCAAATGCCGAAGGGGGTTTCTCCCATGAGGAAGTTGAAGCTGAAAAGCCCGACGTAAGCACCAACCATCAATATTTCACCATGGGCAAAATTGATGAACTTCAATATGCCATACACCATGGTGTACCCAAGTGCAATCAGTGCGTAAATTCCCCCAAGAGTCAGTCCATTGAGAAAGTGCTGAATAAATTCTGCAATTGAGCCCAAGTTAGTACTCCTCCATCATGTGAAAGCAGCCTTCGTAATCCTACGAAGGCTGTGAACGTACAATAACAATAAGAAACACAGGTAACCTGTATGAACTTGGCAGGGCTCAATTCACTGCAGCCCTGCCATAGAAAGTCTATTTACTGTACTTTTACCAGTTCACCGTCTTCTATGGAATAGATGCCCATTTGTACCGGCTTCTGATTCTCAACCCGGAATACACCCTGAAGGGCGATAAGATTCCCGTCTTCAGCGAAGCTTACCTCGCCAGATACTCCCTGATAACCACTGGTCTGAGCAACAATGTCGCGAATTGCAGCGTTATCCAAAGCACCCTGCTCATCAAAGACTTCCTGGGCTGCATCCATGATGATGTTCGCACCGTCATAGGCATTCTTTGAGAATGAATCAGGCTCTACTTCCCATCGATCCTCGTAATCTGCGGCAAATCCCTGAACGCCCTCTGTCACTTCAGCTTCTACCGGTCCAGTGTAGATTACCCCATTGGTAGCCTCGCCAGCTAGATCAAAAATTTCAGGGTTGGTAAACCCATCTGCACTGAGAAACTGAGCCTCAATTCCGAGGTTTGCAGCCTGCTCAAGAATCTGAGCCATTTCAGCTACATAGTTGGGAATGTATATTGCATCCGGTTCTTCAGATCGAATTCTTGTCAGCTGGGTTTTAAAATCTTTATCACCCTGCAGTGCGGTCTCTACTGCTACAACTTCTCCGCCCCTGGACTCAAAAATGTCTGAAACCGCTTCGTACAATCCCTGACTGTAGTCGTTCTTGACATAGAGCACAGCAAGTTTTTCAATACCGAGCTCTTCTGCAAAATATGCACCCGCTACTTCAGCCTGCAGTGCATCACTGGGCACGGTCCTGAAGATGTAGGAGCCAATGCTGGGGAAGTCCGCATGTGTTGTTGAAGGTGAAATCATCACGATTTCTTCTGCCTGCGCCCGCGGGGCAATAGCCATACCTACTCCTGAAAACACCGGACCAACAATACCGTTCACCTTATCTACACTCGCTAGTTTCTCTATGGATGCTTGCCCTTTCTCAGGCACACCTTCAGAGTCCTCGACAATAACTTCAACGTCCTGTCCCCCAATACCGCCGGCTTCGTTCCGTTCTTCTGCTGCGAGCCGGACAGCCTGTGACATGAGCTTTCCATAGTTGGCAGCGTCTCCTGTCATGGGACCAATGAAACCAATTTTCAGCGGTTCCGCCTCTTTTTCCGCATCATCCTTTGCACAACCTGTAACGGCAAAAGAAAGAGCTGCTATGATTGCAACAACCGCCAGTAACATTACACTTCTTTTCACGATAATCCTCCCTCCTCGTGTTTTTCCGTATGCAGAGACCGGATAGACAGAGCCTCTCTCTATTGCCACCCAGAGTCTTCATTTACGTTCTCTATTGTATACATAAAAATGTATAATTATTCAACAGAAATTTTTCTAATCCTGTTGATACCAATTAGATAGAGATTGCTTGCACATAATTATACATTGGTTTTTCATCCAAGCCTCTTTA
>JBNJDX010000081.1:0-6461 GCA_051745285.1 Spirochaetota bacterium
AGGCCTGTCTCTTTGTTTCCCGACTATCCTGACATAAGCACGAGGGATTACATGGCGCGGGAGAAGCTGCTCTCGTACGCCGGTTCGGCCTATGTGAAAATTTCAGAGGGGTGTAACCACAGATGCCGATACTGCGCGATCCCGCTGATCCGTGGTTCTCTCCGCAGTCGAGACAAACACGTTGTTATCGATGAGGTCAAGCAGCTTATCGACAGCGGTATCTATGAAATCAACCTCATAGCCCAGGATCTGGCCGCCTTCGGTACCGATCGGGGATCAAAACCCGGGAAAGAGTTTATGGAACTCATGGAGAGTCTCTCTGCTCTCCCAGGCAATTTTCTCCTCCGTATGCTCTATATTCATCCGGATAATTTTCCCCCTGAGCTGCCTAAACTTGTCAGTGAGAGGGAGAAGATTGCCCCTTATTTCGACATCCCGTTCCAGCATGCCAGCGAGCCGGTACTCAAACAGATGGGTCGTGTAGGGAATTCACGCTCCTATCTTGAGCTGATTGAGTCTATCCGTAATCAGGTTCCTGATGCAGTTATCAGATCCACGTTTCTCCTGGGTTTTACGGGAGAGGGGCCCCAAGAGCAGGCTGAACTCTTAGAGTTTGCCAGACAGGCCCAGCTCGATTGGGCCGGTATGTTTCTCTATTCGCGGGAGGAGGGAACCCCGGCTTTCGAGGATCGCAGTCAGCGGGAGCTCCAGAAGGCTTTAAAGCAGGCGGAAACATTCAAGACGGAACTTGAATCACTCCAGGAGGAGATTACGACCAGGAGACTGCAGCGGTGGGTCGGTACACAGCTTACGGTGCTCATAGAGGAGATCATTCCCGGAGAGGACCTGCTGATCGGTCGTACAGCCGGACAGGCTCCCGAAGTTGACGGCCTTACCGTAGTCCTGTCAGAATCCGGAAAGCCCGGCGATTTGTTAGCGTGCCGAGTCCAGCGGGTTATCGGCGTTGATCTGGAGGCTGTTGCACTGGAGTGAGTATGATACACAAGCAAGAGGACAATCCATTACTCGCCGCTTTGAATGCCGAGCAGCGGGAGGCTGTGCTTGAAAATGAGCAGCCGCTGCTCATTCTTGCCGGGGCCGGCTCAGGAAAGACCCGGGTGATTACGACAAAAATAGCCTATCTGGTTCGGGACCTCGGGTGCGACCCCCACTCGATATTGGCCGTCACCTTTACCAATAAAGCCGCCAGGGAGATGAAAGAGCGGGTTGCCGGCATGGTGCCGAAAGCCCAGGATGTCATGGTGAAGACCTTTCACTCCTTTGGGGCCTGGCTGCTGCGGCAGTATGCCTCGAGGATCGGACTCTCAGACCATTTCACCATCTACGACCAGGATGATTCAATCACCCTGCTTCACAGTATCTATCCCAATTACAAGCGCAGAGAGCTCAAACCGGTGGCTGACTGGATCTCCCGGGCTAAGGATCATTGTCTTACCCCGAGAGATGATGTGAGCTCCATCAGCCGTGACTCCCGGTTTCCGGAGATGTATGCCGCCTATGAGACAAGGATCAGGGAGATAGGAAATGTTGATTTCGGAGATCTGATCGTCCGGCCGGTTGAGCTTCTACAGGAACACCCTGATATTCGTCGGCGCGTACGTGCCCGTTTTCGCGTCATCCTCGTTGACGAGTACCAGGATTCAAATGTCGCCCAGTACAAGCTGCTCCAGGAGCTCTTTGAAGAGGGATCATTTCTCTGCGTGGTCGGTGATGATGATCAGTCGATCTACCGCTTCCGGGGTGCTGAGCTTCGAAACATCTTAAGTTTCCCCGACAACTTCCCCAATACCCGTGTTATTAAGCTCGAGCAGAACTACCGTTCAACCGGGAACATTTTGTCCATTGCCACTGAAGTAGTTCAGTATAACAGCGGGCGCCACGGGAAAGTGCTGCGCACAGATAAGAGCTACGGTACGAAAGCGGCGTTGAGCTTTTTCGACGATCAGTTCGCCGAGGCGCAGTTCTGTGCGGAGTTAGTCTCCTCTGACCACCGCTACGATGAGACAGCGATTCTCTATCGGACGAACGCCCAGTCAGCTGCCTTTGAGACAGTGTTTATGCGGCTGAATATCCCTTATAAGGTGGTGGGAGCCCTGCGGTTCTACGACCGTGAAGAGGTCAAGGATGCGCTTGCCCTGCTTGCGCTCTGTCTGAACCCGGCCGACGAGATCTCGTTTCGGCGGATCGTCAATAAGCCTGTAAGGGGCATCGGTCCAGCCTCCTTAGAACTTATTATGGAGGGCTCCCGCGGGGCTTTCGGCGATTGTCTCCAGGGTATGAAGAGTGCTGCTGAAACCCGGCTGAAAGGGAAGGCCCGTACGGGTGCGGTGGAGTTTCTTACCTGCTACGAAGCGGCTATTGAACGGCTCGGTAAGAGTGATCTTTCTCAGTTTGTCCAGCAGACACTGCATGAATTCGGCATAGTTGAATTTCACCGGCGACAGGATGAAATTGCCTCCACCCAGAAGGTGAGTAATCTTGAGGAGCTGGTCAATGCCGTATCGGTCTATCCCCCCGGCAGGGAGGGGCTCTCTCATTTCATGGAGACGCTTGAACTCGACCATACGACGCTCGGACGAAAGGATCCTTCCGACCAGCCGGGAGTCACGCTTATCACCATGCACAATACTAAAGGGCTTGAGTTTGACCGGGTCATTATCACTGGACTTGAAGAGGGGTTGTTTCCCAGCGGGATTAATGAGAGTGATGACGACATTGAAGAGGAGCGCAGAATATTCTATGTGAGCATTACCCGCGCTCGGCAGGAGCTGTTTTTTACCTCCTGCCGTCGCCGTACGATCTGGGGTCAGACCCGCTATCAGATGCCCTCGAGATTTCTGAGGGAATTGCCGCCCGAGCACGTAGATATCCGCGGCCGTGTTCCCTATGAGTTTTCCAGTTTTTCGCCGGACGGGGCCCTGCCCCGGGAGACGGGCAATCCGCTTGATCAGTCGCAGGCTCACTGGTACAAGAAAGAGGCCACCCCTTCAGCCGGTATGTTTGCCGCAGGTGACCGTGTCTATCACGATTCATACGGTCCCGGCAGCGTTGTCTCCTCAGTAACTGAGAACGGCAGGGAACTGGTAACTGTCTGGTTTGAAACCGGCAGGACAATGAAGTTCATTCCGCAGTATGCACCGCTTGAGAAGATTGCTCAGGACTGATAAGATTCCGCTATGAGTAAAGTTGTCGAGCAGTCTGCATTCAAGATGCCCATTATCGTCCGGGCCCGGGGATACCGCCTCTACGATCAGAAAGGTCGCCGTTATATTGATCTCTACCAGAACAACGGAAGAGCTGTGCTCGGTCACCGCCCGGAAGGGCTCAACCAGGTGATGAAGGCAACTGCCTCGAGAGGATTGTTTGCTGAATATCCTTCAGTGTACGACAAGAGGCTTGAAAAAATATTAAAACTCATGTTCACTGACTACTCGAAGTTTCGCTTGTATGCAAACAGAGAGCGGGCCATGGAAGCCCTCTCGCTGGCTCTTGGGAAGCAGGTACGGGGAAGGAATATTACCGACCCGGCCATGACAGACCAGACGAGCGAAAAGCTGATGTTTTGGAGACCGTTCATACCGGAGCAGCAAGTTAAGCCCGACTTGCTCCTTCCTATCTTTCCTTTCCCGGGGAGTTTTGTTCCGTATGTTGTGTGTATCCGAAATGTGCAGCTGCTCAAAAAGATGCCTGCTTCAGATATGATTTCGCCATTTCTGCTTGACGGGTTGATAAAATCGATATCGTTGCTGATACGAACGATGCACAGTCCGACAGGTTCCGGGTCGGAGTTTCAGCGTCTTATCGACGTTCTGGAGTGGGACAGGCGCGGGCCGTATATCAATACCCGGCTCGAGTCGGTGGCGTACGCCGAGGTTTTTAAGAAAGCCCTTGAGCAGGGAGTGTTGCTTCCGCCGGGAGAAAATTATCCGGTCATCATCCCCAGAGAGTTCTCTGAGGGAGAGATCCAGGGTGTGCTGCGGTTTGTACGGTCGCTCAACGGAGGGTGATCCTACTCTTATGACCCCCGGAAGCGGAGCACCTGTGCTGAGCACTCGTGAGTGTCGGACCGGTTGTCTGTCTCGTCGCGCTCAATAAAGAGCGATCCGGTTGGACAGTTTTGAGCGATTTCGAACAGGCGGCAGGCGAGCAGTTCATCCTGCTCTAACAGCCGCGGGCCTTCAGGTTTGGCCTCTGCCTGATAGCCGTTCATGTAGAAGAGGGAGGGAGCTGTGTTGCAGCACACTCCGCAGCCAGCGCAGTAGTTGTGGTCAATCGTGATCTTCATATAGGTGAAGATACTTAGAGACCCGCTGAAAATCAAGGGTTTCGTTGCTGCAAAAAAGCGTTATGAGCGGTTTCGGACTGCTTGACATTGGCAGGCAAATATGAAACGATACACCGCTCAATAGGAGAAAATACTATTTCTATAATAGGGTAGAAGATATGAAAACAATTTTTGTAAAACAGAAAGACGTGGTCAAACAGTGGTATCTCATTGATGCCGAAGGTAAGCGTCTCGGACGTGTGGCAGCCTTAGCTGCTGACATCCTGCGGGGTAAAAACAAACCCGAATTCGCACCGCATCAGGATATGGGTGAGTATGTGATAGTGATTAATGCTGCCAAGGCAGAACTCTCCGGTGACAAGGAGAACAAGAAAATCTATTACCGTCACTCAGGTTATCCCAGTGGTCTGACCGGTGAAGTGTACAAGGACATGGTAAAGAGAAAGCCCGTCTATCCGATGGAGCATGCTATTAGAGGTATGCTTCCCAACGGACGTCTTGGACGCTCTCTGTTTACTAATTTGAAAGTTTATGCAGGTCCGGATCATCCGCATGCGGCCCAGAAACCTGTTAAGGTTGAAATTTAAGGTTGAGGAGCGAGAGAAGTGGATACTAATGCAAATTTAGCCCTGGGAACAGGGAGAAGAAAGACCTCTATTGCCCGTGTGTATCTGAGAGAGGGTAATGGTCAGATTAAAATCAATGATAGAACCCCTGAGGATTACTTCGGGAACCCGAGTTTTGTCTTTGTGATGAAGCAGCCTATGGATGTTACTGACAGTCTGACAAAGTATGATCTGGTAATTACCGTACGAGGCGGCGGTCCCTCTGGACAGGCTGGGGCCTGCAGACATGGGATTGCACGTGCGCTTGCCCATCTTGATGAGACAAACATCAAGACGCTGCGTGCCAATGGGTTCTTGACACGAGACCCGAGAATGGTAGAACGTAAGAAATATGGACAACGGGGCGCACGAAGTAAATTCCAGTTCTCAAAACGTTAATACACACGTCTTTGGACGTATTGAGAGAGGAGCATCCAGAAGGGGCTTAACCGCCGTTTCCCGGGAAGGCTCCTCTTTTTTTATCCCCGCCTCTCTGGCCGACACATGGCAGCTTGCTCCCGGTCGGGAGCTCACCGAGGGTGAGTTCGCTCAGCTTCGGGAGCAGGCCGAACTACTGCTCGCACAGGAAAAGGCAGTCGATCTGCTCGCCCGCCGGGAGCACTGTGTCCAGGAGCTGCGCCAGAAGCTTCTGCAGCGCGAATTCTCTCCCCAAACCATTGAATCCGTCCTTTCTCGGCTGCAGGAAAAACGTTATCTTGACGACAGCCGCTTTGCACAAATGTGGATCAGAAGTCGGCTGAGAAAGCAGCCTGAAAGCCCTGCCATGCTGAAAGCCGGCCTGCAGAAAAAGGGAGTGGACAGGCTGACCGCCGAGGCCGCCCTTGCGGATGCACAGCTCGACAGTGATGAACTTGCGCTTCTGACCGCCGAACGGGCAGCTGCCAGAGGAGCTGACCGTCAGAAGGTTATGCGCGTATTGCAGCGGAAGGGGTTCAGGCCTGCTGAGGTGCTGCGGGCAGTGGACAAGCTGCTGTTGTAGGAAAAACTCTGTATTTGTAGAGCTTAATGCTTGCTTTTCGCCGGTACTCAAATAATACTATAGATGAACGTTGTATGAAAAACTGACTGGGGGTATCCATGAGGGATTATACTGAATATTCGCAGGACGAACTGCTTTCACGAGTGCGAGAGTTGGAAATGCTTTCCCAAGAGCTTCTTGAAGAACAGCAGCGTGAAACCCGCCTGGACTTCTCCTGGTCTGGTAATCTCGGGCACTGGTACTGGAATGTCCAGACCAATTCAGTGGTGTTCCACCCTCTGAAAATCACTACCCTCGGGTATTCCCTTGATGAAGTGCCTGAAGAGGTCACCTACCAGTTCTTTACTGAAAGACTGCACCCTGAAGATTACGAGCGGGTCATGCAGACCATGCGTGATCATCTTGAGGGCAAGATCCCGGTGTATGAGGTTGAGTACCGCATCAAGGCCAAGGACGGGAGTTGGAAGTGGTTCTACGACCGGGGGAAGGTCACCAGGCGCAGTGAGGAGGGCAAGCCGCTGTTTCTCGCCGGAATCGTGTTCGACGTTAC
>JBNJDX010000082.1:0-6457 GCA_051745285.1 Spirochaetota bacterium
ATGAAACACACAGCAGCTTGGCTGCTTTTTGCCGCAATACTGCTTGCTGTACCCGGTACAGTTGCAGCAAAAGATATTGATTTCCGGGGCATGCTCAGAAGCTACACAGGAGTACGCCTGAGTGAGCTTGATGTTGCCGTACAGGAACAGACAGTTGATATTTCGCTAAAAGGCTGGGGGGATAAAACCCAGATTACAGTCAATCCGTACGCATATGTTGGACCCGACACCGACCCGGAAATTGGTGTACGAGAGGCCTATGTCGATATTTTCCTTGATTCGGCCGATGTAAGAATCGGGAAACAGGCAATTATCTGGGGCAAGGCCGAAGGGGCCTTTATCACAGATATCGTCAGCCCGCAAGATATGCGCTCCTTTATTCTGGCAGACTTTGCTGAAATACGTAAAGGCATCCCGGCTCTCCGCGTAGACTGGTACTCAGGACCCTACACGCTAGAGGGGGTATGGGTTCCGAGATTTGTTCCCTCCTCGCCCCCGCCTCAGGATTCTATATGGGCTCAGGAAAACACCATGAGTTTTGGCGGGCTTTCCCCGGATGATAGTACCACGTTTAGTACAACTCCAGTAGGAAAGGGGCTTGAAGACAGTGAACTGTTTACCAAATTAAGCTATTTCGGCGCCGATGTGAACGCAGAGATCATGGGCGGATATGCGTGGGATGATCTGCCGACCGTTAGCAATGTGGCAGTAGAACCGGGACCTACCATTAAGGCTGTGGACCGTGAATACTACCGCCATCTGATTGTCGGAGGAAGTTTGAGTACCACGGTTTCCTCTGTAGTGTTCAGGACGGAGGCTGCTGCCTATATCGACAAAGCCTTCACATCGGTTGAACAGACAATGAGTGGCCCTGATGTAACAATTAATCGGCACCACCAGCTGCATGCCCTTGCCGGAGCTGACTGGGAACTGTTCGGTATCTCCATGTCGACCCAGTATATTCTGCAGTATATCCACGACTACGATGACAGTCTGCTTGCCGACGAACTCTCTCATACAGCGACTTTTCGACTCCAGGAGACTTTCCTTTCTGAGCGTCTGACGGCAGGATTGTTTGCCTATGTCGGATTCAACCCGGCCGATGCACTGCTGCGCCCCTGGGTAAGTTATGATATTGAGGATGCAGTCCAGCTTGAAGCCGGTGCTGAGGTCTTTCTGGGTGATGAGTCAGGGACATTTGGAAGATACAGCGATAATACGATGGGGTATGTTTCCCTGCGCTGGTACTTCTAAGCGGTATTTCAAGGTAATTAAGCAGGGTGTAGAGATATACCCTGCTTTGTCTTGACAAAGAGGTAAACGTTGTATACAAAGTAAACGATGAGTATCAAAGAGCGAAAAACCAGGGAGCAGCAGAAACTTCGGACAGCGATGCTGGAACAAACAGGAAGAATCATCTCTCAGGAGGGATATAAAGCCTTTACCATCCGAAAACTGGCTAAGCGCATAGAGTATTCTCCGCGAACAGTATATCTCTACTTCAAGGATAAGGAAGACCTGCTCAGAAATTTGGTTGAAGAGGGGTTCGCACATACCCTTACCATGGCAGAAGAGCAACCACAGCATGAAAAACCTGTTACTCGCTTAAAACAACATCTCGACCGCCACATTGAGAGAGCCCTCAAGCAGCCTGAACAGTATCGGGTGATTGTAGATCTGCTTTCTAGAGAAGGGCATAAACCGGGTCCAAATCAACTGAAGGTAGAACAAAGACTGCGAAGTGATTTACATAACATGCATCCTGAGGCTGCAAGTGAGCAGCTGGAGGCTGTCTGCGATATTCTGTTTGCATCGTTGCGGGGGGTATGCCTCCACCTTATAGCTCACAGCAGAGAATTATCTGCCGATGCGTTGGAAAGGCGGAAAGAAGTATATGTAAACTGGACAGTTGACAGGCTGTTACTAGATAACCATTGTTGGAGGTAGCTGGTGGAAAAAACGTTACTGCTGTATGCATCGTCGAAAGGGTACGCACGAGAATGTGCACACCGAATTGAGACTGAGATGAGAGACTCAGGCATGACTATTGATGTGCTGGAAGTGCATGGGAAAACTGTATTTCCTTCCTTGGATGATTACACTCAGGTGATTGTTGGAGGGGGAGTACACGCATCGATGCTGCCGGGGTCTCTACGAGAGTTCTGTCGGCAGCATGAGGATGAACTGCTTAGGCGGCAGCTGTTTATATTTCTATGCGGGATTCGAGAGGCAGAAAAAGAGGAGATGCTGAAGGCCAATTTTTCTCAGAAACTGCTTGATCATGCTGTAACAGCTGCCTGGTTCGGGGGGAGGCTCAGATTTTCAGAGCACAATCTGATTGTACGGGCTATGCTGAAAAAGATAACCGGCAAGCAGGACGATATCCTTGATGAACGTCTTGAAGCTGTAAACGGGTTTATTGGGTCTCTTCTGTCGGGGGCGAGATAGTTGATAAATCCGGGTATGCTTGAGGATGTTCCATATGAGCGTTTTGTTTCGTGCCCCCGTTGTTTGCAGCGGTATTGTGGTATTCACAGAAATCGCATACAATACGTATCTGGCTGTATAAAAACAGGTTATAAACACTTGTCGACAGAGTGATTACCTGCCTGTCGGGCTGTGTCTTGCAACGACTGAACTGCTTGATATGCGCTTACGAGGGGGGAACTATATGTACAAGAATGACGGGTTTCTTCTGTGGGGAGTTCTCTTTGCCGGTATGCTGCTGTTACTGATAGGCTGAAAACGGCAGTGAGGTGTGCAAAGAAGAATCTATGCTAAGGTAAGCTTTTTCGGCGAACCCAACCTGAGAGGTTGTGGAAAGTTGAAGGGAATGGGGCCTCTGCTGCTTCTGCACGAGTGACATTGGGGCAAGCAGAGGGGGTAGCGTTGCACGTGATTACACCCTTTGATATGATGATCACGAGAGGTTAAAGATGAGAAAAGAGATTGGCCTTGCTCTCGGCGGTGGTGCAGTGTTGGGAGCTGCCCATATTGGTGTGTTACGGGCACTCGATGAGTATGGGTATACCTTTACTCATATCAGCGGGACGAGTATCGGTGCCCTTGTGGGGGCTTTAGTTGCCTTTGGAAAGGACTGGAAGGAGATTGAGGAAATTGCCCTTGATCTGAGCTGGTATAAAGCAGCACGGGTAACCCTCTCAAGGATGGGAATACTCTCAAATGAGAAACTTGGGGAGTCTATTGGAAATGTCCTTGGCCATACAACTTTTGCATCAGCTAAGCTACCTCTGTATATCGTTGCTACCAATATCACAAACGGCGAAAAAGTGGTACTCACCTCGGGCGATGTTACCCAGGCCGTGATGGCAAGCACCTGCGTTCCGGGAATTTTTGCACCTGTGGAAATTGACGGGAATCTTCTTGTTGACGGCGGGATAAGTGAAAATGTACCGATACAGGTTCTCTCCGAACGGGATATCAGTCCGATAATCGCCGTAGATCTGCTGACCCAGCATACCCAAACCAGGCCGAAGAATGTGTTCGAGGTGCTGCTGAACAGTTTTTCGTTCGCTCTCGCCTCATCGGTGATGGCCGCTAGAGACAGAGAGGATGTTCTTGTCATCTCACCGGCACTATCAGACTACAATACCGTTGATACAAAACAGATACCGAAACTTATCCAGCAGGGCTATGAAGACGCTGTAAAAAGTCTAGAAGCCCTGGAAAACAGGAACAAACGCATCGAATCAGTTTCATAGATCTTCTCTTAAATGCTTGACGGTCCGGCTTGTGTATGACTATATTGTTTAATATTAAACAATATGATGTTAAATCATATTGCTGGAGGTACCCGGATGAAACAGGTGTCTACGGTGCTAGAAAGCAAACAACCTGCTTTACAGGCGTATATTAAACTGATGCGGGCTGTTGAAAGTGTTAATCATCGCATAGAGTGGCAGGAGCCGCTTAAACGGCGTGTAACTATCAGTCAGTTTGCAGTTCTAGAAGCCCTCTACTTTCACGGACCGATGAAGCAGGTTGAAATAGCCAGGAAGGTACTGAAGACCCCCGGGAATTTGACTATGGTTATTGATAATCTCGTCAAATCGGCGCTTGTAAGCCGGAGGCCCTCCAAAGAGGACAGAAGGGCAAATACTATTGAACTGACTGCAGAGGGAGAAGAGGTGATTTCACAGGTCTTCCCCCATGTGGCAGAAGCAATTGCAAAGACGTTTTCTGTTCTTGATGCACACGAGCTCTCTGAGCTGTCAAAGCTGCTAAAAAAGCTTGGCAGAGCAGAGAAGTCACAGGATGGGTCACTTGACGTGGCCCGCGCAGCGACAACAGAAGGAGCGCGGCATGAAGATTAATATAGTGTTTTATTCGATGTATGGGCATATGTATGAGATGGTAAAGGCGGCTGCCAAAGGAATTGAAGAGGTTCCCGGCGCAGAGGCCGGTTTGTATCGGGTGGCAGAGACGCTCTCTGATGATGTCTTAAAGCAGATGGGGGCCCTGGAGGCAAAAAAGCAATTTGCCGACATACCGACAGCTACCCTTGAAAGTTTGAGCGAGGCTGATGGACTTATGTTTGGAGTTCCAACCCGCTTTGGACATATGTCTGGTCAGATGCAAAATTTCATTGATACCACCGGCGTACTGTGGGCCAGCGGGGCCCTTATAGGGAAGCCTGCCAGTGTTATGACATCCAGTGCTATGCAGCACGGAGGACAGGAGGCTACCATCCTTTCAGCCCACGTAACGTTACTTCATCAGGGGATGATCATTGTGGGGCTTGATAATAACTTCTCTGGACTGGGAACTCTCGACGAGATATCCGGAGGAAGTTTCTACGGGGCCTCAACAATTACCGGCGGCAGCGGGGAGCGGATGCCCAGTGCCAATGAGCTTGCAGCAGCGAGGTATCAGGGAAGGCGTACGGCCGAGGTTGCCTTGAAGCTTAGCTCTTAGGTCTGTTCATGATGGGAATACTCTTTCCAGCGCTGTATGAGCGAGCCCTGCTCTCCAATTGGATCAGCGCTGGGAAGGGCGAGCTTGCGGATATTCTCAAGACTCTTCTCTCTCTCAGAGAGCTTTCCGTAATTCATATCGGGGTGCTGACCTTCGGGGTAGGCCCCTACCACTCCAAAATCCGGACTCTGTTCCAGGTTTTTGTGTCCGGTACCAGCGGGAAGAATTACCACATCTCCTTGCTCTACACGAAAGGATTCTCCCTGTTGCCCACCTAGTTGTACAAGAGACCATCCGCGGAAAACTCCGAGTACTTCGTGGGCACTGCTGTGATAGTGGTGGTAGGGAAAAATACCATTCCGCCAGCTGTCACCCCAGCTGTTTGCAAGAAACAGCTGTTCAAAATCTGCTGCTTCTGCATCGGGAATGGCCTTTTTGTACAATATGACTGGATATGGGCTATTCGGGATCAATCCGTCATCGGTGAACAGGTGGGTTACTGTCTGCATAATCGCTTCCCTCCCTGTGAAAAAGATATGCAAAGTTTGAAAAAAACACAATAACTACCTCATTCGGTACTGGTAAGAGCGTTCTCAATTGCCTTCAGGATGACTTTACTGCTGTAGGTAGCCCCGGTAACTGCATCGACTTGCAGGCTCTGCTCTCTGATTACTTCTTCCGGGAGGTCCTCCGCTTCTGAACCCTGACCGTGTTCATGCTTGATAATGGTAATATCAGTGATCTTCTGATTTTTGATTGCAACCTCTACCTCCGCTGATACAGGGAAACTGGAAAAACTACCCTCGTAGGTTCCATCAGCCAAGGTAGCCAGGTCAATCTGTTGAACAGGAAGGGATGCTAGGTTTTCAAGGTTGCGCTCTATTATCTGCATAGCGATGATGGCTGCCACGATTACCGTGACCAGGATTATTGCCAGGATGATAAGTATTTTCAGAGGTCTTCTCACGTTATTGTTCCTTTCCCTAGAATTTGGTGAGCCCAGGCAGCGGCGCGTTCTGTCTCTCCGGATCGCAAGGGTCCTTCTGAATCGTTCACGAAGAAGCCCTCAGGGACTACAGCTTGTGTGCCGCCTTTTCGGATCAGCTGGTCTGCTAATGAATCTGCTGCATAACCGAAGATCTTTACCAGGAAAGAAAAAAGTCGGCTGTTGGCTTCAGCAGGATCTATGCGTGTATCGAATGCTGCAATTGTTACCCCTGTAAGAGCACCCTTCGGAATTGACTTGAGAAACTGCTTTACTGTCTTTGTAGCTGTGAATGCCCGGGTGGGAGATCCCAGTATGAGAATATCAAAGTCCTTCAGTCCGTCAGTGGGAGTCTTGTCAGCTTTGAGCAATACAACATCTTCTCCCATCGCCTCCTGTATAGCAGAAGCGATCTGTTTTGTGTTGCCGAATACAGAATCGTAGACAATGCGTACGTTCATCTTATCTCCTGTGATGATCTCAAGAAGAGATTATACATGCCGTTAATAGGTACGTATAGTATTGATAACAATACCT
>JBNJDX010000083.1:0-6335 GCA_051745285.1 Spirochaetota bacterium
CATATAGAACAGAGGGACGACAGGCGCTGTAGAACCCTGCTCAGGATATTTATGGACGATTGAGGCGTGGAAACTTGCTTTGAAGGCAAGCTTTCCGGCCTCAATGTGATCTCGCATATAATCCTGCCGGGTGTGTGTTATGATAACATCCGGCTCTACATCCCGTATGACCTGCACCATCTTTTTATTGAGCTCATCGCTCATTGAGTCAACCGATAGATCCGAGATATCCAGGGTTACTGAGTCAGCCCCGATAACCGCTGCAGCCTTCTCGGCCTCTTTGTTGCGGATCTCGCGCAGCTTGTCAGGTTGAATTTCGACATGTCCAAGGTTTCCGTTAGTCACGTGGCAGGCGGTCACCTTGTGACCGGCCCTGCTGTATTTAGCAAGTGTACCGAAACAGCTTACCTCCAGATCATCCGGATGACACCCCACCGCAAGAATATTCATTATTTGGTCCTCCTCATTGTGCTGCAGCTTATGCGCTGGTCTTTTTGATGTTCTCGAGATTGCTCAAGATTACGGCTATAACAATAATTGCACCTGATATGGCTGTCTGGGCGTACGGCCAGACAGAGAGTATATTCATTGCATTGTTAATGATTCCAATGAGAAACACGCCGATAAAGGCCCCGCCGATAGTTCCGCGGCCGCCTTCGAAGGTAATCCCGCCGATAATAGCGGCTGTCAGGGCCCGCAGTTCATAGCCGGCTCCGGCCGTGGCTGTGATAGCATCCAGGCGTGATACAAAAACAATGGAAGCTATTGCGCTGAACAGTCCGCCAATGGCATAAATGGCAATCTTATGCCTAACGATATTGATACCGGAGAGATAAGCATTGCGCTCGTTTCCGCCAATTGCAACCAGGCGACGACCGAAGCGGGTGTGGTTCAGGAGAATAAAGGCAACTGCAACCATTGCAATGAGGAAAAAGAGCATCACGGGAAATACATCCAGAATACGGGTTCTGCCGATAAAATCAAATTTGCCCCTGAAATTCATGAATTGGCCGCCAGTGATCATCAGAGAAGCACCAAAAAAAATCTGGCTTGTTCCCAGGGTGATAATCAGGGGAAGACACCTGCTTTTGCTGATAATAATCCCGTTGATAACCCCGCAGACCACTCCGGTTAACAACCCGAGGATGACACCAACAAAGACACTGCCGCCGCCCATGATGATTTTTGAGATGACAACTCCGGAGAGGATCATGATGTTTCCAATCGAGAGGTCGATGCCTCCGCTGATAAGCAGCATGGCCATAGCCATAGTCAGAATACCCAATACCGAAATCTGCTGGAATATGGCCACGATATTACGCATCTCGATAAACTGGATGTTCACAATCGAGACGGCCAGGGTGATGAGGAAAATGACTACCAACATGAGCACCCGTTGATCTTTATACCAATTCTTCCCCAGTATGTGTTGTTTGTTCATTGTACTCTTCCTTATATCCCTAATGCGCTTTTAATGATGCGTTCTTCGGTGATCTCGCCCTTGGGGACCTCACCGGTAATCTCACCTTTGCGAACAACCAGAACACGGTCACTCATCGAGATGAGTTCCGGCATATCTGAGGAGACCATAATGATTGATTTCCCTTCCCTGGTGAGCGAAGACATGAGACGGTAGAATTCTGCCTTGGTGTTTACGTCGATGCCTCGAGTAGGCTCGTCGAAAACGTAGAGATCAGACTCGGCAAACAGCCACTTCCCCAGCACGACCTTCTGCTGGTTTCCGCCGCTTAAATTCTGCACTTCCTGGAATACCGAGGGGGTTTTGATATTCAAGGAGTCAACTATCGGCTGAATGAAGGGAGCGTGCTTTTTGACATTGAGAAAAAACCCTTTGATTTTTCTGCCTAAACCCACAATGGTCATATTCTCCAGAATGCTTTTGCCAAGCATTAACCCCTGGAGTTGCCGGTCTTCCGTGATATGGGCTATGCCTACACTGATACTGTCAACCGGGGAACGCATCTGCAGAGTCTTGCCCTTGAACTCAATGGTCCCGCTGTAATAGCGATCTGCCCCGGTCAGGGCACGCACAATCTCAGTGCGTCCGGATCCGACCATCCCCGCCATACCGAGAATTTCTCCGCGTCTAACGGAAAATGAGATCTTCGGGGAATCTTTCTCCAATTGAAGGTCTTTTACCCGCAGGACGTCCTCCCCTATCTCGTGTTCCTCTTTCTTGTAGAACATATCAACCGGACGTCCGACCATGTCCCGGGTTACCAGATCAAGGTCAATATCGCGCTGCTCGTTGAGATAGGTGTTTACCACATGGCCATCCCGGATGACGGTTATGCGGTCAGCAATTTGGACAATCTCTTTCAGATAGTGAGAAATGTAAATGACACTGATTCCCTGCTCGGCAATCCGCTGGGTTAAGGTGAGAACCTTCCCTACATCACGGGCATTGAACATGGAAGTCGGTTCATCCATCAGAACAATCTTCGGTTTATGCACAAGGGCCTTGAGTATTTTGACAAACTGCTGCTCGGTCACCGAAAGATTTTCAATTGTCTTTGTCGGATCAAGCTCCACACCCAGCTTGTCAATTTCGATCTGAGCATCTGAAATGGTTCGTTTGCGGTCAAGGAATCCTGCGTTCCCAATCCTCTCTGCTCCCACAAACATATTTTCAGCCACACTCATGACGGGAATAAGCTCATTCTCCTGATAGATAATGCTGATTCCCAGCTCCTGGGATAATCGCGGGTCGAGATGCTCAAATGTTCTGCTGTCGACAGTGATACTGCCACCGTCAGGTTTGTAGGCTCCGCTGAGGATCTTCATCAGCGTGGATTTACCGGCTCCATTCTCCCCGACGAGGCAGTGAACTTCCCCGGGGTATAGATCAAAGCTGATATCAGATAGAGCCCTCACGCCTGGAAACGATTTAGAGATGTGTTCCATGCTGACAACGGGTGTCTTTCCTTTGTAGGTATAACTCATCTATTCCTTCCAGAGAGAGCACACCGCCCTGCCTGGTTGGCAGAGCGGCGCGCAGCTAACTATAATCGAATCCTAGAGTCCCCCGATATAATCGAGAGCCATCTGAGGATCTTCCCAGGTGATTACCTTGTCCAGCTCGTCAGCTGAAGCCGGTACTATTGGCAGCGGAGTAAACTTCGGCAGGTCACGTTTGCCGAGTACTACATACTCATAGAGGTTCTTGAAAGTTTTAACGCCCTGGATAGAAACAGGGGCTGTAATATTGGCAGCCTGGATTCCATCCTTCAACATCTGGATTCCTTCCGGAGCCCCGCCGGTAGAGATGATGGGAACATCTTCCATTCCGGCTTCAACCAGCGCATTGTAGCAGCCTTTTGCCATCAGGTCGTTGTTGGCAAAGATAACGTCGAACTCTGTTCCAGTCTGGATGAAGTTTTCAGTGATGTTCATGGATTTTTCGGTCTGCCAATCGCCGTGTTCAAGTCCTACGATCTCAACATTGGGAAAATCTTCCAATGCACGATCGACACCTTCCTGATACTGCTCATAGACACCGCCGCCCTTTGCACCGGCAGCATAAAAGATTTTTGCACCAGGCATGGTCTCAGAGATGTATTCAATGGCAGCATAACCGATATCACCGTACAGACAGGCAACTGTTGAGATATAGTCGCCAGCATCTTCTGGTGGCGGCAGGTTTTCAACAGTAATAGGAATGTCAGCATCATTTGCCATTCTGATGAGGGTAGCTACCTGGTCAGGGGAAATCGGGAATACGGAGATACCGTCTACATCTTTCTGAATGAGGCTCTCCATGGCTGCAACAGATTTCTCCAGGCTATTGTTGGCATCAAGTACGATGGTCTCAACTCCTACCTGGTCGGCAGCGTACTCAAAGGCCTCCGCACCGTACATGTTCCAGATATCCTGCATGTCATAGGCGATATACCCGAAGGTGTATCCCTCATCCTCTTTTTCCTGGCTACCAGCTGAGTACAGCGGCATCGCCAGAAAAACTATCAAAACCGCACAAACAACCCATGTGAATTTCTTCATATGGTTCCTCCTTTTTCAGCAGCACGGCTACGGTCCAACGGGCCTTTTGCCAACAATGCTTGCTTCTATTCAATCACTTCACATATCCAATGCTCTTCAGGTATGCGAACGAATCCTTTACTGCCTGATTGACAACCGGAAGGTCGGCCGGTGTTTTGTCGCGCATGGTAAATTCCTGTGTATACTCGATTTCAACGCTGACAGGACCGCTGTATCCCTTCTTCTCAAGAAAGCCGAGGGTCTCTTCCAGTTTAAGCCAACCTTTACCGAGGGCCGGGAAATTCCACTCGTCAGCCTTGCCGCCCTTATCTTTGATATGGACATAGGCAACTGCTTCAGCACAGTCTTGAATATCCTCTTCAGGGTTTCGTTTTCCATAGAAGAGCACATTAGCGGTATCATAGTTGATACCCAGAGACGGTGAGCCGACCATGTCAATAATCCGTTTGAGCTTTGCTCCGGTGGCATGTTCACCGTGAGTCTCAAGCACCAGGGTGATGCCTCGCTCTTCACACAGCGGAAGCAAGCTTTTCAGGTTCTCGACAAGCTGCTCATCCTGGGTATTTTCATTTTTGGAATTGTGGGCCTCGCCGGTTGAAGAGACGATAAACTTACAGCCGAGTTTTCCGGCCAGCTTAATGTTCTCAGCGAAATCTTTGAGACGCTCTGAATCCATGAGATCGCAATGACCGCTGAGTCCGATGACTGTCAGCCCGTACTTGTCCAACAGGTTGCGGACCTTATCAAGTTCTGCATCACTCATATCAGCACGTACATGCTCAGTCCAGCCGGTCACTCCGGTCAGCTCAACATACCGAAAGCCGGCAGCTGAGATCCCTTGCAGAGCCTCTTCCAATGAAAATCCGTGATAGGTGTTTGTACTTACACACGCAATATTGTTCATATATCCTCCTTTTTGCTGTCCCTACTTAGATGACAGCATGCTTAACAGACAATAACATCTTCCTCATTCGCGGTGGTCATCCGCATGAGATTGTCGATGTAATACTTAGCCGCTCCCCTGGTTTTGCAGATTGGATCGAGTTTTGTGTAGACAATTTTTGCTGAACTGGTGAGAACACTTGTTCCATTCATATTCACCAGGCGCCTGACCATCTCCAAGAACTTCGGGCCGAGTATTTCTATTCCGCCACCGATGATGAGAATCTCCGGGTCGAAAATGCGGATGGCATTGGCGATACCGAAGGAGAGGATCTCAGCTGACTGCTCAATTGCCCTGCTGACTGCCGGGTCACCGGCGATGAAGGCCTGGGCTACACTATCCAAGGTGGCGTTGTTCAGGTTGCCATCACACAGGGCATACAGCAAAGAACGTTTATCCCTGGATGCTTCCCGCACCGCACGTTCAACAATTCGGGGTGTGCTGATCAGTCGTTCCAGACAACCACGACTGCCGCAGGAGCAGACCGGGCCGTTCATATCGACACTCATATGACCGAACTCACCGGCCATGCCGAATGAACCGCGGTAGATCTTTCCACGATAGATAATTCCTGCCCCCACTCCGATATTAACGTTGATATACATCACGTTCTCAGCCGGGCGTGAAAGAGCGAATTCCTTCTCTGCGTAGGCATAAAAGGCTGATTCGTTGCCGACTACCACCGGGCGGGCGAGAAAATGATCCTTTATATGAAGGAGAAAGTCCTCCTGTCCCTGCACATCGAGGACGGTGGAGATGATCCTGTGAGTATGAACATCGACAACAGCCGGGAAGGTAATACACAGAGCCCCAAGTCTGTCGGGCTTAATCAGTTTCGATTTGCTTGTGATAATATTATGGAGTTCTTCAGCATAATTGGCCGACTGGCCGTGCGGCATGTAGAGGCGCTCAAGCTCATTGCAGGCAAGATCATAGAGTACATACTTGAATCCGGTACGTTCCCAGGCAATAGTCGGTATCTGCAGTCTGTCAGGATTAATCTGCAGGAGAATGGCCTTTCTTCCAATCCGGTTTGTGTCCTCAATACCGGAGGCTTTCACTATCTCGTTGGCAATCAGCTCATCGACCAAGGAGGAAACTGTTGTCGGACTGAGTTTCGTCTTGGCAGCCAGTTGCGCCCGGGAAATCTCACCATGGGAGTAAATCAGGTCAAACAGACGCTTCATGTTCCGTTCTTTTATTCTCAACTGATTATTCAGCTCCGCTGCATTCTGTTGAATAAGGCCCACGCTCCCCGTCTCCTTCTGAGTAGTATCAGGTTGTAACTGACCAGAAATCATACCGCTTCTAATAATTTCTCCAATGGACTTATAAATTATCCTACCATGAAACATGCGGTTGTCAATAAAAA
>JBNJDX010000084.1:0-6281 GCA_051745285.1 Spirochaetota bacterium
CCCACATAGGGGAATCCGAAGAGTGACCCGTCGAGGTCGAACACACCACCAAGAAGCCGAGTTCCCGGTTTGAGCACTGTATTGGAGTATTCATTCACAAATATACCGGTTCCAATGGTAACTGAATCAAGTTCTCCAAGACGTACATAAATCGGATCACCCTTCCAGCCGTATCGCACATAGCGGAAAATTGGCAGGTACAAGGATAAGGCAGTTTTTGTCTTGTCGATAAAGGTCACATCGTCTGAGAAATCCGGAACCCAGTCCTCAGTCCTAAAACGGAACAGCTGGCCGGTTCCCAGCTCAAAGCGGAATGAGGCATCCAGGCCAATGCCGAATTTGCCTACCGAAATATCCGGCAGGGCACTGATGCCGATAAGGTTGACGGTCTCTCCGTCAATCACTGCACGATCGTAGTTAAAGCCGAGTTCCATATCTAAATCGGTATCTCCATTAGCTGCAAACAGCGGCAGTGCAGCCGCTGTAATGAGCAAAACAGTCAGTATGAGTTTTTTCATAATAGTCCTCCCCAAGCAAACAAAGTAGTGTAGGTGTAGCAGAAAAACGCACAAAAATATGCCCTTTACTATAACACGCTCTAATATATAATAACAGCATGATTGTCAGCATGTTACAGGGAATCGTACAGCTAGAGGGAATTCATACCATTAAAGAGAAGCGGCGGATCGTCAACTCGGTCAAACAGCGCCTGCGAAACAAGTTCTACGTATCAGCAGCCGAGGTTGATCTGCACGACTCGCTCACCTTTGCCCAGTTCGGCGTGGCGCTGGTTACCAACGATGCGCTCCACGGTCGCCGGGTTATGGAGAAGGTCACACATTTTCTGGAGGATCAGATTCCGGGTGTTCTCTATGATGTTGAGTTTCATTACGAGGAATTTGGAAACTGAGCTTGTGAGCTTTATAAATGTGCTCCCGGGTCAGTTTATCGATACGGGTAAACTCCCGGATAATGGGCTTGATTTTTGATCTGATATTCGTCTGATCGTAGGGACAAACCGGTTTGACCACCGGCAGATCATAGGCGGCAGCCAGCCGGTGGGTGACATGCTCGCGGACCTGGATCATCGGACGGATGACATAGAGATTACCGTCAAAGAACTCCTGCACCGGCTGCATGGTGGAAAAGTCACCCCGAAAACAGAGATTGATCATACTTGTCTCCACCAGGTCATCGAGATGGTGGCCCATGGCTACCAGTTTCGTGTCTCTTTTGGCGGCCTCCTCAAAAAGGATACGCCGGCGGTTGCGGGAACATAAATAGCAGTTGAAATCGGTGTGGTAGTCGGAGTGAAACATGTGGGCATCCCTCGACTCGAAGGCAATATCAAGGGCAGCAAAGAAGCGGCGGAGCTCCTCTACCTTCTCAGGAGGTACGGGGTGCTCAATCCAGTTGATGTGGAGGGCTTCAAGTTCGTAGGAGATCGGCAGCCACTTGCGTCTGAGAGAAAGGGCAAGGGCCAGGGCAAGTGAGTCCTTACCACCTGATATTCCCAGGATCACCTTTTCTCCGTCAGCAATCATCTGAAAGTCGTTTATGCCTTTGCCCGTCTGCTTGATGAAGCGGTGGACCCAGGGTGGGAAGTTCCCCTCAATCAAATTGGAGTAGGGCAGTTTTTCGCCGTTGTTCTGCTTATTCATTGGTCAGGCAAGGTACTTC
The DNA here is from genome assembly GCA_051745285.1 of Spirochaetota bacterium. GTDB lineage: Bacteria > Spirochaetota > Spirochaetia > CAKZLE01 > CAKZLE01 > JBNJDX01. The sequence continues at coordinate 1,681 of JBNJDX010000084.1, forward strand.
AGCAGCATGGTTTTGTCAATGGCAGCCCCAGCTCCAGGCGGCAGGAAGAGCCGCACATGGGAGAGTGCCCGGGTGAAACCGTCAATAACCGGCCGGGAGAAGACCGGGCCGGCCTCTGAGAAGGGAACTGAGCTGCCGTCACTGAGCAGCACAGGCACATCAGCTTCAAAGGAGACCGGTTCTGGAATATCCAGCACAATCTCCCAGGGGTTGAGTTGCGCAGCACTGTGCCGCTCTATCTCGTCTCTCAGGTGTTCCTCGATCTCATAACGCCGCTTTTGATCACGAAGCAGCTGCTGCTGTTTCGGGGTGAACTCACTGAGTGCCAGGCGCAGCACCGGCCGATAGAGCGTTCCGGCTGCTACCCCGTCTATCGGGGCGCAGAAGGGATAGGCTCCCCCGGAAAAACGTTTTAACAGCTGCCGGTCATCGAGATGGTAGAGCTCATCCGGTTGAATATTGCCGCCTGAAAGCCCGGTGAAAAGCGCCTTGCGTATCATCGCCGTGGCGCTGCGGACTGTTTCATGCCAGTAGACGTTGCGGTACATCAGATACTTGGCAAACAGCAGGTGCTCAATACTGCCGATTCCCTGTGATTTGACAGCGAGGCGGTTTTCCCGGGTTAGAGCAATTTTGGTGAGAATATAGTCGACATCCTGCAGCCCGTAGGGGACACCGCAGAAAAAGGCATCCCGGTTAAGGTAATCAAGCTTGTCCGGATCCAGCGTTCCCGAGAGCATAGAGCGAAAAAGCGCAACCTGAGGGTCCTCTGCCTCCTGGGAGTCATCGATAATAGCAGCAGTCATCCGGGCAGAGGCTCCGATATCCTCTTCTATAACCGCTTTGACACGGCTGCCTTCAAGAATGATCTGGGAGGCAAGGCTCTCATGGGAGCGCAGCGGGAGATCCTTAAGCGAGTGGGTAAACGGAAAGTGCCCGATGTCATGGAGCAGGGCCGCACAGAGAAAACTCTTTATTCCCGTCAAATCCCAAGGCGGTGAGGAGCCTGCTGTATGAAGCTGACGCAGCAGGGCAAAAATCATGCTGCGGGCAGCTGCATACACACCGATACTGTGACTGAGCCGGGTATGCACCGCGCCGGGATAGAGCAGGTGCGTCGGACCAAGCTGCTTGATCCGGGAGAGTTTTTGAAACTCGCCCAGTGCCATCAGCTTGGTAAAGGACTCGGGGAACATCACTGTACCCCACACCGGATCCCGGACCGCCTCAGTGCACGCGGTAGTGAGAAAACTGTAGGTGTGAAACTGCATCTGGTCCATGCAAAGCATAGTAACCCAAGCACCGGTAATCAGGCAAGAGAGCTCAGTCGATGCTTGCGGCTTTCGGAGAGTTCGAGTACCATCACAGGCAGAGAAAAGAAGGGGTATGATGAAACTGAAAACGATAGTCGTCCTGGTGCTCTCAGGGCTTTTGTGCCAGGGGGCTCTCACAGCAGCACCGGATGAACTGCTCTTGCAAAGCACAGAGAGTGTGCTTCCAAGAGATCCACAACTCGGGATCCTGAGCACCCCCTCGGGGGGGAGTTCCCGGGAAGTCAGAGTGCTCTTGAGAGACCTCTTTTTAGGAGAGTCCCCTCAACAGCATTTTCACGGAACAACAAAGGATATGCTCCTGGTGCTCTTTGAAGAAGAGCTCTCTTTGCTACTGCCTGCCGAGCGCCTGCGTTTCGGCCGGATCGAAGAGCGCGTGAGCAGCACACGCGTGCCCCTGCGGCTGTTCTACAGGAGAGAGGGCAGGCTTGAAAGCAGCGTTGGTTCCGTCTTTCTGCAGCCGGAGAACGACGAGTTAAAAGTGGTCCACATGAGCTTTGATTTTTCTTTACCGACTAATTGACAACAATTGGGCTGATTGGTATAGTGTGGACGATTTTGGCCTGCAGCGGAGCGTCTGCAGACTTATCCGTGGTGGCGTAGCTCAGTCGGTAGAGCAAACGGCTCATATCCGTTTTGTCAGGGGTTCAAATCCCTTCGCCACTACTTTTTTTGTGATCACTGCTCAGTGATACCAATAGCTTATCTTGTATTATAAGGGCAGACCTGTATCGTTGGACGGATGGTATGGCATTTACACGAGATCTGCAGTACAAAAAATTCTCACTCTATGGATTCTTAAAAAACCTACGTTTTTTTGATCCCTACCTCCTCCTCTTTTTTCGGGAGATGGGACTCTCCTTTACCCTGATCGGGGTGCTGTTTTCTATCCGCGAGATTGTAACCAACGTCATGGAGATTCCCTCCGGCATTATCGCTGACTCCTTCGGCCGGCGAAAGAGCATGGTCTTCTGCTTTATCAGCTATATCATCTCCTTTGCCCTGTTTTTTGCCTTCCCCCATTTCTGGGTCTTTGCCATTGCCATGGTCTTCTTTGCCTTCGGTGAGGCCTTCAGAACCGGTACCCACAAAGCCATGATCATGGAGTATCTCAAGATTCACGGGATGACTGAGCAGAAGACCGACTACTACGGACACACCCGCGGCTGGTCACAGACTGGATCTGCGCTCTCTGCAATTCTTGCCGCCCTGATGGTCGTCCTTTCAGGCGGATACCGGATTGTCTTTCTCCTCTCGATTATTCCCTACCTCTTCGGACTCTTTCTGATGCTCAGCTACCCGCGGGAACTCGACTTTTCGGTCGATGACGGGGAGATGCCTCCCGAGAGACCCCCTGCCCGTCGCTGGAAGCACCAGTTTGTCCAGAGCTTTAAGGGACTTGCCGAACTGTTTCGAGCTAAAGAGCTTCGGCGTGGAATACTGAACTTCAGTATCTTTGACGGGATATTCAAGTCAACGAAAGATTACCTGCAGCCGATCATCGAACAGACGGCACTTGCCATGCCGGTTCTCCTCTATCTTGAGGGAGAAGAGCGCTCTGCTATCCTGATTGGACTCGTCTATATGGTGCTCTATTTACTGACCTCCTTTGCCTCCCGCAGTGCCGGAACACTGAAAAACCGGGTACAGAGAACTGAACTCGGGCTGAACCTGCTCTTCTCAGCCGGCGCTGTGCTGATGATCGCCACTGCCGCCGCCCATTTAGCAGGTTTGAGTTATCTCGCCATTGCAACCTTTATCATCTACTACATGATCCAGAATCTCAGAAGACCGCTGAGTGTTGAGTATGTCAGTGACCGGGTGAAGGGTTCTGTTATGGCAACCGGGCTCTCCGGGGAGTCTCAGTTGAAGACTCTCATCACCGCTGCCGCAGCCCCGCTGTTCGGGTTTCTCGTGGACACGCAGGGGCTCGGAGAGACGCTGCTGATCTTCGGTATCGTGATGCTGCTCCTTTCCAGCCTCCTGAAGGTGAAAAGTTCCTCTGCTACAAGCTAATTCTGGTAAAAGCCCCCAGTTTCTGGTAGAATCTGCTGTGTTGCGGAGAACACGGCTACAGCGACTTGTAAAGGTGTGCCAGGTCTCTTTATAGTGACTCTTACGAGAATGTTCTTAACCGCTCCATCCTGAAGACTACGAGGTTGCCATGTTCGGATTTTTTCTAAAAAAGGCCTTTTTCGACGGCTGGGATAATCTTATTGCCCTGATCCTGCTCAATGTTCTCTCGGTAGGGATGATAGCCCTCGGATATGGGGCGCTGCAGCTAATTGAGGTGCATCTCTACCTGACCCTCATAGCCGCCCTGATCTGGTTTTTTGCCCTCCACCTGTTCATCGGAGGCGTCTCCTTCTTTACCAAGGAGTTCGCCTTTTATAAACGACCGAGCAGTTCGGAGTTTAGAGAGGCGCTGCGCGCCTCGGTTAAACCAGCGATGCTCTTAGCTGTCGTGAATCTGTTTCTTCTGCTCATGCTGCTGTTTGTCATTCCCTTCTACTTTCGGATGGGTAACATGGTGGGCACGATTATCGGTGCGCTGCTGGTGTGGATCTTTATCATCGGTGCTTTGAGTCTCATCTATTTTCTGCCGGTTTGTGCACAGCTGGGTGACCGGCCGTTTAAAGCCTTGAAAAAAGCCTTTATCATCGCCCTGGACAATCCCGGTACAACACTGCTGCTTGCTATCTATACCCTTCTGTTGTTCCTGCTCTCCATAGTCACAGCCATGCTGGTTCCGGGAATAGGCGGTATTGTACTTGCCCATCAGGATGCCACCAAGCTGCTGATGTACAAGTACGACTATCTCCAGGAAGAGGGAGAGGATAAAGAGAAACGTCGCCATATCCCCTGGTCAGCTCTGCTCTTTGATGAGAAGGAGATGGTCGGGTCAAGAACACTCAAAGGTATGATATTCCCATGGAAGGAGTAACTTCCGAGATAGAGATCAAAGCCCGTATTCACTCAGGAGAAGGATGCTTAGAGCAGTTAGCCAAACTTTCAAAGACCGGGGCATACGACTATGTTGACAAGCGCGATGTCTACTATGTTCACCGGCAACTGGATCACGAAGAGAGCCTATTCAGACTCAGGCAGTACTCCGACGGCAAGGCCGAGGTTACCCGGAAGCAGAAAGGGTTCTCCGGGGATATGGAGGTCAACCAGGAGATTGAATACGGGGTAAGTGACCCGAAAGCCTTTCGTCAGTTCTGCGAATCACTGGGATTTGAGGTGCTTGTTGAGAAACACAAGCACGGC
>JBNJDX010000085.1:0-5755 GCA_051745285.1 Spirochaetota bacterium
CCCGATGATGCTCAAGGTTGATTTTCACAGCATCAAGAAGGTAGGAGAGAATTCGAGAGGACTGGTTGTCACTTGGGTGACAAACTGGCTGATTAAGCCTTTTACCATGTACGCAATCGCCGCATTCTTTTTCTTTGTCGTCTTTGGGGCTCTGATACCGACAGAGCTTGCCAGGGAGTATCTGGCCGGGGCGGTTTTGCTGGGAGCAGCACCCTGTACAGCCATGGTGTTTGTCTGGAGTCATCTGACAAAAGGTAACCCTGCTTACACCCTGGTGCAGGTTGCAACCAATGATCTGATCATTCTTGCTGCGTATGTACCGCTTGTTGCGCTGCTGCTGGGAATCGGAGGCATCTCTATTCCCTGGATGACCCTCTTTCTGTCTGTGGTGCTGTTCGTTGTGATACCCCTGACTGCAGGATGGTTTTCCCGAGTGATTATTACCAACCGTCGCGGCCTCGACTATTTTGAGAATGTGTATATCCCGAAATTCGGGAATGTGACAGTAGTCGGACTGCTGCTGACGCTCATTATCATCTTCTCGTTTCAGGGACAGGTTATTGTAGATAAACCATTGAATATCCTCCTGATAGCAGTTCCCCTGGTCCTGCAGACTTTTTTCATCTTCTTTGTGGCTTACTTGTGGGCGAAAGCATGGAAGTTACCGCATGACATCGCCGCTCCGGCAGGGATGATCGGAGCCTCGAACTTTTTTGAACTGGCTGTGGCGGTGGCTATATCTGTCTTCGGGCTGAGTTCCGGCGCAACGATTGCGACAGTTGTCGGAGTGCTTGTTGAAGTCCCTGTGATGCTGACACTGGTACGCATTGCAAATAGAACCAAAGGCTGGTTTGCTTCTTACTCCAGTACCAGCTAAACAGATGATTCTCAGGGGCCTGGTATCTTGCAGATGGCTACGGCCCCTGTGTTAATGCTCGGGGAGTAGTGCTTTGCTAGCGAGATGATGGATGCAACTGTACTGATTTTGACTAGGGTGAAGATGATGACTGAGAGTTTCTCGTCTCAATAGGTGATGAGGGAATCATCACGTATTCCAATTAAGCCTTCAAAGCGGTGATCGGAACTACTAAGACGCCATCCGAACGTTGGTATGCTGCATTGGAAAGTCCACAAATCACACAAAGGATTTTCGGAGGTTTCCCTTTAGGGTCTTTCACAATTTTTTGTTTGATAGTTAGCAGATTCTCAGCCGCTGTATCCAGTTGATGTGCTCCAAGCTTAATTTCAAAAGCTCCCCATGAGCCATCAGGCATCTCAATCACCGCATCAATTTCACGTCCACTATAATCTTGGTAATGAAACATCTTTGCATCAATCGCTTGGGCGTAGATGGAAAGATCCCTGACACACATAGCTTCAAACAGCAATTCAAAAGTTTCCAAGTCGGAGAGAAGTGATTCCGAGGTCGCTCCCATAAGTGCACAGGCAAGTGAAGGATCTGTAAAATGTCTCTTTACTGATTGTTTGACCCTTACTGAGGAGCGTAAACCTGGACTGAATGGTTTCTGATTATCAATCAAGAACAGTCGCTCAAAAATGTTGAGATATTCCCCTACGGTATTCACATCAATATCCTCGTCATCAATCTCCTTGATATCTCTTTGTAGGGTTCTGTTACTTGCTGTCGTACTTTCATTTCTTGCAAGGGACCGGAGCAGAAGCAGAATTTTGTTCAAATCTCGCTTCGTCCCATCGACTTTTCTGATATCATCATACACCACGGCCTCGATATATTGCGTAGGCAGCAACTTGGCTAGCTCGAAATCAAGACCGACATTCTCCGGCCATCCTCCCCTGACTATGTGTTCTATGAGTTCTTGGAGAATAACTTCTCCAGTCAATTCCGGATGTAAAACTCCGCTGAAAAGGTTTTTTAAAGAGACTTTCCCCGAGGAATGGCCGGATTCATACAGGGACATTGTTCTCATTCTGAGACGGGCAATCCTTCCAGCTCCGCTATGTAAAATTCCTTTATGGGGTGGAGTGGATGAACCTGTTAAGATAAACTGCCCTTTCTCTCCTCTCTGATCAACAGCATGGCGTACAGCATCCCATAAAGCTGGAACTTCCTGCCACTCATCAATAACATGGGGGGTCTCTCCTGCAAGAGCCAAGGAGGGATCCATCATGGCCAGGCTTCTATTATTGAAGTTTCCGGCAGGCGAGCCGACGAAGTAACTGCTCCTGCTATGGTGAAGTGATGTCATGGTCTTTCCACACCACTTCGGGCCATCGATAGCTATTGCTCCGAAGGCGGCAAGATACTGTGTTACTTTGTCGTCAATTAGACGTGGCAAGTATGTTTTATCCGGCAACTAAAGTCTCCCTTCCTTATGTATTGTATCACCTTACAACCATATCAACAAGTTTAACAAGACATATTTCTAGAAATTAAGCAGACATATTCGTAAATTATAACCAGATATATTAGTAAATATCAACAAGACAAATTAATAGTTTTCAAGCAGAAGAATTGAGTTTTATTGGCTCAGAATATGGAACATATCTTTCTGTTCATCGCATCAGGATGCCTGGTTGTACGGTATTGGATTTGTACCAACGACTTCCACCGTGTCAAGGTGTTATTCTTCTACTGAGTTACCCGCCTGGTGGACGTAACAACCGGGTGATATCGCTGCAGCCTTTGCTGTCCTGAGTGAGGATAGTGCATCATCCTCGTTTACTGGCAGTGATTTATCTACAGCAATAGAGTCTGAAAAACCAAACTGACTAAGCCCATTTAATTGCCCTTTGTGCAGACTCTGTGCAACTATCTCAAGCACAATGTTCAAGCAGTCCCAACTCTTTGACTGATAGATAGTGGTTCTTTCAATAATGCTATTCAGTCTTGAGAGATGATTTCAATTTCTAAGCGAGCTTTGCGTCCTTCCTCGGTTAACGAAATATCCCAGGACCATCTGTCCTCCGAGGAGCGTATCCTGTGACATCTTCCTGCTTTTCAAGCCCTCTCATGGCTCTGGTGACATTGGCCTTATCAACCTGTATTCATTTCACCAGTTCATCTTGATTGATTATCTCGCCAGCTACTATAGCCAATATATAGGCTTGTTGTTCCGTGACCGATAGTGAATGGTTTCAGCTTGTGTTGGAAACAGCCTTTGTCGGCACGGTTTATAATATACATGTTTCATCCGAATGAATTATCTTTGTTTCCTTTCATTGGGTTCCCAGCAATAATGCCCTATGATCCTCAATAAAGGTATCGAGACTTCGAGGCTTCCTCCCCAGGATTTCTTCACTTGTCGTCGTGGTTATATCCCCAAGGCCGCGTTTGACTACGAGGTATAAGACAAGCATGACCAGTGTCATACCCAATGTTCTCCCATGCTTCAAGTGGTAATAAAGAAATCTTACTGGATTGGGATTAACGAATCTGATGTTTGTACCAAGTCCTCTGGACAGGTGGTCAGCTACCTCCCGGTAGGAGTAACTCTGATCGCCTGTGACAGTATAGGCTTTATTGAGATGCCTTTCGTCCAAGAACATGTATGATATGATCTCGCCGATATCTCTTACATCAATGAAGTTGGTTTTTCCACTGCCAGTGGGGACAAATACCATACGGTCATCACGGATTTCTGCAAGATGAGTTGTAGTCAGATTTTGCATGAAAAAGCTTGGGCGCACGAAGGTGTGGGGAATCTCAAGTTCTTTGAGGAGCATTTCGACCTTGTGATGCGGTATTATTGTGTTGTTTTCTACTCCCTGCACAGAGAGGAATACCACATGCTTGATGCCTCTGTGCTTTAAAAACTTCATAAATGGGTACATATCCCGTTTAATCTTTGAGATATGCGGCGGCCTCATAAGGAATACCTTCGTAACGCCTTGAAGGCAGCTCTCCCAGGTTTTTGAGTCAGTAAAATCAAAATCCCGATACGTTAAATTCCTACTACCGGTAATCGTCTTTTGAGGACGCTTTGCAGCAATCACCCTGTGTCCTGCAAGAAGAAGATGCTTTACAACTTCTCTCCCCACATTCCCGGTAGCTCCAGTTACAAAACAGGTTTCTTCCATATAATTCCCCGATCAAGGCCGTACTTGCTGCCTACGCAACTACCATAGTGCCCTGATAAGCTGAGGTCAATGGTATTGATGGTCTCGGAGGGTGGTATTCAGTGAGCAAACACAAATGAATGCAAAATGGACGTACTCAATATCCGAGACAGGGGGAAGGGGGATCAAATGTAAATGATAAGTCTATTATAGATACAACCTAGCTGTGAAGGTGTGCTGAGTATGATACAGCAACGGGTGTACGCACATTGTACACAAGTGCCCCAAATTGTACGCAAAAAAGGCCGAATTCCTTTCTTTGAAAATCGTCCTAATTCTTTATTATTTAAGTGATTAATTCGAATTAAAAAAAGTCAAAATAGGCGCCGACCGGATTCGAACCGGTGCATGAAGGTTTTGCAGACCTCTCCCTTACCACTTGGGTACGGCGCCGTGCGGGTTCATACGGTACCAGAAAAGGGGGGGATGTTCAAGACAGTACATGGCGGGTATGCTGTCTTTTACAGGAGGTAAACATGAGCAAACCAAAGGTGTTGCTAATCCAGCCGCCAATTTATGATTTTGCGTTGTATGACCTCTTTTTTAAGCCTTACGGGCTGCTTCGTATTGGAAAGTCCTTTTACGATTCGGGATATGAAACTGCAGTGCTTAACTGCCTGGATTGGCAAGATGAGCACACCCTCAGTGTGCTGGGGCCGGTAAAACGAAAGGCCAGAGGGACGGGCAAGTTTTTCCGCCAGCCAGTCAAACTCCCTCCGGGAATTCCACCTATTCCGAGACAGTACAGCCGTTACGGTATCCTCAAAGAAGCTATCATAGAGACTGTCACAGCACAGAAACCAGATATTGTCTGCATCACAACCGGTATGACCTACTGGTACCAGGGGGTGATTGAAGTAGTCGAGGTGGTTCGACGGTATGCTCCCAGGGCAAAGATTATCATAGGTGGAATCTATGCCTCCCTGATGCCCGAGCACGCAGAGAGAAATGTAGGAGCTGACGGTGTGGTGAGCGGGGAGGGGCTGGAAGATCTCACCCAACTGCTAGACAGGTGGGGATTCCCCCCCTTGAAAGGGGATATCCCGGAGTTCCCGATGCTGTCTCCCGAAGTCTGGGGCGGCAGTGCCGGTGTGGTTCGGCTTAATACTGGTTGTCCTCTGAACTGCGAGTACTGCGCCTCAGATGTGCTGCATGCTGCCTTTACACCAGGGAATCCAGAGGCTTCTTTTGCTTTCATAAAGGAGCTCTATGAGAGATTCAATACACTGCAAATCGGTTTTTATGATGATGCGCTGCTGGTTAACAAAACGGATGTGCTCCTGCCATTTCTGGAGCGGACGCTTGCCAGTGGCCTGCCGTGGGAATTTTACACTCCGAATGCAGTTCATATCCGCTACATCGATAGAGAAGCTGCCGAGCTGATGCATCGTTCAGGTTTCCGGGAGGTCCGTCTGGGATTTGAATCCTCAATAGACCAGTTTCATCGTGAATATGATCACAAGTTTCAATTCCAGGATTTTTCCCGGGCGGTAAAAGACCTCACAGATGCAGGGTTTCATCGCTCCCAGTTGCCTGTCTATGTACTTGCCGGGTTGCCCGGACAAACACGTGAGGAGGTCGAAACCTCAATTCACACGGCAGCTGATGAGGGAGTATCAGTCTCAATTGCCGAATTTTCACCAGTACCGGGAACTCC
>JBNJDX010000086.1:0-5577 GCA_051745285.1 Spirochaetota bacterium
TTTTAGTTGTCTTGCTTATTACTTTTACCGCTGTCTTGGCCTTCGCCGGAGGCCAAGCTGAGGAGGGTGAGCAGGAAGAGGGCATTACAGCAACCATGGCAACAGATGTTGGTGGGCTTGGTGATAAGTCGTTCAATGACAGTGCCTATGATGGGTTAGAAATGGCTGAAGAGGAGTTCGGAGCCAACATCGATGTTATTGAGTCTAATCAGATGACCGATTACGTGCCTAATCTATCCGGGCTGGCAGAGGACGGATCTGATGTGGTCTTTGCTGTTGGTTTTCTGATGGAAGATGCAGTAAAAGAGGTTGCTGCAAACTATCCGGATACATGGTTTGGCGGAATTGATATCGGCCACAACGAAGGTGACCCCGATAATTTCATCGGGATTCAGTATAACGAACATGAAGCCGGGTACCTGGCTGGAATAGTTGCTGGACTCATGACGAAAGAGTATGCTGACAGATCCGACAAGTTGAACGATGAGAACGTGCTGGGTGTGGTTATGGGCATGCTCATTCCGGCCGTGGAAAAGTTTGAGGTTGGCTTTATCCAGGGGGCACGATATGTGAATCCGGACGTAGAGGTCATATCCACCGTGCTTGATTCCTTCGTTGATACGGCAAAAGGTAAAGAGGCGGCCAACACCATGATCGAACGAGGGGCCGATATCATCTTCGCGGCCGCAGGGAACGCAGGCAACGGGGCTCTGTATGCTGCTGACGAGTCAGACGTTCTTGCTATCGGTGTTGATAAGGACCAGTGGGATGTTGCCCCCGGAACCATCCTGACTTCGGCAACCAAAGGCGTTGCCAACTCTGTCTACAGGGTTGTCAAAGACGTCTATGAAGGCAATGCCGAGGGTGGAAATGTTAACTACGGGATCAAAGAGAACGCAGTCGGACTAGCCCCGTATCACGACCTGGAGTCCATCGTTCCTCAGGCAGTAAAAGATGAAGTACAGAAGGCTATCGACGACATCAAGGCAGGAGAGAGGACTATCGAGACAACTCGTTCTGCTATCGGGAGATAGTTTCGCTTAGTCCCGAATATTGATGAGCCGGGCGCGCAAGCCCGGCTTTATTAATGGTGGCAGGGAGCACGACTATGAGTCCTCCACCGTTTAGGAATTAGATAGTATGAAGTACGATATACGCGATCTATCACTGGCTCCGCAGGGAAGAACGCAAATCCAATGGGTCCGAAAACATATGCCTATCCTGCGGGGTATTGAGGCAGAATTTCGAAAGAACCAGCCCTTTAGAGGAATGCGAGTAGCTATCTCAATTCACTTTGAGGCTAAGACCGGCTATTTGGCGAAGGTTATCCAGGCCGGAGGAGCAGAAGTTGCGATAACCGGCAGCAACCCACTCTCAACTCGGGATGAGGTAGCCGCTGCTTTGGTTGAAGATGGTATTCACGTCTACGCCCGACGGGGGGCAACTAGAGAAAAATATCTGCAGAATATTGATATGGTTTTGGATTTCGGGCCTCATCTTGTCATTGATGATGGAGGGGATCTCATTCATCGTCTCCACACAACACACCGGGAGCTGCTCAGCGGGGTTTTGGGCAGTTGCGAAGAGACTACCACCGGGGTGCTTCGTGAACAGGCAATGGAGCGTGAAGGCATCTTGGAGTTTCCTGTAATCGCAGTCAATGATGCCTACTGCAAGTATTTGTTTGATAACCGATATGGCACAGGCCAGTCTGTATGGGATGCAATCAACATAACCACGAATCTGATAGTAGCCGGTAAAAAAGTTGTCATTATTGGATACGGCTGGTGCGGGAAGGGAATTGCAATGCGTGCCAAAGGGCTGGGAGCTCTGGTGACGATCTGCGAGGTTGATCCTATTAAGGCAGTGGAAGCTGTTATGGATGGATTTGAAGTAGATACGATGAGTTCTGCAAGCAGCTACGGTGATCTCTTTATCACTGCCTCCGGCTGCAGAAGTGTAATTGCCAGTGAGCACTATAAACGCATGCAGGATGGGGCTATACTGTGTAATGCAGGACATTTCAATATAGAAATTGATGTTGACGCTCTTGAGAATCTTGCAGAAGACCGGCAAGAAGTGAGAGAACATATTACCGGCTATCGCATGGCAGATGGAAGATGGTTGTATCTACTAGCCGGCGCAGGACTGGTCAACATAGCCGCAGGTAACGGGCATCCGGCAGAGATAATGGATATGAGTTTTTCACTGCAAGCCCTGTCGGCTGAGTATCTGCTTGATCACCATGAGGCCATTGGAAAACAGGTTGTCAAAGTGCCCGAGTCGATCGATCAGACCGTTGCAGCCTTAAAGCTAAAAGCCTGGGGATGCGAGATCGATGTTCTAACCCCGGAACAGCAGGAATATCTTGAAAGCTGGAAATGAGGTGACCTCTTCAGCCTTCACGAATGAACAGAGGTAGGATATGAATCCATATGAGAAGATTAGTGAGGCAGCCGCCTATATTCGCAGCAGGATATCAATAACCCCTCAGGTCGGGATGATTTTGGGATCCGGTCTGGGAGTGCTGGCCGAGGAAGTCAGTGAACAAACAGCTATTGCCTACGAGGATATTCCGCACTTCCCCCGTTCGACAGTCGACGGTCACGAAGGTAAACTTGTGATTGGGATCTTGGAGGGAGTACTGGTAGCTGTCATGCAGGGGAGGTTTCACTACTATGAGGGGTACGACATGGCTGCAGTAGCTTTCCCGGTTCGAGTCATGAGTTTTCTTGGTATTGAAGACTTGCTTGTTACCAATGCAGCCGGCGGGTGCAATCTTGAGTTTCAACCTGGGAATCTGATGGTAATCACCGACCATATCAAATTTTTTGATGACAACCCTCTGCGGGGCCCAAATATTGATCAGTTTGGTCCTCGTTTCAGTGACATGAGTGATGCGTATACCAGGGAACTCCAGAAAAAGGCCCTTCTGACCGGTGAGCAGCTGGGAATTTCTCTTGTTTCGGGTGTATATGCCTATATGTCGGGGCCAAGCTTTGAGACCCCAGCGGAAATTCGGATGCTGAGAACCCTCGGAGCTGATGCTGTCGGCATGTCGACCGTACCCGAAGTCATAACAGCTTCTCATGCCGGGATGCGGGTGCTCGGCATTTCCTGCATAACCAACATGGCCGCTGGTATACTTGACCAAAAACTCACTCATGACGAAGTTATGGAGACAGGGAAGCGGGTTCAAAAGACGTTTGCGCAGTTGATAAGGGGCCTGCTCGCCGGCTGGTTTCAATAACGAAACGGCACAAAGGGGCGTGAGTCCGCAGGCGCTCTTTACTGCCGTGGGATTTGCGAGGGATATTCATGATAAAAATCCTCTGTCTCTCCGACGAGATAGATCCTCTAGTGTATTCTGAGAACATAAAAGAGCGTTACGGGGATGTCAATTTTGTCATCGGCGCCGGGGACTTGGAACTGCCCTATTACGGCTATGTCGTGAGTCTCATAAATCGGCCATTATACTTCGTGTTTGGGAACCATCATCTCAAGCATTTACGGGATTTTGCAAAGAGCTATTCGATAGAACGACAGTACCAACTGCCCATTGAACAGCTCACTAACCATTTTGGTTCAACTTACATCGGTGAACAGGTTGTTCGTGATAAGAAGACCGGTCTGATTCTGACCGGCTTCGGGGGAAGTCATCGATACAACAACGGAAAACATCAGTTTTCCGAATTCCAAATGCGCATGCGGATATTTAAGCGTGTACCAAAGATGTTGTATTATCGTCTCCGGTATGGGAGATGGGTGGATGTTGTCGTTACTCACGCCCCGCCGTTGGGCATTCACGACCGGAGTGACCCCTGCCATCGTGGCTTCGACGCCTTTCTCTGGTTTATGCGTGTTTTTCGGCCAAAGTATTTACTGCATGGTCACGTACATCTTTATGGCCTGAATGACAAACGCTCCGATGTCTATGAGTCTACCCAAGTGATTAATGTGTATAAAAGTTTTGTTCTGGAGGTGCCGCAGGGGAATGAGTAATGGAAATTTTGTAACACAGGTGCATGAAGACTTCAGCAAAGCGCGCATGAAAGCTCGGTTAGGGACACTTGTATCGACACTTCAGTTTAAGCGCAGTGATCTGCTCTCACTTTACGATGTGAAAGAACTGCTGAAACCGAAAGCGGAAACATATGTTGGAGTGCGGGCGATTCCCATCGAAAAAATTATCGGCAGCGAAGGGCGGTATAGGGATTTCAGTAATGAGTTTTTCCCAAAAAAGGAGATGCTCAAAGGGCGATGGCAAAGTATCGATACGGCCCACTTGAAATACGTAGAACTGCCGCCTGTCAGCGTTTATAAACTTGGTGATGCATATTTTGTCCGTGATGGGAACCATCGAGTCTCGGTTGCCAAGCTGCGGGGAATAGAATTCATTGACGCTTCTATCGTTGAACTGGATACTGAAATTTCGCTGGAACCGGGAATGACGCTGGAAGAAATAAAGGATCTGGTAATTTCTTATGAACGGGGGCGTTTTCTTGAAGAGTATCAGATCTCAGAAGATGACCCTATGGCTGACATACGCTTTACCACTCCCGGGCGGTACACTGAGATGCTACACCACATAGAGGTCCATAAATATTATTTGAATGAGCATCAACATGAGGAAATCCCCTTCAAAGAAGCCATGCAGTCCTGGTACAAGCACATATATCTGCCGATTATCGAAGAAATACGTAATGAACGGCTTCTGGTAAAATGCCCCGGAAGGACCGAGGGTGATTTATATATGTGGATCCTGAAGCACCGGGAAGAACTCAAAGGTGACATCGGTCATGAACTGCCTCCTGATGAAGTAACGCGGGACTTCACTGAAAGATACAGCCTAAGTTTTTACAAACGTCTTCTGCTGCTTCTAAAGCGTTTGTTCACCAGAAGGCAATAGAGGTTCTCAGGTGCCGATTGTGTCAGCCAGAATCTTCGCATAAAAGTCGATAGCCGCACCGAGCTTGTCTGACGGCCGTATTGAGCTCTCTCTTCCCGAACAGTGGAGGATCCCCGAAACGGGTTGCTTTTCATCGATGTGGTCTACCTGGCGCCCCAGCGGGATATGGTTCAGCCCCATATGCTGTGCATAATGAATCATCGACTGGAGACAAAGCGTTCCGCCCCCGATTGGGTGAGAGCAGCTGGTGAAACAGGCAAAGTACTTACCCGTTAACTTCCCGTCATCAAAGTAGATGGAAGAATAGTCAATAAACTGCTTCATCTCAGCCGACATATTAGCAAAATACGTCGGACTGCCAAGTATTATCAAATCACTTTTTAACAAAGTCTCCGATTTGGCTTCAGGCAGGGCCAAAATATCTTCATAAAATTCATTGGAAATTTCTAATTTGTTTGCCCAAATATGCAAATCGGGGTCATCTACCCGGTATAGTCTCGCATCTAGCCCCTGCTCCTGCAGAGAATCCCGAAAGGCAGAAGCAATAATGTAGTTGTTACCGCAAACGCTGTGGAAAATGATTGAACATCGTTTCATTGATAGCCTCCTTGAAAGAGTATATCACGTTCAGAAGGGCTTCAGGAAGAGTTTTTATCGGCACCCTTGCG
>JBNJDX010000087.1:0-5503 GCA_051745285.1 Spirochaetota bacterium
CTCACCAGTGAATACATACCAGGAGTTGTCATGAAAGAAATTGTTGCAGACCATCTTGTGTCTCTAATGGAAAAGCAGGGCATTAAACATGTGTTTGGTGTTCCCAGTGGTGGGTGGCTGCCCTATATGGATGCCATGAGGCAGAGTGAGGTTGAGTTTGTGCTTGTGGCTAATGAGGCGAGTGCTGGTTTCATGGCTACCGTGTACGGATGGCTCACTGGCGTTCCGGGTGCCTGTTACGCGACAATCGGTCCTGGGGCGACTAATCTCACTACGGGACTCGGCAGTGCCTATCTTGATCGATCCCCTGTGATAGCTTTTACCACAGAACCTGCTGACGCGATGATGGACAGGACTGTGCAAATGGCTATCGATCAGCAGACACTGATGAAACCTGTAACAAAATGGACAACAAGAGTTCAAGCGGCCACGATAGATAAGACTTTTGAGAGAGCTGTTCAGGTTGCAACTTCAGAGCTTCCCGGTCCGGTTCATCTGGCACTTCCCGAGGATCTCTGGGACAAAGAAGTTCCGAAGATAACAGATTCCCTCCCAGCGGTAACCCCCCAGTTGGGAGCCCCTGGGAGTGCTCAGTTGAACCAGATGTGTAAACGGTTCTCTCAGGCGAAACGTCCTTTGCTTGCTGTGGGACTGACAGCTGTACGTTTCGGGTTGGGGGAGACTATTTCAAACATTGCACAACGGCACAACGTGCCTGTAGTGCTTACACCCATGGCAAAGGGTGTTGTTACCGAAGACGATCCCAGTTATGCAGGTGTCCTATTTCACGCTTTGAGTGACCGGGTAGCTGAAACACATCGTCAGGCAGATTTAGTGGTTGGCATCGGATATGATCCAGTGGAGTTTAACTACGAGCAATGGATGCCCGAGGTAGAACTCATTCATATTGACCCGATACCGGCTGATATAGACATTCGTAGTTATCCCCAGGTTACAAACGTAACCGGGAACCCTCTGTATGCACTCGAGCAACTCGCCGAGCTTGATCCGATACAGTCTGCCTGGGATATGCAAGCACTTGATAAGCGCCGGAAGAAGATGTTTGACCTCATGAAGCCTTCTGGAAAGGGGTTTGGTCCTTTAGCAGCTCTAACCATTCTTCGAGAGCAGCTACCTTCTGATGGAATAATGACCTGTGATGTTGGTTCTCACACACACCTCATCGGACAGGCTTGGCAGACACCGCACCCCTTCGGACAATTAATGTCCAACGGGTGGTCATCAATGGGTTTTGGAGTTCCTGCCGCAATAGGGGCTAAGGTAGCCAGACCTGATACATCAGTAGCCTGCATTACCGGAGACGGTGGCTTTATGATGATGGCAGGTGAGATGGCCACAGCGGCAAGGCTGAACCTTACCATCGTTTTTGTGGTCTTTGCCGACAGGAATCTTGAATTAATAAGGATAAAGCAGCATCGCAAGGGTATGAATATGTATGGTACCTCGCTAGGTGATACATCTGTCACCGTTCACAACTCGTTTTTTGGCGTTCCAGTTGTTACAGCAACAGACAAGGAGACGTATCGGGAAGCTCTTGTAGAGGCTTTCAAACGGGAGGGTCCTACCGTTATTGAAGCGGTGATAGATGCTTCTGAATACGGGGACCTGATTTTAAAACAGCATAAGTAGTGATAGGAGGAGATATGGGTAGCAATCAAGAACCGAAAGATCTAGGTGCTTCTAGACTTTCTGAGATACCCTTTTCAGGTATAAGAAAAGTGTTCGAAGCAGTGAGAATGCTTGAAGCAGAGGGAAAAGACATTATCCACTGGCAGATTGGACGGACCGATTTCGATACGCCAGACAACGTTAAACAGGCGACTTATGCATCGATGATGAGGGGTGACGTTCATTATGCTCCAAATCGCGGAGTGCCGGTTCTGAGAAAAGCAATTGCCACCCGGACCGAACACGAAACAGGAGTCTCCATCGATCCTGATACCCAGGTCATAGTCATGTCCGGGGCCAATGAGGGAATCATGGTGACCATGGAGGCTTTTCTGAATCCAGGGGATGAGGTTCTTATTCCTAATCCAAACTGGCATCATTACAAGTCTTGTGTGGCCATAGCGGGTGGCAAGCCTGTGGAGGTGGAAACAAAAGCAGAGGAGAATTTCTCACTGAATGCTGAGCGGGTGGCCTCACTTATTAACAAGAAAACCAAGATGATCTGTATCACCTCCCCGGCGAACCCGACTGGGTGTACTGAGACTGAGGAGAATTTACAGGCGCTTGCTGACTTGGCTAAGAAGCACAATCTTATTGTACTTTCAGATGAGATATACGGGCGTATATATTACGGTAAGGAGGAAACGGCCCCTTCTATCTTCTCGCTCCCCGGTATGTCGGAACGTACCATCATAATTAACGGTTTTTCAAAGACATACAGCATGGACGGGTGGAGACTTGGCTGGACAGTTGCGAGCCCCGAGATAACTCTTCATCTGCTAAAAATCCGTCAGTATACCACCGTGTGTGTTAATACGTTTACTCAGTATGGAGCTGCCGAGGGGCTCTCCGGCGACCAAAGCCTCATTCAGTCGAGAATTGCTGAGTTCGGAAAACGCAGGGACATCATACAAGATGGGCTTGAAAATATTGATGGGGTAACATTGCCCGATCCAACCGGGGCTTTCTATGCATTTCCGAATATATCCACATTTGGCAAAACTTCAAAGGAATTAGCGGACTACCTGCTCCACGAACATGGAATAGCAACCATTGCCGGCAGTGTCTTCGGCAGCGCCGGGGAAGGGCATGTTCGGATTGCCTACTCCTGCTCGACAGAAGAGTGTGAGAGGGGAGTTGTTCGACTCAGAGATGCTTTGAAGCAGTTATAATAGGTTTTCTGGCGAAGGACGATCTTTTTCGCTGCAGAAATAAAGGATATAGACTGTCACAGTCTATTCGAACGATGAGTGATACTGTTTAATGAAACAGTACTAAAGGAGGAGGAAGACATGAGGTCTTTTTCGAAAAAAGGAATGAAATTGGTTATTGTACTAGCCGTTTTGATTTTTGCTGCAGGCGGAGTTCTGATGGCAGAGGGAGCTCAGGAAAGAACCTATCCCCAACGTCCGGTGACCTACATCGTTGGTTGGAGCGAAGGAGGAGGTTCTGACATTGTAAGTCGTGTACTTACTGCTGAAGCTGAGAAACACCTGGGTCAGCCGATTACAATCGTTAACCATCCCGGAGGGTCGGGAACAAGATCTTATTCTGAGATTGCTGATGCAAAACCCGACGGGTACACCATTGGAAACACCACCGGGACAATCTCAACCCACAAGTTCATGGGCAATCTGGAATACGGTCATGAGGAGTTTGTACCAATTATAACATTTAACTATGATCCCGGTGGCATCTGGGTGAAACATGACGCTCCCTGGGAAACCCTGGAAGACTTGGTGGAAGATTTGAAGGCTGATCCTGAATCGGTAACAATTGCTTCTTCAAATCCTGGATCAGTAACCCGCTTTGGAACCCTGCTGCTTGAAGATGAAGCCGGAGTACAGTTCAAGATAGCCAGTCAGTCAGGTGGAGAATCCAAAGGACCGGGTCTAGTCGCTGGTGGACACGTGGATGCGTGTCAGGCAGCTCCGGTTACGGCTAAATCACTCTATGAAGCCGGTGAGATCAGGCCGCTGGGAGTTATGGCTGAAGAGCGGCTGGATGCTTTTCCGGAAATTCCAACCTATATTGAGCAAGGGTATGATGTAACCATTGCAAATTATCGACAGGTTATTGCTCCTAAAGATGTTTCTGATGACGTGGTTGATGCGTTGACCGATGCTTTTACCAAAGCTGCCAGATCAGACAAGTATGTAAACTTTATGGAAGATTCTGGTTCGATACCTCTGGACTGGGGTCCTGAGAAATCACGCCAGCATCTCGAACAACAGGATGAACTCTTTAAGGGAATCATCGAGGATGCGGGGCTGCTCGAGGAGTAGTAGTCTGGATTCAAGGAGGACTTTGTGTTAACGCAAATTGATCATATTGAGATTATTGTCAACGATGTGAAAAAGCATGTTGAATTCTACCAAAAGCTGGGCTTTAAGCTTTTAACATGGACTGACCACCATGGAGGATCTGCGGAGGTTCAGTTGCCCGGTCCTAATCAGCCGATCATCGAAATGCATACTGTCCTGGATGAGGAGAATATCGGGGTGAACCACATAGCCTTTCGTGCTGATGATATTTTTGAAACTGTAGAAGATCTTAAAAAGAAGGGAATCACCTTCCAGATGGATCCGTATCGAAACCGACATACAGGCAGGGCAAATGCGAGACTGCGGGACCCCGACGGGTGGAGACTGCAACTCTGTGACCAAAAGCGTAAAGACCCTGAAACTGGGGTCGATGAAGAAGATGTGAAAGGTGAAATCTGATGGATATGAAGGCTCACTCCCCAATTCGTAACAAAGAGACGCTGCTTGGTACGATTCTGCTGATCCTCAGCATTGCCGTGCTTATTGCGATTGCGAACTTCAAGGACACTGCTGAAGGGTATCGTGCTATAGCGCCCTCCTTTTTTCCGAATTTGATTTCCATAGTTATGGTGGTATTGAGTCTGGCACTGATCAGTGAGGGGTGGCGTAAGCCGCCATCCCTCATCTTTGCTCCAGTAACCGACAAAACTAATGTGCTGCGGGCTTTTGCGCTTCTTGGCCTCATTATTGGGCTTGTGCTGGTCTGGGAATATATTGGGTTTATACTGTCTTCCCTGCTGTTTGTTCTGCTGGTCCAAGTGTTGCTTGGAGAAAAGAGGAAAGTTCGAATTATACTTGTAGCTGTTGCAGTAACAGCTGCTTTATACATTGTGTTCGTGCTACTGCTGAGGGTGCCGCTTCCGAGGGTATTTTTATGGTGATAAATGGAGTAATACAATGGATGTGATAACTGGCCTGTTAATGGTACTTGACCCCCTAATTCTGCTAATTATTTTCGGTGGCACTGCATTGGGGATCCTTGTTGGAGCCCTCCCCGGGCTTTCTGCGACTATGGGGCTTGCTGTACTCCTTCCCATCTCATTTTATATGCCGCCATTGAATGCAATCCTTCTTTTGCTCGGTATGTATACAGGAGCGATATACGGCGGGGCCTTCTCTGCAATTCTCTTGAATATACCAGGGGCTCCTCCAGCGGTAATGACCGCACTTGATGGGTACCCCATGGCACTGCGGGGAGAGGCCGGCCGCGCTGTCATCATTTCCACGGTATCCTCATTTTTGGGTGGAATAGTCGGAGTAGCTGCTCTTATCATTCTCGCTCCATGGTTAGCACGGTTTGCTCTTGATTTCGGACCGGCTGAATACACGTTGCTGGCTCTTTTCGGGTTATCGACAATTGTTGCCGTTGCCGGTAAATCCCCGGTCCGTGGTTACATTGGGGTGACAATTGGGTTGTTGTTAGCTACTGTCGGGTTAGACCAGTTTACGAATGTACCCCGATTCACTTTTGGCATTAGAAGTCTGCTCCC
>JBNJDX010000088.1:0-5386 GCA_051745285.1 Spirochaetota bacterium
TGACCTTTATTAGATAGAACTAATTTGATCTATAATTCAAATTTCAATCTTTTTAAAATCTCTTACAGTGAAACAGTTACAGACGTCGTCAGAGCGCCCATGTTGTTGGCAAAGGCAGAAACATCGTCAGATACATATTCAACCTTTACAGCTGCATTATCGATCAGAGCAGCATTCAGGCCAACTGTCAGAGGAACGGTCTGAGCTTCGTTAAAACCGGTTTTTGCGTATACATCATACACATCGTTGATATCATAAGTTGCATCGAGGTATACAGCCCAGTCACCATCAGCTGCGTCACTACCAGTTCGTACTCCGTCGGTCAGAATACTGTCGAGGTATCCCCAAACGCCAACAGAATAGCCATCGGCTGCATAAGAGGTCTTAGCAAGAAGATCAATATCCTCATCTCCGTAGTAGGCCTTAGCATAGAAGCTCATCTCATTCATAGCATAATCAGCAGCTACAGAAGCATCAAAACCAAGGTCGGCAAAATCATTTTCCAAAGCCAAGTCCATTGCAGCGTCAACAGTCAGGTCATCCATCTCGTATGCAAGCGCGAGGGTACCGAAAAGGTCAGTCGAAGCTGATCCACTCAGACTTGCAATTGCCACTTCGGTATCAGCGGTAAGACCATCAGCAAGGTCTAAAGCATAACCAGTTGTAGCCATGTACATAAGGTCATTATCACCAGTTGTTCCATCGTCATTAAGATCATTATCATAGTAGAAATCAAATCCAACTGTGATATCTGAGTAAGTTACGGTAAGACCATTACCAGCCTCGAAAGTTGGAGTTACATCATCAAAAGAAGCTGTATCATCTCCATCCTGAGCCATGTCAGGAGCTGTAGCGTTTCCAAAACCTGTAGAAGAACCAAAGGCTACTACCCATTCGGGCCCTACAACTTTTGCAGAAGCACTACCGTTAGTAACAGTCAAACCTGTCTCATCGATAAGAGCCTCTGCATCTTCAACGGTGATTACCGCATACACATCACCCTCACCTTCCGAAGAAGCTGATCCGGTCCAAGTGATATCAAACCCAGCAGTTTCGGACAAACCAAAACCATATTCTGAATCCTCAAAATCCAAAGTAAAACTTGACACTACTTCACCTTCAAGAACCATGTCAGCAGCAAAAGCAAATCCGCCTGCCAGTAGCAGTGCTAAAAGTACGATTGAAAATTTTTTCATACTTCCTCCTAAAAAATTTCGGGGCAGGCCTAGGACCCGCGTATTCCCTTTATTTAGCTATACTCGGACAATTATAACAACCGCCCCCCCTACTGTCAAGAAATTCCGGCATTTGTTGCCCCTGTGGGGCCGCCTGCCGGTTTCTCCCTCCAAAGGAAGGAACCAGGTGATTATAATTATCACCGTATAAACAAGTTGAGCTGCACCTCTCAAGCTTGATACCAAGCAAAGTTACAACCCAACACACAAACTATACCATGGATTTTCGATAATTGTTAAGAAAAAACTGTATTTTTCGGCAAAACCCTGCATATTTATGCATCTGAGCCCTCATGAGGGGCATTTTCACTTTCCCAGCTGCTCATATCAAGGGCATATCGCTGGCCGATGAGCGTGAAACCACGCTTGGTCAGCATGTGGGAGAGCACTGAAGTTTTCCCGTTGAGATTCATCAGCACACGCTCAGATCCCATCTCATCGGCACGTGTACAGAGCGTGTCAGTTAACAGCTTGGCAATTCCCAATCCCCGGAACTGCGGCTCCACATAGAAGTGCCGCACACTGTATATAAGGACAGAGGTGTCCACATAGACCGGCTGGGCGCCGACAAACCCGGCTAACTCCCCGGCCGGGGACTCGACAAAGATCATCAGCCAGCTCTCATCATAGCTGTCCCATATTTGCTCATACTCGCTGGCCAGCAGGTCACTGACAGGATATCCGAAGGGGGCAAACTCAGCTCTAAGCTGTGTTTTGCCGATCTGCTCTATATGATCCTGCCATCTGTTTTTATCGTAGGTAATGAGGAAGTCAGAGAGAATGAGATCCTCAAGGTTCTCCTCCGGCTCGCCGATTGTCCGCAGATGGAGTACCTCGCTCATCTGTTCATACCAGCGGTAGATTACCTTTTTGATCTCCCGTTCCTTGAAGTAGTACCAGAGACGCTCCATTGCAGGTTCCTGCTTGATAACATTCTTGAACTGCCGGAACACCCCCCTGCCCTGCGTCAGGGCCTCGTGGAGCTGCTGGCGATAGATGGGATTGCGCAGGGAGGCAACAAACTTTTCCATGACCCGAAATCCGTCAGCCGGCACCCACTCAGGTATCTGGATAAAGCGCTCCTCGGCATCCTCGGCTTCGGGAGCCTCATCCTCTTCGATGAGAGTACCGTCTGAGAGATCTAGCAGGTAGTTGCGCGACTGATCCTCCATACAGAAGATAACCTGATAGACAAACTCATCTGAGAGCTGCGGCATGGTGTAGGCATGTGCTGGTGTATTCTCGTTTTGATGTTCTGTATCCATAGCCTGCTATTGTACTGCCAACACGGGAACAAGTAAACTGATAGACGTCTGAAAGGGCCGCTGCTCTTGACTTAACCCCGAATAAATACGATAGTCAGAGTGCGAATAACTTTATTCAGGAGTGTATAATATATGAGTATTATTGAATTTATCGAAGCAAGAGAGATCTTGGATTCCAGGGGCAATCCGACTGTCGAAGTTGAGGTTGTACTCGAAGACGGCTCCATGGGTCGGGCTGCTGTTCCATCAGGCGCATCAACCGGTGTCCACGAAGCCGTGGAGCTGAGAGACGGAGACAAATCACGCTATTTGGGCAAAGGCGTCCTCAAAGCCGTAGAAAATGTAAACACCATTATTGCCGGGGAGCTCATCGGACTTGATGCCCTCGACCAGGTTGATATTGACCGCACCATGATCGAGCTTGACGGCACCGACAACAAAGGGAAGCTGGGAGCTAATGCAATCCTCGGAGTCTCCATGGCAACCGCCCGGGCTGCAGCTGACTACCTCGGTCTCCCGCTGTTTAAGTATCTCGGAGCGTATCACGCCTGTGTACTACCGGTTCCCATGGCCAACATCATGAATGGGGGCTCTCACGCTGATAATTCAGTAGACTTCCAGGAGTTTATGGTTATGCCAGTCGGCGCATCCTCCATCCGGGAAGCCGTCCGCATGACTGCTGAAGTCTTCCATAATCTGAAGAATATACTCAAATCAAAAGGGTACAGCACCGCTGTAGGTGATGAAGGTGGATTTGCTCCGAACCTGAAGTCAAACGAAGAGGCCTGCGAACTGATTCTCGAGGCCATCGATAAAGCCGGCTACAAGGCAGGCCGGGATGCTGACTTCATGCTGGCTCTCGACCCTGCTATGAGTGAGCTCTATGACCAGGATTCAAAGACCTACAACCTCAGATGGTCAACCGGCGATAAACTGACCAGCAGCCAGATGGTTGACTACTGGGCAAAGTGGGTTGATACCTACCCCATCATTTCTCTTGAGGACGGACTGGATGAAGATGACTGGGAAGGCTGGAAACTGCTCACCGAAAAAATCGGTGACAAGGTACAGCTTGTCGGTGATGATTTGTTTGTTACCAACACAAAACGTCTTGCACAGGGCATTGAACAGGGCGTGGGCAACTCCATCCTGATCAAAGTCAACCAGATCGGTACTCTGACAGAGACTTTTGAAGCTGTCGACATGGCAAAACGGGCTGGTTTTACTGCAGTTGTCTCACACCGCTCCGGCGAGACTGAGGACAGCTTTATCGCTGACCTGGTAGTAGCACTGGAGACTGGGCAGATTAAGACCGGGTCAATGAGCCGCTCTGACCGTATGGCCAAGTACAACCAGCTGATGAGAATTGAAGATTATCTGGAAGATACCGCATCCTTTCCCGGGATGAAGGCTTTTAATGTAAAAGGCTAAGAGCTGTTTTCTATCGCAAAGAGGCTGGAGTTATGAGTGCTCCAGCCTCTTTGTTTTATCGTTTCTTTTTGAGTTCCTCCAGCATATCCTGGTATTCCTCTCTCGTTATCTCACCCCGTGCGTAACGTTCCTTGACGATTTCAACGGGATCCTCACGGGTGTTAGAACTCCGACTACCAAAGTAATCCCCCCTGTCACCGCTACGCGAGCGCAGCAGCATGACAACAAGCACTACTACTAATACAACAATAAGTATTCCGATAATCCACCCCCAGGGACTCCATCCCATCATTCCGGGTCCGTACCACCCGTTATTCCATCCATTCATCATAGGACCTCCTCCAAACATACGCGAACCACGCCATTCGAGAGGCAATGATCCGCCGCTTTGTATATAACGATACCCCAGCTGTCGATGCATGGCATCGAGCCGCTGAGAGCCTTCCCCTCCCATCAGTTCATCTATTCGCTGATGCTCGCTCTCATCTTCGATCATGCGAGCCATGACAGCATCTCCCAGCTCTGCAAGCTGCTCGGGATCGACCTGCTGAAGATCAACTGCCGAAAGGGACTCTACCCCTTGTTCTTCTACGATCTGGCTGACGACATCCTCCAGCCGAGGATGCTCCCCCGGCTCATCTGCGGCCAGCGAACCGGTAAAAACCAGCATCGCAATAATTATGGTAACCAGTACCTTTTTCATATCCACCTCACTCTATCTCCTTCCTTCTTTTGTGGAAGAAAGATATCCGTATAACTAAAGGGTAACTATTTTAGTCAGGATTAGCAAGGAGCTCATACATTGGAAGAAAAAAGAGGGTCCGTCTCTAGCTGACTATCTGGTTTCTTCCTCGCTGCTTGGCAGTGTAGAGGCGTTTATCGGCCTCATCGATGAGCTCTTCAAGGGACTGACTTGAATATTCTGCGATGCCGCCGCTCACTGTCACGGTAAAGCCCTTCCCAAAATCGTAGAGTTCCACCTGCTTGCGAATACGGTCGGCAACTGCCGTCGCTTCTTTGCTGGTGGCATCAAAAAAGACCACCAGAAATTCTTCTCCCCCGTAACGGCCTACTGTGTCTTTTTCCCGGACTGTCGCATAGAGCTGGTCTGCCACCCCTTTGAGAACTGTATCACCGAAGACATGCCCCTTGGTATCGTTGACATCCTTAAAATGATCAATGTCGAACATACCGACTGAAAGTGGGCGTTTTTGAATCTGCGAGACCCGGAGCTTACGCTCAAGTTCTTCAATAACAGCCCTCCGGTTATGGATACCTGTCAAGGCATCTGTTCCTGCATCCCGCTGGAGTTTCACGTTCTCCTTCTCGAGCTCTTTTTCGTATTGCTTGGATTCGGTAACGTCGAACACGATTCCGGCGAGAAACAGCGGCTTGCCCTCCTCACTGCGCCTGGTGACCTTCCCCCGGTCGTAGAACCACTTCCAACTCCCGTCC
>JBNJDX010000089.1:0-5368 GCA_051745285.1 Spirochaetota bacterium
AGTAAGTTGCTGACGGTAGGATTCCATCTGCTCAGTGAACCGCTTCTTAGCCAGCTCTTCAGCAGCAGTTGCATGCACCTGGTGAAAAGAGAGTCTCTCATGTTCAAACCCGAGATCCTCCAACTGCCGAAGGAGATGATGTGCTTGTTTTCTGCGGACAAAAAACCGGGTGAATGCGGCGACTGCACAGACGATTCCACCTCCGGCAAGAAGCAGTGTGCCCAGAGGCGGGAGGGTGTGTGCCGCTGCTGTTGATCCGAGCAGCAACAGAATGGTCGCAGCAACGAGCGCAGGCTGCAAGCTGTTAGAGATGAGAGGAAGTAGCTTTTCTAGCAGTTTAATGCCCTTTTGTTGCTCTTCTTCACGTTGCTCGGGGGAGGGAAGCTGATGAAGCTGCCGCTCGAGAGCCTCTCGTGCAGCCAGGAGTTCTTCAGACTTTTGCTGCAATTCCCGCATCCGGGTAAGATCGGGAAAGGTAAGTCCCTCCCAGTTGGCATCGGCAAGGGAAGAACCGAGTGCCCGTCTGCTTTCTGCTACCTTTACTTCAGCCTCCGAACTCTTTTGCCTATAGTAATCGGCATCGCGCTGCAGCGTGTCTAGCCGCCTGCATTCCTCCTTCCACGCCTCAAGAAGGGCAGGAAAATCTTCGGAAGGAGAGAACCTCAAAGCTTGCAGTTCTGCTTCAAGCCTCCCACGCTCCTCTTGTGCTCTCTTAATGTCTTCAGTACGCTTTTCTATTGTGTCTGAGAGAGAACTGGCCTGCTCAAAATCGCTTGCGCTCAGGTGCTCCAGGGCCTGGTGATACGATGCTTTCTCCATGGCCAGCTCATCATATCTGAGGGAAGCCTGCTTATACTCCCGGAGGAGCTCATACAACTTCTCCATATGCCCGGCAGCTCGCGCCCTCTCAAGCTCGCCTCGGAGCTTGGCAAGCTCCTGTTCACGTGACTGCAGCTGCTCAACTTCCCTTTTTCGCTCCCGGTAGAGCTTGACAGCCTCCCGGTAGTCCCTTGCAGGTTTTATGTTTTTGTTCGAGAGCTTTTGCTGTGCTCCGACGGCAGTACCGACTTGTTCAAGATCGAACCCGCCGATTGATTCGCGTTGGATGAGCTGGGCAAAAGTATGGTTGTCTGCCTGCATAAGCTCATGCAGGGCGAGAGTATAGCGTTCGGCAAACTCAGCTGAAAGAAAGGTCTCCGGACGGCGGACATCGGCACCGTCTAGCTGGTAGACGGGTCTGCCAAAGCTTGATTCAGCAAACCACCTGCTGGTTTCACTGATCAGCTCTCCATCAACGTGACAGCGTCTGAGATATTCGCTTTTCTCAGCTGCCTGCGGCCAGAGGAGCAGCTTCATCGCCCGGATTGCTGTTGTTTTACCGGCTGCATTGGGCCCGTAGACGAGGTTGATCGCATGGTCTAGATGTTCAAGATGAAAACCGGATTGCTCAAATCCGGGGGCATTGAGGATAGATACCCGGCTTACTCGTAACTTGCTCATATCTGCCCACCCCGCTGCTGCAGCAGTGTATCGAGTATCCGGTAAGCCTGTTTCTTTACAAGTTCAAGAAGTTCACTATCGCTTGGAAGCCGGTGTGTCTCATATATCGGGATGTAGGTGCCATGGTTGGCAACCTGTTCACGGGATGTCCTTGCTCGTTCAACCATACGCTGTACGAAGGGATCATCAGTTTTTCCCTGTTCAAGGGCTGTTATGAGCCGGGCAAGCTGAGCATCAGGGCCTTTCCCCTTTGAAAGCTCTTCCAGATCACTTACCGGAACCCGGGTCTCATTCTCAGCTTTCAGCAGATAGTACGTTGAATCCCCGTAGGGTATTGATGGAGGCTGGTCGGTGAAGAGCTTTTCCGGGTCTGTGACAAAGCGGGCACTACCGGTAAGTCTGAGGGTGATTCCGATGTGACGCACCGATTCCAGCTCTTCCTGGTGTGCAGTGGCAAAGGAACGGATGTGTTCATGAATCAGGTCATTGAGAGTACGCTCATCAATGGGCTGATCGCTAGTGCACGCAATCTCCAGCACTTCAAAGCGTATCGGGGAGAGCTCTTTGTGAGTAACGCGTATATCATGTTTGGAGTTCACCTCCAGTTTTAGCAGACCGTGGGCGCCTGTCTCCTTTGGAGAGAGGCTGTGGGGTGAACCGGGATACCATATCTGAGGCCAGGATGAACGCATACAGCCGGGTTTGTGGATATGACCGAGTAACCACAGATCAGCTACATCGGTAAGGTCATGGCCGGACAAGGGTGCGTACAAAGAGTCAGCAACATCAAGGTCCCCGTGCAGCAGTCCGATCACAGGAATTGACGACTCCTGTTGAAGTTCTCCGAGGGCAACCGGGTTTTTTTTGTGGTGTGTGGAAGGAAACGACCAGCCGAGAAGTTCGAGAGTCTCATCTCCGCATGCAAGGTGCAGGCGTTCCCACTGTCCGCCTTTTCCCAGCAGCGTAACATATTCAGCCGCAGTGGAGGGTAGACGGCTGATAAAATCAGGTAGAGTCTCCCAGTCATGGTTTCCTGCCACCAGGACAGTCTTGATACCGTGCTCGGCGAGCCGAATCAGTCCGGCCTCCAGGGGGCCGAAGGTCTCCAGGTAGCTGTTCTCACGGTCTATCATGTCCCCGGTACACAACAGGGCATCGACTTGCTGGGATATCGCTGTATCGACTATCCGCTTCCAGGTATACACCGCAGAGAACTCAGGAGTATGCTCTTCAATACCGGGGATGAGCGTTTGTCGCCCGAGATGCAAGTCGGCAGCAGCTAGCAGGGTAATCATGCAGCAGATTCTCCTTTTCTTCTCACGTGAGCCCCATCGACCCCATACTATAACCAGTTGCTTAAGCTGGTCAATGGCAGCCCCGGTTGAATTTCGCGAGCCTTGAGGCGTATTTGATTTGCCCTGTTATGCAACCAGCCCCCTGAATATGAAACCTGTCACCCTCTGAAGAGTTTATTTGTTTACTAGGTAAAAGGGGGGTGGATTCGCTCAGATATGTATCTGACAAGGATGTATTATAGCAACTAGATGGTAAGAGGGTAGTATTGGTTCCGCCCTTGAGACTGTATATGACTTGTTGACTTTTTCTGTTTTGAGCAACACTTTGAATGCAGAGGCTTCACTGGAGGGGGCATGGGACAGAGAATTTTTGATTTCACGGCGATTGCCGGAGACGGGAGCGAACACGACTTTTCCCAATATGCCGGCAGGCCGATGCTCATCGTTAACACAGCCAGCAAGTGCGGTTTTACCGATCAGTATGGCGGTCTTGAAGAGCTTCACC
The DNA here is from genome assembly GCA_051745285.1 of Spirochaetota bacterium. Classification (GTDB taxonomy): domain Bacteria; phylum Spirochaetota; class Spirochaetia; order CAKZLE01; family CAKZLE01; genus JBNJDX01. Next base: position 3,301 of record JBNJDX010000089.1, read on the forward strand.
AGAAGTATAAGTCGTGGGGTTTGGTAGTTATAGCCTTCCCCTGCAATCAGTTTGCCCATCAGGAGCCTGGAAGCAATCGTGAAATTGCTCAGTTCTGCCAGATGAATTACGGGGTGACCTTCCCGGTAATGGCGAAAACATTTGTCAACGGTCGCATGACTGATCCGGTGTTTGCCTGGTTGAAACAGCAGGCAAAAGGCGGGAGATTTACCTCTGCTATACGATGGAATTTTACAAAATTCTTAGTTTCTGCTGACGGAGAGCGTGTACAGCGCTTTTCCCCCAAACAAAAGCCCCAGGAGCTTGAGTCGTACATAGAGAAAGAGCTTGAAGAAGTTAATCTAGCTGAGTGGCATACATTTGGCCGTAAATCTTGAAGGCGGCGGCTGTCAGAGAAACAATGACCGGACCGATAAGAATCCCCGTTGGACCGAACATGGCAATACCGCCGAGCACGCCAACGAGAATGAGCAGATCAGGCAGTTTAGCTTCCCGTCCGACAACATAGGGGCGCAGGATATTATCAATGAGGCCCACTACTATCATGCCCCAGGCAGTAAGAGCGATCGCCCAGCCAATTTGCCCCTGAAGGAAAAGGCTTATAGCGGCAGGAACCCACACAATCGGAGCTCCGATACCGGGGATTGCTGAGAGAACAACGACTACTGTTCCCCAGAAGGCAGCACCCTCTATACCGGTGATCCAGAAGGCAAGGGAGATGAGGGCTCCCTGCAGCACCCCGATAATCAAGATGCTTTTCAACGATGCACGAATGACCAGATAGCTGTGGTCGACAAGCATGTCGCTGTCCTTGCGCTCAAGCGGGATGTAGTTTTTGGCTGCTTCGAGAAAACCACTGCCGTGGTTCAGGAAATAATAGAGGGCGTATATGAAGATAAACAGGTTCAGCGCAGCTGAAAACGTACCTTTGGTGATGGAGGTAATGCTTCCGAAGACCATACTGCCCAGGGAGGCGAGGGTACTACGTATGTTTGATGCAAGTGAATCAGCATAGGGCTCAAGTTGGCCGAGAAAGGGGAGGGTGTCGGTGAGGTCATTGATAACATTCGAACTGTCACGTATGGTCGAACTGATAATCGGACCGAGTGTGTTGGCAACCTTTACTGCTTCATTCGCTGCCAACAGGAGAAAGCCGACAAGGGGTACTCCGATTATCAGCAAAGCAATGATCATTACCAGTAACGAAGACAGGCGTGCATGTCCTTTTATAAGACGGGTCATGCCCTGATGCATCGGCATAAACAGCGCTGCAGTTATGGCTGCCAGCATCAACGCCACCAGATAACCCCGTATCATATACAGGAAAATCAGCAGGATGCCGATAAGAAGGGTAAGAGTAAATATTCTGCCCAAATCAGGCTGCTTCCCTGAACTGTTCTGTGTCATCTACCCCTCCTTGGACACACCATATCGTTTTTTCTGTCCCGAGTAAAGGAATCCCTTTATTCACTCCAGATATAACGACAGAGGTTTCAGTTGCTGATGGCATCTCGGCCACCCTCTTTTGCACGAAAGAGAGCGGCATCTGCATGGGTCATTAACTCATCCCGCGTTGTTCCGTTTTCCGGAAAAACTGCTATACCCTGTGAAATGGATATCGAACCCAGGGGTTTTCCCTGATAGGTGATATCTATCTGTTTGGCCTCAATTCGAAGGCGTTCTGCCAGTTCAGAGATTGTCTTTCTGTCTGCGTTGGGAATAAGGAGTGCGAACTCGTCTCCTCCGTAGCGGCACACTATATCTGAAAGACGAATCTCGTCGAGGACAAACGTACCAATAGTTTGCAGGAGAAGATCGCCGGCATCATGCCCAAAGTTGTCGTTGTACTTCTTGAAAGCGTCTATATCCATGAGAATGACTCCCAGCTTTGTCTCTTTATTCTGTGCCCGGGAAATTTCATGCTCAATCGTGGCGTCGAAATACCGCCGATTGAACAGTCCGGTGAGGTGGTCGCGGATGGCATGCTCCTGTAACTGATTGAGCTGATGTTTACCGATATAATTAGCCGCAATACTGAGGACGGAGACAAACAGTATGTAGGCAGTAA
>JBNJDX010000090.1:0-5036 GCA_051745285.1 Spirochaetota bacterium
CGGCACCCAAGTTGGTGTAATCCGGATTGGTGAATCCTGCTGCGCTAGTATATGCTGTTTCCATATCACTGATGGCTGTTGTAAGGGTGGCGGGTGTCGGAGTTGCGTAATCTGAAGCATACAGCCTACCGGTCACATAGTCCGAAGTTGAATACTCTCCACTTGCGTCTTTCACTGGTGAAAAACCGGTGAGCTCTGTCGAACTTGCTGGGCTCAGACCAATATCTCCGGTAACCATAGTGGTACCAGTGGTACTAACTCCCGATTTTGCAAGAATCGCATAGTTTGCGGCGGTGCCGAGTTCCACTGAGCCAGGTCCTCCAGAGTCACCAGTCCCAACATCCTCCGCCGCAACTGTCGTAAACGTCCATACTTTGTTCTGTGCCATTGCGTTACCGGCAGCATTCGTCACTGCGGTGGTGACTGTTGCGGTATATGTAGTCCCAGTTGCCAGATTGGCCGCAGAGTTAAAGCTAGCAGTCAAGTTACCTGCGTCGTAGGTAACCGTACCTGATATCTTTGATGTTCCAGCGTATAGTGTGAAACTGTCAGTATCGATTGTCGTATTATCCATTTCTCCGCTGAAGGTTGCGGTGATATCAGCATCAATGGCCACATCGGTTGCTTGATCTGCAGGTAAGGTTGAAATCACCAAAGGTGATTCCCCCGTCTCGATTAGCTTATTACATCCGACTAATGCTACTGAGATTGTAATAACCGCAAGCAATACTAGTAGGTATTTTTTAGATTTTTTATTGGTTTTCATTTAAATCCTCCGGATTTCTCCTGATCGTTGCACGAAATACATCTTGACCCCAAAATGTCGTATGGCTGAAGTTTGGTTTGAGACATCGTCGATTTCACCTCTACTAGAGCCCCTTTTGTAGGGCCTAATCATCGGTGAGGGTGCACCAGTGCCAAAAGGGAACTCCCTTCAGCGCCGAGAACCGACCCTTCTTTTGTTCGGAAAAGTGAGAACATTTCGTCTTCGAGGTAATTGGCGTATATGGAGTACAGTAGGTTATCCCATTACTTGGCGGGTGATCGCGCGCTTTCCTTGGGGTTAGCGATCAGAAGTTCCGGGAGAAGTCGTTGTTAATTACAACACCTTTTCTAGTTTCAAAGTTAGGTATAATAATTTTTATTGTCAAGCAAATACGTGTTATTATGCATATATATTTTTTTATTATATAAAGTTTTATTTATTAAGCTACTCCTCTGATGGTTGTTTAGCATATCTCACCCCCATAATCTCAACCTTCTGCACATACTGTGTCACTTTTACATTGACCCCAACGGAGCCTCCTCCAGGATTATTGTGGTACTTTTCTCTGAAAAGGGTGTACTGTATACTTGTGCGGTAATAGTCAGCGAATTAACTTAGCAAAACTCACACAAAGGTACAGAAGGATGAAAGATGTAGGAATTGGCGTTGTTGGGCTTGGCAGACTTGGATACGTGCATGCCGTGAATGTTTCTCGGTCACACAGAGGAAAACTGGTAGCTGTATGTGACCAGCGAGAAGATCTGGCTGCTGCAGTTTCTTCAGAATTGGGCTGTAGCGCCTATCATGACCTGCACACTATGCTGGACAAGCAGAAAGACATTGATGCCCTGATTATTGTTACTCCGACAGATACACATGTTGCCCCGGTAACAGCAGCATGTGAGGCAGGCCTGCCGATGTTCTGTGAAAAGCCCTTGGCGAGCACCCTGGAAGATACTGTGCAGCTATCCGACTTGATCAAGGCAACCGGAACTATTTGCCAAATAGGCTTTCATAGAAGATTTGATCCCCCCATCTCTGAAGCCAAACAGATGATTGACGACGGGGTAATCGGAAAGCCCGTCTATATAAGCGGTGTTACCCGAGATCCGTTTCCGCCACCTCCCTGGGCTTGTGACCCGGATAAGGGCGGAGGGCTCTACATAGACCTCCTGCTCCACGACTTTGACACGGCACGCTTTCTTATGGGAGAGGAAGTAAATTCCATCTTTGCGGCCGATGCAAATCTTGTTGTCGATCCGCAGGGTGTCAAACGATTTGCCGACAATGCCTCAGTTACCATGAATTTTTCTTCTGGGGCACTCGGGGCCTTTCATGCCAGCATACATGCCTCCTACGGATATGATGTCCGAACGGAAGTCTTCGGCGCAGAAGGCAGTATACAAATGGGAACTGTGAGTAAATCTGGGTTGACTCTCAGTAGACCGGGAGCGGGCGTCTGTCATCCCTCAACCTATCTTTCTGAGCAAAACGGGAAAATTCCGCATTTTATGGGAAGGTTCAAAGAGGCCTATGAACTTGAGCTTGAAGGCTTCCTCAACTGTGTTATTGAGAAACGTTCTCCCTTGGCAAACGAGGATGATGCGTTAGCCGCCTACAGGATCTCCCTCGCTGCAGCCAGGTCGTCTACGAACCATGCCCCGGTACTGATTCGGGACATTGACTGACAAGCAGGCCGTAAGCACTACAGACCTCTAACACGTGAGCATATCGAAAGGGTGATAACAGCGCATTCTCTAGTCAGGTAACTGTCTGCTCGAGTGCCGAAAGCAAAGCTCTTACCTTTTTTACATCAAGGAGATAATAACACCGCTTTTTCCCATCTTCTGTGTAATCGACAATCCCTTCTCGCCTGAGAATAGCAAGGTGTTGGGAGAGATTCGGTTGAGGAAGCTGTAATAAATCACACACCTCCGTAACACAGCAAGTCCCCCTACTCAAGGTCTCTACGATTGCAATCCGGGTCGGATGAGCGAGTACTTTCAGATACTCCGCCCAGTGGAGGTACCTCTTTTCATGGCCGGATACCTGGTCAACCGCTTCCTGGTGGACGTTCATGCCCGAAGGTACCATCACCGCTAGAACGAAATCACTCTATCGCTGCTTACAGTCCATTCAGCTAATGCAGCCATAGTAGATTTCTCAGCCCCGTCGAAATAGGGATGGTTCTTGAATACCCCACAGCGAGCCATGCAGGTGCCACAGACCTTAACGGGAATGTCTTTAGCAATAAGATCTTTAAGCATTTGAGAAAGATCCTGATCATATCCTACAGGCGGTCTGCAAGCATCACGCGCCATATCTACAGCATCGTTCATGAGAAAAATACGGACGTCCGTGCCTGAGCTTTGTAATTGGTCTGCCAGTCGCAAACCATTCCAGGTCACGTCCGTTCCGTCATAGGGATTTCGGTTGAATATGATAAGTACTTTCATGTAGTACTCCTCTTCTAGGGTGTTGTTCTTGGTCAGCGGTACTGCCAAAGAGCATATTTCTAATCAGTGATTTCTTGTATATAAGGACCCAATTCCATATCGGCGTACGAAGTCCCAGGTCTGACAACAGGATAGAGAACTTCATTAATATCGGTGATCACTTCCAGGAAGGCAGGACCTTCAGATTGAACAAACTCCTTAAGCGCCTCTTCTAAGTCTTGTCGTTGTTCGACTCTGCGAGTGAAGCTAAACCCGCACAACTGAGCCATCGGGGCAAATTGAACGTCAGAGTCTCGCCTGGTCGCTGAGTGCCTGCCACCATAGGCGGCATTCTCAAGATTGTAAACCATACCGTCACTTCTGTTGTTGAGCAGCAGAATCTTGATAGGAAGCTCTCTCGTACCAATAGTATGCAGCTCTCCCATATTCATCCGAAAACTTCCATCCCCGTCGATGACAAACACCTTGTCATCAGGATTGGCAAAACAGGCTCCCACTGAAGTTGGCATACCGAACCCCATCGTCCCAAAACTCCCCGGGGTCAGAAAAGACTTCGGCCTTCTCGCCTGGATATACTGAGCGGAGAGCAGCTGATGATTTCCTACTCCCGTGGTAGCAATAAAATTATCGGGAAGCTGCTGATTGAGCGCATCGAGGACTTCAGCCTGCTGGATCACCTCACTCTCTCGGTTATAGTTTAGAGGCCACCTGCGTTTAAGGCTGGCAGCATAGCTTCTCCAATCGTCTATGGAGATGCTAATCTGCTTTTTTTCCGCATAGTCAGCCAAGTCGTTTAGTACCAGAGCCGCATCGCCGATAAACGAAAACTCTGGTTTCCGCTCATTGCGAATCTGATAAACTTTCTGCGGATTGATATCCACAAAGGCAATCTTTGAATGGATGGCAAATCCTACCTTCTCCGCGACCCTGTCATCCCAGCGAACTCCCAGAGCAAAAAAGAAATCATTTTTTTGAATGATCTTATTGGCATACGGGGTGCCAAACATGCCCAGCATCCCAAGGTCTGTCTCTCCGCGTTCATCCACAACGCCCTTTGCCATGAGGGTGTTGACTGATGGAATGCGAAACAGGTTATTAAACCGCCGGATTGCTTTACTGCCTGCTTCGTTATTCAGCCCACCCCCCAGATAGAGCAGAGGATGCCTCGCCTCCTGCAGCAGCTGGAAGAACTGAGCACACTGAGCATCTGAAAGGTGGCTTTCATGCTCGTACACACTGCTGAACCTGTCGGGCCTGCTGCCCTCATACACAGCTGCACGCTGCTGGAGATTGATGGGCATATCTATGACCACGGGTCCCGGCTTCCCCGATTGCGCTATGAAATAGGCATCTTTGACCACAGATTCAATGTTATCAATGGCATTGACCGAAAACACCTTCTTTGCAGTGGGGCCGAACACCGAGGCAACATCAATGTGCTGGAAGGAGTCTGTGCCAATTTTATGTTCTGGAACCTGCCCGGCTATGACAATAAGGGGGATACTATCCGCAAAGGAATCAGCAACGGCGGTAAGGGTATTGGTAATCGCCGGTCCGGAAGTCACGATTGTTATTCCCACCCGATGACTGGACCGGGAGTAACCCGCGGCGCTAAAAGCAGCACACTGCTCATTGGCGTTGACAATAATCTCAATGGAGCTTTTTCCCAGCTCATCCATAACCGGCAGGATTGCCGACCCTGTATACCCGAAGACGTGTTTGACCCCCAGGTCGTTCAAGCTTCTCACGAGAATCTCTGACCCTGTCAATGGTTGGTTTGCCTGTGTTCCTTTTGTCATCATGCCTCCGTGATA
>JBNJDX010000091.1:0-4800 GCA_051745285.1 Spirochaetota bacterium
GGTGCTGCTTCCTGAGCTCCAGCAGCAAACAGGGTGGATGCACTCAGAAACAGTAACCCCACCATAATAACCATCGTTTTTCTCATATTTAAACCTCCTTATGAGTTACTACGATCCTCACATATATCGTTCCATTCCAGCAATGACTGGAACAAACGTTCTCTCACAACCCGATGCGAAGCACAGCTCAACGTCGTGCACGTTCTGTCCGGACACCTCCAAGTTCAGCCATAATTGATCCGTTTGGAGCAGTATTTTGCATCGGTTGGTGTCCCTTCTCCGTATCTTAGCGTTCAATATAGAGGAGAAGCAGGGTTTTGTCCACTCTGTATACAGTTTTGTGTATAAAAATGGTATAATCATGCAGTATTTTTTTCAATACTCCGGAGGTTACGAAAAGGAGAGGCTGCCTACGACTTCAGCGACCCGCTGTGCATCCGCTGGACTTATATTCAGATGGGTAACCAGGCGCAGTGTGTGTGCTCCCATGGCAAAACACAAAATCTGCTTCTCCTGAAGAGCACGGACCACGGCCTCTGCCGGTATATCGGGCGTTTCTACAAAGATGATGTTTGTCTCCACCTCGTCCGGAGAAATGCGTGCCCAGCTCGTTTGGGCGAGAGCCTCGGCAATCAGCCGGGCGTGATCATGGTCCTCACGCAGTCGTTTGACATGGTGTTCGAGAGCGTAATTTCCGGCCGCAGCGAGAATCCCCACCTGGCGCATGCCGCCGCCGAGCATCTTTCTGACCTTAAGAGCTTTCCCGATGAATTCCTTTGTCCCGCAGAGCATGCTCCCGGCGGGAGTGCCGAGTCCCTTGGAGAGACAGAAACTCACTGAGTCGGCATACTGGCAGATTTCACTGACTGGCACCTCCTGTTTGGCAGCGGCATTGAACACTCTGGCCCCGTCCATGTGCACCAGGAGATTGTGAGAATCGGCACAACGGCGGATTTCCTGCAGCCGCTCAAGCGGGTAGCACGTGCCGTTCATAGTATTTTCTACCTCTATGAGGGTTGTTGAACTGACTGTATAGTCTTCGGGGTGGAGATGGCGTTCAATCTCCTGTACCGATAGCAGTCCTCGCTCACCGTCAAGCCCGATCGGGAGCACTCCGGCAATCGCTGCAGGTGAGGCCACTTCATGACCGATAATGTGGCTGTCACGATGAGTGAGCACCTGGTTTCCTCTGCCGCCAAGCAGGTAGAGGGCGATCAGGTTGCCCATTGAGCCGGAGGTGACAAAAAGGGAAGCCTCTTTTCCGGTAATTTCAGCGGCCGTCTGTTCGAGTTGGTTTACCGTCGGGTCCTCCCGGTAGACATCATCACCGACCTCTGCCTGTGCCATAGCGTTGCGCATGGCCTCAGTGGGTTTTGTCGTCGTGTCGCTTCTGAGATCAATAACGCTCATAATTGTTCCTCCGTTAGAAGATAGAGGCATTCTACCGATCGCAGGTCACTTCGGCAAGCAGGGTGAAGAAATCCGGGCAGGTAATGTCAACAGCCCCGGTACCCTCGATAGTAACCGGGGTCTCACAGCCAAGTGCAGCTACGGCGCAGGCCATGATAACGCGGTGATCTTCGTGGCCTGTTACGGTTCCTCCAGAGAGTGTTCCGGTTCCGTGGATTTCAAGCCCGTCTTCCAGCTCTCTGATGTCAGCCCCGAGTTTCTGCAGCTCGCTGCACATGACAGCGATTCTGTCAGTCTCTTTTATGCGGGCCTGGGGAACGTTTTCCAGGCGTACCGTCCCCTGACAGAAGCAGGCTGTTACTGCCAAAGCCGGCAGGGTGTCGGGAATTGCATTCAGATCGAGGCTGACATCTCCCGTAAGACCGCCGGCGGGGGCTGAAAGCGTCACGCTGCTGCCGTTCCACTGAACAGTGCATCCCATCTGCTCAAGGCAGGTGAGAATATCTTTATCCCCCTGGACATCGTTCTGATCGAGACCGAGAAGGGTAATTGAGCTTCCGGTCACGGCCGCAGCGCACAGGAAAAAGGAGGCAGAGGAAAAATCACCGGAGATCCTTTTGTCAAATGGTCGGTACCCCTGGTTGCCGGGGATGAAAAACTCGTCAACCGGGTCAGTTCGTCTGTGCAGAACGATATGCTGTTCTTCAAGCCACTGGATCGTCATCTCGACGTACGGGCGTTCATACAAAAGCGGTACAGTAATGTGGCTCTCTCCTCCAGCCAGGGGGGCTGCGAGCAGCAGGCTGGAAAGATACTGACTGGTTGGACATGAAATTGTAGTCCGGCCGCCAAGAAGCGGACCGTGTATCAGGAAGGGGGGACAGCCTTCTTTAGCTTCCGGGGCAACCTCACCGGCTGTTTGAGGCTCCCAGCTTATCCGGGCCCCCAAGTCCTGGTAACTGGAAAGCAGGGGGGCAGCAGGTCTGTTTCGGATTTGCTCATCCCCGGTAAAGACCACCGGGACCCCAAGGGCAGCGGCGATTCCCGTTCCAAGATAGAGGGTGGTTCCTGAGTTTTTGACATCGATGAATAGCGGTTGTGGTGTTTTCTCTTGATAAGCTGCTGCCGGGAGCCCCGTGCCGGTTACCCTCCACGGGTCACGATCCATTTCGATTTCAGCACCCATAGCCCGGCAGGCTTCAACGCAGGCAAGGGTATCCTGTGAACTGAGCGGATTGCCTATGGTGCTTTGCCCTTCAGCGGCAGTTGCGATCAACAACGCTCTGATTGTCTGAGATTTTGAGGCAGGGACGGTAAGCGACCCTGAGATGGTAGCAGGTTGAATTATTCTATCCATAATGGCCAAGAATACTTGCTCATCGGGTGTTGTTCAATGATCTTATGCAGAAATTGTAATATTTATACAATAAATATTCTGTTTTACTACTTTTTTCGGGTGCTTCTATTGACTAAGGCAAGACCCAGGGTTTATAAATGAAGACAAATTACGTTTGTACAGAGGTATAGTATGACAATGTGTATGGAGCGTTCCTGCACGCCAAACGGGTATCCGTCTGCGAACCCTATGGCGTATCAAGGAACCAGTCAGAACCCCCAGAACACACGCTGTTCTGCAACCAATTCTTCCCATCCTTCCACGAAGACCATTATTGCACGTATAGTGCTCCTCCTACCTGTCATTGCTGCTGTCCTTATCTCCCTTCAGCTACCTGCAGTTACCCCTGTCATTGTGCTGTTATCTGTCATTAGCGTCATTATTAACCTATAGAGCTTGTATGGCCCTTGTAAGCGTATATCGGGCCCGGGGCGAGGTATCGAACGATAACTCATCCGCTTCGGGAATCATATAGCATAAGCGGCATAGTCGTATCTATACCGCCATGCAGCCTGCAGCCTCTCCGGCCTCGCAGGCAGTAGGAAGAAAGGAGAGATGAATGGATCGTTACATCTTATCAGTACTGGTTAATAACCACTCAGGCGTTCTCAGCCGAATTGCCGGCCTGTTCAGCAGAAGGGGGTACAATATTAACAGCCTCTCTGTGGGAGAGACGGAGAATCCCGAGATATCACGGATGACAATTGTTGTCAGCGGAGATCATACGGTTCTTGAGCAGATTACAAAACAGCTGGAAAAACTTATCGATGTACTCCATATCAAAGAACTCAAACCTCCTGAGTCTGTCTACCGGGAGCTGGTACTGCTGAAAATAAGCGTCGGTCAGAAAGAGCGCTCGGAAGTAGTCCAGATTATTGACATTTTCAAAGCCAAAATTCTTGATGTGGACAGTACATCAATATCAGTGGAAATAACTGGTGATCAGGATAAAATATCTGCTTTTGTGCATCTATTAGAACCCTACGGCATAAAAGAGATCGTCCGTACCGGCATGGCCGCTATCGGACGCGGAGATATGACCATCAGTGAAGATATGAATAAAAAGGAGTAATCACCATGTGGGAAACAGGAACAATCTATTATGAATCTGATGCAAACTTGAGTTTGCTCGAAGAAAAAACGGTAGCCGTCATTGGCTACGGCAGCCAGGGACATGCCCATGCTCTCAACTTGCACGAGTCGGGTATTGATGTAATCGTCGGGCTCTATGAGGGGAGCAAGTCATGGAAGCGGGCCCAAGAAGATGGTTTGAAAGTAGCGACAGCCGAAGATGCTGCGGCTGCAGCTGATATCGTCATGATTCTCGTCAATGACGAATATCAGGCCGACCTGTTTAAGAAGAGTATTGAACCGAACTTGAAACAGGGAAGCTATCTTGCCTTTGCGCACGGATTCAACGTCCATTTCGGACAGATCAAGCCGAGTGAAGAGGTTAATATCATCATGATAGCGCCGAAAGGTCCCGGGCATACCGTGCGCAGTCAGTATCAGGAAGGCAAGGGCGTTCCCTGTCTGATCGCAGTTGAACAGGATCCTTCCGGGGATTCAAAAGAGGTAGCCTTAGCCTATGCCGCCGGAATCGGTGGAGCCAGAGCCGGCGTATTCGAGACAAGTTTTCAGGAAGAGACTGAGACAGATCTCTTTGGCGAGCAGGCCGTTCTCTGCGGCGGGGTAACCGAGCTGATTAAAGCTGGCTTTGATACCCTTGTTGAGGCCGGATACAGCCCTACCATGGCCTATTTTGAGTGCTGCCATGAGATGAAGCTCATCGTTGATCTGATCAACCAGGGCGGACTTGAATACATGCGTTATTCCATCAGCGATACGGCTGAGTACGGTGACTACATGACCGGCCGGCGAATTATCACTGAGGATACCCGTAAGGAGATGCGTCATGTGCTCCGGGATATTCGTGAGGGTGTCTTCGCCCGCAACTGGATTCTGGAAAACCGGGTCGGCAGACCAAACTTCAA
>JBNJDX010000092.1:0-4656 GCA_051745285.1 Spirochaetota bacterium
ATACATCGCTCTACGGCTGCTTGCCGGTGCTACTGCAGGAATAATCGCAGGCATTCTGCTTCCCCCTGCAGCTATGGCAATGCTGCATCTGCATCAGGGGTACAATTTGTACAACATGGGTCTGACCTGCGGTTTTATAGGTCTGTTTGCCGCCTCTGTGCTGAATGCAGCAGGTGGCAGTCTTGCAATAGATATACTCTGGCTCTCCGAGCCCATACCGCTACTGATTTGGCTGATTCCTCTCATATCATGTTATCTGCTTCTAATCGGAATCCTCCTTGATAAGAAAGCAGTGCTGAAGGATTTTTTGCGGATACAGAAGCTGTCTGGACGTCTGCCCTCAGACTTTATGGACAGCGTTTCTAACGGAGGAGCTCTCTTCAATGCCGGGCTGCTCGGTCTGCTTACGTGGCTGTATGTCTGGGCGGTCGGCGGAGATTTCAACGGACCAGTGCTGGGAGGAATGTTCACAGTAATGGGGTTTGGTGTGTTTGGCAAGCATGTGCGCAACTGTATTCCGGTCATGGCCGGCGTTGTCATCAGCTGTCTGGTATTCGGAAAAGCGCTTTCTGCCCCCGGTCCATTGCTTGCGGCCTTGTTCGTGACGACACTGGCGCCGCTGGCAGGGGAATTCGGCCCTCTGACTGGAATCATCGCAGGCTTTCTCCATCTGGTGATGGTAGAACGGACAGGCGCCTGGCACGGTGGAATTGATTTATACAATAACGGATTTGCAGGAGGTCTGACGGCGGCTTTGATGTTTTCAGTTATTGAGTGGTTCCGTAACACACGGCCTGATCCGTATGAACAAATGGAACGCAAAAAACACAGAACTGGCGGAGAATGAATGTTATGAAACGAAAAGAATTTTTACTGCAGATGATCGGAGAATTGTCTAATTTCATACTGGAAGGAAATCCGAGACGGATGGTTATATCTCTCCATCAGGAACCTGACGGGCTGCACTTAAGTGTCTTTGACGACAATCCGCATTCCGATAGCGAAATAGAGGATATTTCACAGGCCCTGTCCCGGAAGAAGCGGCCGGAACTGGCAGGATATTACGGCAGCATGACCGGTCACGATCTGTTCAGCGGCGCCCGACTGGATCTAGTCGGTATGCAGGTCAAGCATGGGGAAGTCTCTAGAACCGACGACGGCATAAAGATTGACATCTGGCTCGGCAGTGACCGCTTTGACTCGACGAACTTTAACATACCGGAGTGAAGCAGCGTCTGGCTGTGACACAAGGGAAGCTTCATACAGACAGCAACTGCACAGAAGACACAAAAAGACTCCATCTGGTGTACTGTGGCAGGTGTTTTTAGCCTGGTTTCCCAGTATTCTGCAGATAGCAGACAGCGGCTTCATAGTTTTCAGGAATGCATCGATTGAGCAGGTACGCTCAGCCATCGCTTCAAGTGCAAGGAAGTTGACATCCGCAGCCGGATATCCCGATGCCTTCAGGTCAGCACATGTCCAAACGACCCATCATAGGCTGCTTATACCTCGAGAGATGTCCATCCTACTCCCACCGCAGCAGAAAGTCCTTGGGCAAGCAGCTTCATATGGGCTCCATCAGTTCCATCATCTACTACCATGCGCTGATCGGTAAACATCAGTACAAGCTTGAAATAATATTTTCTCCTTTCAAAATAGGAACCCTTTGCTGAAAAAGAAGAACCACCTTGGGGTCTTCCTGCCTCCGATAACAGACGCACCTGTTCAACTTGAATCCGACTCAGGGCAGCAAGCGGATATTGTTGCCTGTAGAGGACCAGCCCGAAGAGGCTCCACCGCCGTTCCAGTTTCTGCGTATCCAGCAGAAACACCCAGGACTTCCCATAGGCGGCGATCGCGACAGAAACAAGTAACAGGGTGATAAAGAATAATAATCCCGGAGACAGCTCAATTGTTTCCGCTGCAGCAGCGCCAGAACAGAGTGCCGCTGCAAGCAGGAGTGCTATTCCCCCGAAAAGCAGCCGCTTCAGGGGGCTGATGACCAGGCGTGGAGATCGTGGATCGGACACCTGCAGTACATATTGGGAACGTACCGAAACCATGGCTACTCGTTGGGGGGATTGTGACAGGCAATCAAATGTCCGTTCCTGTCTTTTTCAAGGTCAGGTGTTATCTTCCTGCAGATATCAGTTGCAAACTGACAGCGTGGATGAAACGAACAGCCCGAAGGCGGATTCACGGGGCTGGGAACTTCTCCCTCAAGGATTATTTCCTCACCCTCATGATCTGGATCGGCAACAGGTATGGAAGAGAGCAGACTAATGGTATAGGGATGACGCGGATGCCCGTAGAGCTGTGTGGCAGAGGCAGTTTCAACCATCTTGCCAAGGTACATGACCATTACACGATTTGATACGTACTGCACTACACTGAGATCGTGTGCAATGAACAAAAAGGTTAAATCGAAATCATCCTGCAGCTGAATCAGCAGGTTTATTACCTGAGCCTGTATTGACACATCAAGGGCGCTTACCGGTTCATCACAGACAATTAAATCCGGGGTGAGGCTCAGAGCTCTGGCAATACCGATACGCTGGCGCTGTCCCCCGGAGAATTCATGAGGATATCTATTTGCCGCGGTGCGCGGAAGTCCCACCTTGTCAAGAAGCTCAAAAACCCATTTCTCCAGTTCACGTCCCTTATGGGTACCATATTCTCGAGGCCCCTCTCCGACAATATCTTTTACCAGCATCACCGGATTCAATGATGCCCATGGATCCTGAAACACCATCTGTATCCTTCTGCGTGCCTGATGAAGCGCATCACGGTCCATTGAAAGAATATCGGTTTTTCGGGCAATGTGATTAGAGCGGGTTCGAAGCTCAAGAACCTGTTTTGTGAGATCTAGTATTTCTTTGTGAAAAACCTTCGGGCCACCAAGCTCTCTCTGCATCTCTTCTATTCTGCCCTCCAGCTCCATCCGCTTGGCGTCAAGCTCCTCTGTCTGGGCAATCTCCTGGGAAAACTTCTCCGGCTCTAAGAACAGCCTGCCCTCATCCGGGGTATAAAGCCGGAGGATACAGCGGCCTACAGTTGTCTTTCCGCATCCCGATTCACCAACAAGCCCTATAGTTTCTCCACTGCGTATGTCCATATTTATTCCGTCGACTGCCTTAAGGTCCAGTGATTTTCTGGAAAATGGACCAGCTTTGACCGGAAAAACTTTTTTTAGATTGCGAACTGACAACAGTTGCCTACCCACGTCTGCCACCTCTTTTTTTTCGCTTTTGTCGCGGCTTATGTGATACATCAATATGAGACGGCGTCTTTCTAATCTCGTCACTGTGGAGGAAGCAGCGCACCTGATGACCAGTATCAATTGTCACAAGCTCAGGTTCAGCCTCCCGACACTTCTTCATCACTCTCGAACACCGGCCGGCGAACCTGCACCCGATCATTGGCCGTTTCGGATCAGGGAGAGTCCCGGGAATTGTGTGGAGCAACCTCCTCTTACCCTCAGCATCATTCTTATTCGCCCCCAGCACAGGAATTGATGAAAGCAGCCCCTGCGTATAAGGATGCAGCGGATGCTTGAAAATCTCTCGAACAGCAGCCATCTCCACAACCACACCCGCATACATAACCATGACCCGTTGGGTGAAGCCTGCAATCACAGCCAAATCATGGGTAATAAACATGGTCGCAGTGTTTTGTTTCTGCTGAAGATCCCGCATCAGCCGAAGGATCTGAGCCTGAATTGACACATCCAATGCTGTCGTCGGCTCATCTGCTATCATGAGGGAGGGCTCACAGGCCATAGCCATCGCAATCATTACCCGCTGGCGAAGGCCCCCTGAAAGTTGAAAAGGATATTCCTTCACCCGGCTCTCAACATCACTGATACCGACCATCTTCAACAGCCTGAGACTTTCAGAAAGAGCATCTTCCTTTGTCATATCACGGTGCAGCAGCAGTCCCTCCGAAAGCTGATACCCCACAGTAAACACCGGGTTAAGGGAGGTCATAGGCTCCTGGAAGATCATGGAAATATCATTCCCCCTGATCTTCCGCATTTGATCTTCCCCTAAGGTAAGCAGGTTTTTCCCTTTCAGAAAAATCTCCCCCTCTTCAATCCTCCCCGGCGGATCGGGGATTAGCCGCATAATCGACATGGCTGTCTGGCTCTTTCCGCACCCTGACTCACCTACGACCCCGATGCTCTCTCCCTCATTGATAACGAAATCCACCCCGTCAACGGCTCGGACAGTATATCCGTGCATATGATAATAAGTGCGCAGATTATGTATATCTAGCAGTACGTTAGCCATAGTTACTCCTGCAACATTTTTAGTGTCTGCTCTTTGGATCTACTGAATCGCGAACGCCGTCACCGAAAAAATTCCAAGCAAGGATAGCCAGGAAAATAGCTACTCCTGGTATGAGTACCCAGGGAAAATCCTGTATCACCCGGGTATTCCTGGCTACCGACAGCATCAGGCCCCAGGAAGCCTGGGGTTCGGTGATACCAAGCCCAAGGAGGCTCAAGGCCGACTCTCCAAGGATATAACCAGGTATGGCAAGAGTTACCTGGATGATTGAAAAGGAAAACGTATTCGGCAGTACATGCCGCGTGAGTATCTTCCAGTGTGAGATACCCATTGTTCGAGCACTGAGTACGTAGTCCTCTGTTTTAAT
>JBNJDX010000093.1:0-4589 GCA_051745285.1 Spirochaetota bacterium
GGGGAAGGAATAACTTTTTCACTATCCATTCCAGAAGGAGAAACAGGAGTTATGCGTGCCAAGGATCTGGTTATCCCGGCCTCGTATAAAGTGTTTTAAAAACGGGTGCTTTCGCCCTGCGCTAAGCGGGTGATAGCAAAGAAAGGGGAGGTCCCTCCTGTTGTATGGCGAGAAAAAACCTGAACAAAAGGGATGAGACCTGCTGAGACTGCCTTTAAGGCAAAGACAAAAAGTGATGATCATGACAAAAAACAGATTGCAAAAGATCCTGATGTTGTTATTTCTTATACCGGTGATGCTATTCGCAGCGCCCCCGGCAGGTACTGTGCTGACATTGGAAGAAAACGCCTCAGACTCCAGTATCTCCCTCACCTATGATGCTACCAACCAGGAGAATGCTGAAGCTCAGGTTGCTGTTCAACGCATCCTTGATGGAGGTACTCCTAGAAACGGACGGGACTTCGACCCCCTTTACACCTATATTACTGCCTCTGCCGGGGCAAGTTCCAATATTACTCAACGACAGCTGGTTCACAGCAACGGTTTGACTGTACTCAACTACAATATATACAAAGATAGCGGCCACCAGGATATCGTGCAGAATTTCACTGGTGAAATCAACAAAAATAATGTGCTCTTCCACCTCTTTCCGGCAACGCATGCCGATCGATTTGAGCAGGTGGTGCAGCTAAAGACACATACCTATTATATCAAGATCCCGGCAGACCAGTTTGTCCCGGCAGGAACCTACACTGACAACATCGCGCTTGATCTCTACAGCTCCCCCGCGGAGAGCACTTCACCGGATTCAGCAGGCAGTCAGATTCCAGTTGAGCTTAGCGTATATGCACAGCCCCACCTGGATATTACCATTACCGACAACAGTGTATACTCTCCAGATGCTGAACCGTATACCATGGAATTCGGAAATCTCAGTGGAAACCCGGCACCACAATCCACCAATGCAATAGCTCGTGCGAATGTTGTCCACTCAATCAGTGTCTCCTCCCAGTACGGCGGCAGGCTCAAGCATCAGTACACGCAGGATTTTATCCCGTATACCATGTCCGTAAACGGGGGAGGACCGATTGCTCTCGCTGGATCAAGCAATCTCCCTGTAGAAATAGTCAGCAGCGCGATGCCGACATCCAGTTTAGGTGAGCTATATGATATAGAAATCACTGTGAGTGATGTCAGCACGGCACCTGAAGGGGATTACAGCGACAACGTAACCTTTGAGATCTCGGCAAATTGATCTCCTGTTTTCCAGTCCCTTCCCAAATACCCATTATGGTAGTATAATCCACGCGTGGGTTTACATCGTCGATATAAAACAACTCTCGCTTTTCTAGCGCTACTCATGCTTCCTGTCTTTCTGGTACCATGGCAAAGCCTTCAGGCTCAGTCTAACGGCAGTATTCAGGAAGTGTATCGCGCCCTTTTACACGAGGGCACCTCGAATGGGGGGGGTGAACCCTCAACTGAGGAAGGTGGGACCATCAACAATGTTGGAAACACCGTTCTGGAATTTCGCGACTACCCATCACCTGCTGATCTTACCCTGGACTATGCAAGCGGCCGGGCGACACACAGTGATCAATACATATCTGTAGAGTACCAGAGGCGAGGCGGATCTGAGTATGAGTTTTTTGTAATCGGTATGAGTAGTGGGGGGCGGGGCAGCTTTTATCCCCGAACACTCGTTAACAACCAGGATCCCGAAGCGACCTTGCGATACAACCTCTACAATTCCTACGGCAACGTAATTCTCACCCTTCGTCAGGCTCGGTACTTTCAGGATTTGATCTTTTTCCAGCCAGAGCACCAGAATGAATATAATAACTTTGAAAAGTCCTTTTCGTTCACAATAGAGATTCCAGAAAACCAGGACACCACCTTAGGTGACTATGAGGATACAGTAACACTTAATCTCTGGGCTTCGGTGGATGGACAAGCCTGGCACTTGTACGATCTTGTCGATATTCATATCACCGTCTCTCCCTCTCATTCTGTGGGTATCTTGATTGTCGGCAGAGGGGGAGATTCTGAAGGCGGTACAAAATCGTATTCAATGGATTTTGGGACGCTCGCCCCCGGAGATAAGAAGCAAGCCGATGTTATTGCACAGTCGACAGTGCCCTACAGTATAAGCGTGGCATCGATTAACGGAGGGTCTCTCAAGCATATCCAACTAGAGGAAACAGTACCCTACACCTTCATGTTTACCGGAATTGAGTATCCGCTCAGCTCCCAGGCACCCATCGAAGTAATCCAACAAGGGGTGCCTACAGGAACAGAGGGCAGCAGATTCCCCTTTGAAATAATTATCGATGAATTTGAATGGAAACCCGCCGGTGACTATAGCGACAGCTTAACTTTCCAAATAACAGCAAATTAGCCATGTATTCATTATCCCTTCAAGCTGCGGGCCCTTGCCTTTTGCCCCTATCTCATGTATATTTACTATGTATCCATAATACACAAAAGAAAAAGTTCATAACAAAACCAGTCTAATTTTAAAAAGCCTAACAAAAAGCTGCGTAAAAAAGTAAGAAAAATCACACAAGGGGTACTAAATTGAGTACTAAACTTAAATCCTTAGTTGTGATTCTTCTTTACATGGTTTTGATTATCAGTTACGCCGCAGCTGCATCAGCAACAGAATCGCTTACGCTGACAGGCTATGTGCCTGAACGCGAAGCCGTTGAGGTTCAGCCGAACGGTGAGCGAGAAAGACTGGAGTTGACTGACGAAAGCGGTACGGCTCTTGTAGGAACTATCAAAGAGAATTCAACTGCAAAACAGAGAGGCTATACAGTTGAGGTCAGTTCAGCCAACGCGCAGCGAATAGCTGCCGACCATGGGGTATTAACCGGGTCACAAAGCGGAAGCCATAGGGAATACCAGATCCTCTATAGGGGAGAAGTAGTAACCCTGCATAATGGCAGCGCTAGGCTGGGAGGATATGTTTTATCTGGCTCAGAACACGCTGTAGAAGAGCTGGCTGTAGCTTACAGCGACAGTCAGTTTGTAGCGAGTTCTGACTCCTACTCCGATACACTGACTCTCTCTGTAGTATCTAATTGAAAGGTAAAAAGTTTATTATGGGTACATCGTTACTGCCGGCAGTTCATGTCGGCAGTTTTTTATGCATTAATCTGACCAAACGGAATATGTACAGAGGGAACAAACTCCGCTGAGGGGTCAAGATGGCTTCGCTGGTCGTCAAAGAATATATGGGGCTTGAATATGTTAAGCACCTGTTTTTTCGCTATACCACCGAGAAAGAAGGTTTCATCAACTGTTACATTCCAGGCACGCAGCGTAGTTACCACCCGCCTGTTTGACGGTGCGTTACGGGCAGTAATCATGGCTGTCCTGATTCGTTTATGGTAGCTGGGATCTTCATCCTTACGCTGGCGTTCGAGTTTTTGCAGAGCATTGAGTTTAATGAAAAAATCCCCAAGCGGACCAAGGTTATGGGGCCTGTTAACCTGACTGCTTTCAGATCTGTGAAACTCTTCCAGGTTCTTGTTTCGCTGATATACCGTCTCGGCACCGTCATCGGCAATAACGCCATCAAAATCGAATCCTACCCTGAGTTGCTCATCATTCTCATCTTCACTGAGGGACGTGCTCAGAACAACCCCGGCAGCACAGCCGTGCTCCCCTGCTTTGACTACATCTTCGTAGTTGGCAGAAAGAAACAAGGAAGTATTGAAAGCCTTCAGATATCTGTATGGGGAAGCCCCACTGAGAAAGACTCCCCGGGATATTTCCAGTCCATAATGCTGGATACTGTTGAAAACCCGCTGTCCGGTATCCGGATCATTTCTTGAAAACAGGATAACCTCAATCGGTCTGGCATCTGGGAAGACATCATTAAGGCTGAGCAGCCTTCGTATAAAAGGAAACGCTACTCCCCGGGGGAGAATGTCGAACTCATGCTCCCGCTGATAAGCCCGATAGGTGCGCTCTCCCTCCTCTCTGAATACGTTATCCGAGTCTGTAAGTTCAAAGAGCGCACTTGAAGCTACTCCAATGACGAGCTTACCTTCTGTCTCAAAGGGCACTACTGCTCCCACTTACCGCGAAAAACTACCTCATCAAGCGGTCTACGGCTTCGGGGTGCAGCTTCCCGCTTTTGCAGCGTTTCGGGAAGGTCTTCCACTTTTCCCGGAAACCCAAAGGCTACCAAGGCAATTATCGTCACGTCCTCAGGTATCTCGGAGATTTCTTTCACCTTAAACGGGTCAAATCCGGCCATTGGATGGGCGATAAGGCCCTCATGAACTGCCTGAAGCATCATGTTCTCCACTGCCAATCCTGTGTCAAACAGCGCATAGGAACGGTTATCACTCAAATTTGAATCATCAGCCGCCCTTGTACAAGCAGCAACAACAAAAGCGCTCTTCAGCGCCCAACTGTTGTTTTTTGACAATGCCTGGGCAATACTCGACAACTCCTCATCACGTTCGAATAGGACAAAACGCCACGGCTGATTGTTGAAACAAGACGGGGCAAGATGACCGGCTTCCAGAACGCGCTCGATCTGTCTGCTGGTAGCTTTTTCTCCGGAAAGAGCCCGT
>JBNJDX010000094.1:0-4373 GCA_051745285.1 Spirochaetota bacterium
CGGTATCGGTATTGATCTTGTCATGAAAGAGCCCCTGGCTATGTTTGCAACAGATCCAAAGCTGACCGGTAGAGAGGGGCAGGTTGTACTGGGTAAAAAGAGCGGGAAAATGTCTGTGCTCTATGAGTTGGAGAAACTAGGTTATTCAGAAGTCTCCGATGATCAGGTCGCAGAGATACTAAAACGCGTCAAAGCTGAAGGAATAGAAAAACGGGGGCTTCTGACAGACGCGGAGTTTAAAAACATTGTCGATGAGGTCATCTGATTTTGACGCTGTTGTCTTTGGCAACGGGAACACTAAACAAAAGAATCAGTTACCCAATCGTGGTGGCACGCAGGGTGCCATTAGCTGAAGAGACCAAGGGGCTGTTGCATTATTACTTCTGCGACAGCTCCTTTAATTCCTTGGTAAACCCATAGCCTAGTAGAGACTCAGATCAATTCCACCGGTGATTGTTGCACTCCAGGGTGTTGTGCCATCTGCCCCGTTGTGGCTGCGTGAGGTAGCGCCCTCGGTGTAGACAAACAGGCCATCACGAATAACATAGTCAACACGCAGGAGGCCTTCAATAGAGGTGTTCCAGGTACCGCTGTCAGGCAGGTAGGCCAGTTCAAGCAGCGGGCTGGCAGAGAGGGTGACCTTTCGCGAGGGTGACCACTCAACCTGGCCGGTAATGGAACCGGCTGCTTTATGCGTGGTTGCAACATCTGATCGAGTGTAGTCTAGGTTACCGGTTAACGACCACGTGAAGAAATAACCGAGCAAGCCGTTCAATTCCTGCTGGAGTCCGACAAACTCATCTCTCTGGCCACTTTCTATCCAGAGGTCAACACCGGTGTACAGAAGCGTACGTGTACTGAGTTCAACAGTGGGACTATATGAAAAGCCAATTTCACCCTCATGATAGTGATGGGCAGGGCTTCCCTCTGAATTTACATATCCACCGCGGTAGGCAAGAGACGGATTTATCTCCTCTCTTCCCCGCTGCATGCGATACACAGTCTTCCAGGTCGGGTTGATATAGGATTCAGGCAGAAATGAACTCGTAAGCGAGGTGTTGAACTCAAGGGAACTGTCACCGATCTGGGCATTATAACCGAGTTCAAGACGTTTGGAATCATGCAGGTCTCGCTCAGGAGAGAGACCTGACAGGGAAGCGGATGCCTTTGCTGTGACATAGTCCCCGTTCTCCAAAAACGAGCGAAAGTTGTAGAACCCATAGGTGCCGAAATCATAACTGGACTCACTTTGCTCGTCCGGACTACCTGTAAGCTGGTACTCTCCAAAGGTTCCAATGAACAGTGAATGGTCGGAGGCCGAAAGCGTTGAGGGCAAAAAGAAATACAACACCGTCAGCAGTCCCAAAGCGAGCAGCTGAAAACCGGTTATACGTTGCAGAGTCAATGTATGTGGTGCGGTATTTCGGATCAATTCAATACCCTCCTTTCAAGTTCAGCAGCCGAACGGGCATGCGGCAGTGCTTTGATAATTCTTTCTGCCATTGTCTCAGGCGACAAGCGATGCTGGGAGCCCGAGGCAATGATTGAAAGAATCTGTTCGTATTCCTCGCCTTCAAGACGTGATTGCGCAACAGTAGAGGTGAGCTCACGAGTAGTCCGCTCATTGAGACCCCACCTCAAAAGGGCGGAGTAGAGACTGCTTCCGTTTCGGTAGAAATTCCAATTGTTTTTACGTTCTAACTGGCTGAATGTTTGTACAAGAAATATAATCTCCGCTTCACTGAAGCCCTGAAGAGACAAGGTAGCTGTTCGAGTCCATACTGCTGGATGTTCTTCGAGCAAATCAGCAGTAGCACCCTCTCCCATTGTAGTATGAAAGACCTCACGAGCCAATACGTACGCTTCCAATTCCCGCTCGAGAACGTGTAGAATTCTATTTGGTTCAACCTGCTTAGCTATTCCCTCTTGAAGGCGGGGCAGCAACATTTTTTCAGGGATATCCTGCTGTTCAGCTTTCGAAAAAACCTCTCCAATCGCTTCGGTCTGTTCCTGACTATGTTCGAAGCGTTCCGACAAGGTGGTTAGCAGACTCTCTACGGAGCTACCCCACAGTCCCGCGCCGGAGAGCAGCAGCAGAAACAGAAGTGAGATAGTCGTCTTAGTCAGGGTATCTTTCACACATTCGCTCCTTGTCGCTTCTTCATGTTACCACACAGTTGTCTATCTGGCGGATGACGGAGGGCCGCTAGGCCTTCCAGCATTGCTCGGTCTGCCACTTTGGGTCTGCTCTTTTCCCAGGCTCCGGGCCTCGACTCTAGCTCGATTAGCTTCTTCCGCACGTAGGTTTTCCCGGACTGCTTCTCTGATCATCTCGCCCGGGTTTCCTCCGTTTTGAGCTTTCCCAGGGATCTCACTCTGGCTGATTACGTTTCGGACCCCACGGACAGCGCTCTGTGCCATAGTCGCCCGATCGACGCCCATCCGCTCCATTTCCATGGTGCTGCTGGCAAGTTCCAGCGCAAGCCTTGC
Source organism: Spirochaetota bacterium (assembly GCA_051745285.1). GTDB lineage: Bacteria > Spirochaetota > Spirochaetia > CAKZLE01 > CAKZLE01 > JBNJDX01. Next base: position 2,491 of record JBNJDX010000094.1, read on the forward strand.
GCGGTTGAGGTTATTATCCTGATGTTCCCCTCTGTAGGAGAGTGCATAAGCTACTAATTGCGCATCTGCACCTTCGGTTCCTTCCCATGATAATTCACGAGCCTGGGTGGTGAACCGGGTAATCTCTTCCTGAGTCCAACCGCGCTGTTGAAGGCTGTAGGTAAGTTCTTGAACAAAAGGTGGTGTTTCCTGGTGTTCCTCAGCCACGATTGTTAATCCGGAAGAGAACACCAGTATCAACATGAATGCAAGCATCATTTTTATATTTTTCATCTTTGCCTTCTCCTCGTCTCAAGTAATGAAGTTACCAGAGGCTGTTTAGCTATATTACCAGTACCGAATTCACGCCGCCAAAACCATCTTCAACCTGTACAGGGGCATCAGGGTCTGGAATCCATTCTGCATGGTCAACAATAAACTGATAGCGGTACTCAGCGTTCGGTTCAACCTTGATTTCAATCTCCCATGTATCGCCTTGATTGGTTTTTTGCAGCTTCTGCGCCTCCGGGTCCCAGTCATTCCAGTCCCCAACGACTGCCACTGTCTCTGCTTGCTCAGCGGTTAATTCTAAACGAACCGACACGAGTTCCTCCGATTCGTTCGGGGAGGAAAGGGTCAGTGTAAACAACAGGACGACAGACGCTGCTGCCAAGGCTATTGCTTGGCCCCACCGACGGGGAGATCTCTTCTTAGGGTAATCGGGAACAAATTGAATGGTATTTTGCTCTTCAATGGCTCCCATTACCCGGTCTGTGACAGCTGCTTTTGTCTGGATATACTGGGGATCGTCTTCAAGCCACTGTGATTCACTCAGTTGACCTGCAAGCCGTTTGGCGGCCTCTAATGAGGCAGCACAGCTTGTGCAGTGCTGAATATGAGAGTGCAGCTCATAGGGAACCGGAACCTGGCTTCCTTCGCTCTTCCACGCGGTTTCCATCCACTGTTCTATCTGTTCTTTCCAATACCCGCAATCGCACATCAGTATTACTCCTACTTTAATCTATCAGCATATATTCCAAAAAGCCCGACTGGTTTCACAAAAATTATCTTTCCCACTGTTTTTTATGCAGTTGCCGCCTTATCTCCCGTTTTGCCCGGTGGAGGATCGTTTTTACACTGCCTTCGGGGATTCCTAGAATCGAAGCTGTATTGGCCACCGACACGCCCTGGAGCATCCTCAGCGTAAAAACCTCTCGATACGAGGGCTTTAGTTGGTTAACAGCCTGCTCAACTAACACGTTTGCCTCAGCCCTGATAGCTGCCTGCTCCGGATTGGGATAGGAAGTGCTCCCCTCGGGTTTGTCCAGCTCATCCATATACTCTACATCATGTTGTTTTGGCCTCTTTTTTATCTGATTGCGAATATAGTTTATGGCAATAGTATACGCCCAGGAAAAAAAGCGGCGATCGCGGTCAAAGCGGTCAAGAGACTCGTAGAGTTTCATAAAAATGGTCTGTAGGTGTTCTTCAGTTTGCTCTCTGCTGGTAACACCGCCCATATTTCGCACTAGCGAATAGAATAGCGGTGTATAGCGCTCCATAATCTCCCGAAAGGCATTCTTATCCTCAAACAGGGTACGATACACTGCTTGCGCATCAATCTCATTATCTCGCTGTAGCGCAGCGGCCTGTTTGGAGTTCGTTTCAGAAGAAGAACTATGCACTGGGATACCTCACCTCTACTAGGAGTATACATCAAATCAGAAAGAAGGTTTCACATTTTTTGAAACCTTTTGGGCTCAATGCAGTACGGGACTTATACAACCTTGCGATGTGAAAGTGCAGGGAGAACCTGAATTATATGGAGGAATATAATGAAAATAAAGAACAGAATTGGAATTGCAATTGTGACAGCCCTTGTCCTGACAGCGGCTTTCGGCTGC
>JBNJDX010000095.1:0-4251 GCA_051745285.1 Spirochaetota bacterium
TCACTAGTAATACACTCGCTGCCCGGACAATATACTTCATAAGCCAGTACACCTCCCGTACAGTATATACGATTCGATATGATGTGCAAACAGAAAAAGCGACTGCTATGAGACTGCTATGAGAGTACTGAAAGAATATCCTGGGCAATGGTGCGGGCTCGTTTGGGGGCATCTCCGATGTAGGAGGAGGCATCAAGCATGGATAGCACCTCAGGTGTGCTGATGTAGCTGGTTATGCGTACATCTTCAGATAACTGGCCGGCGAGCTGATGTTCACCGCCGTTTTGCAATGTATCCCATGCTGTGAGGGAGTGTTCCCGGATGACTTCGTGCATCTGTTGGCGGTCAGCCCCCCTTCTGCCGAGTTCCATGAGCAGCCGTTCGGTTGCGGCAAACACTCCGTAGGTTTCCAGATTGTTCTTTCTGGCCGCGTCACGAAGCTGCAGGCCGTCAAGAATGGTTATTGCAGTTTTCAGCATTTCATCGGTACACAGAAATGCAGAAGGCAGTATTTCGCGCCGATTGGCCGAATCATCGAGGGTGCGCTCGAGAAGGGAGTGGGAAGCATTCGCCCATAGAGCTGCTGGAAGCTGAGCCAGATAGCGGCCGAGCGAATCAATCTTCTCTGATTTGATAGGGTTGCGTTTAAATGGCATTGCTGAAGATCCGACCTGCTTGCTACCGAAAGGTTCTGCCCATTCGCCTATCGGCGGCGACTGGAGCAATCGCAGGTCAAAGGCCAACTTGTACAATGAGCCCCCGAGCCCTGCTAGAGCATTACCGATAAACCAGTCCTGTTTACGGGGGTAGACTTGTGTAGCTGCGGTATAAGCTGAGATATTCAGTTCATCCATAACAAGGGATTCAAGTTCATCTGTTGACATGTTTGTGTCTCTGAGCAACTCAGTATAAGAGGCACTGGTGCCAACTGCCCCTTTGATCCCTTTTCCCCGAATCTGACGGCGAACACGATGTAGCTCTTCAAAGTCCATGAGCACGTCCTGCCCATACTGGGCTAGTCGATACCCGATAGTCGTAGGTTCAGCTGGCTGAATATGAGTGAAGGCCATACAGGGGGTATCGGCGTGCTCGCTGATAAGACGCGCAAGAGTTGCAAGGAGCGTTTTTGTGCTTGCAAGGATCAAGTCGAGGGCTTCAGCAGTTCGAACGGCTTCGATATTGTCCAGGGCATCCATGCTGGTGGCTCCCAGATGGATGATGCTCCCACCGGCGGGGCACTGCTCAGCGAATGTTTTGATCTCGGCCATCAGATCGTGCTGAATATCGGCCTCTATTTCGGCTGAGCGCTCAATGTCGATGTCATCTTTGCGGCGTTCGAGATCTAGCACTTGTTCCATCGTTACAATGCCGGCCTTCTCCTGGGCACGCGCTAGGGCGACCCAAAAGCGTCTCAGCAGTTTTCTTTTATAGACTTCAGACCATAACGAACGCATCTGCTTACTGCCGTAGCGCCAGGTAAATGGTGAGATAAACGAGGTATGATCAAACTGCAGCTTTGACATCTTATTTTGCTCCCGCTAGAGGTTTAGTCTTTCACAATGATCTGATCGCGCTCAGGGCCGACTGAAACAAACCGTATTGGGGCACAGGTGAGCTCTTCGATCCTCTCAAGATATGCTTTAGCCTTCTGCGGCAGGTCTTTCCATGTTCTCACGTTTGAGGTATCACTTTGCCATCCGTCCCAGTACTCGTATTGCGGCTCTGCGATTTGCTGTTCACCTGTTTCGGGGACATAGTCAATAATCTCATCACCCACTTTATAGGCGGTGCAGATACCTATTTTTTCGAACCCGTCTAGCACATCCAGTTTGGTCACTGCAATGTGGGTGAACCCGTTAATCCAGCACGAATAGGCTGCTGCCACACCGTCGAACCAGCCGCATCTGCGCGGTCTGCCGGTGGTGGCTCCGAACTCTCCTCCGACATCCCTGAGTTTTTCACCATCAGCATCAAACAATTCTACGGGGAATGGTCCGCCTCCAACTGAGGTTGAGTAGGCCTTCACCACACCGTAAATTTCTTCAATTCTTCTTGGTGAAATCCCCGCTCCAGAGCAGGTTCCTCCCGCTGTCGGATTTGAGGAGGTGGTGTAGGGGTAGATACCCCAGTCCAAGTCCCTCATAATACCGAGCTGACCTTCGAGCAGAACATCCTTTCGGTTTTGCACCATATCCCGTACAAGCGGGAGAGAATCAATGATCCTATCACCGAACTCTTCTCGCCACTGAGCGCAAAGCTCCATCATTTGGTCTACAGAAACTTCGGCAAGGCCGTAATAGGCCAATTCGCGATTCTTTTTCGGCAGCATCATCTCAAAACGGGTCCTAAGTCTCTCCGGGTTGAGGATATCCACAGCCCGTATACCGACACGGGCTGCTTTATCGGCATATACCGGGCCGATACCCCGTTTTGTGGTACCTACTTCCCATCCCTTTTTCTTGCTTGCCTCCTCGGCGCCGTCGAGTTGACAGTGGTAGGGAAGAATCAGATGTGTGCGTTTGTCTACAAACAGGTTGGCAGTCGACACGCCAGCGGACTCTATTGCTTCAATTTCTTCACGCATCGTGTTGAAATTGACTACTGCGCCCGCACCGACGAGGCACACGGTATTGGGGTTAAAAATCCCCGAGGGAATAATATGAAGGGCAAATTTGCCAAAATCATTGATTACCGTGTGTCCGGCATTATCACCACCCTGATACCGCACAACAAGATCGCATTTCTGTGCGAGATAATCGACTATTCTTCCTTTTCCCTCATCGCCCCACTGGGCTCCAACAATCGCCTTAACACTCATACCTGTGACTCCTTCATGGTAGCTGCTTTATAACTATGATCATCAATATCTTCGGCATCCCAGGGGTAGACAATCCAGCGATCATCAATTTCGATCGCCGGAATGTATCTGGTTATCTCCTTGGGAAACTGCGCATCTTTCTCTTTACGTTTGTTGTGAATCACGAGCACTGCGATTTCTTCCGGCTGATGGCGAAGAAGCTCCCGAACGCAGTAGCTTAAGGTAACCCTGGTATCATCAACTTCATCAATGAGCAGGATCCTCTTCCCCCTGAGTTTTTGCTCAACTTCATCAATCCACTGGATCTTCTGCGGGGCTTCCAGATGCTGATTGTCGATTCCGTAGTACGAGATACCGACTGCCAGGATAGGTTTATTAATAAAGGTCTTGAGGATCCTGGCCGGTATGAAACCTCCAGAGCCGATAGCTACAATAACATCTGGTTCAAAATCTGAGTGCAGCACTCGCTCGGCGAGGGTCTTCACAGCTTTGTGGATCGCTTCGTACGAAACGTAAAACTTTGCATCTGACATTGTGTCACTCCATCAGTACGGTTTATCAGCCTGTAGCCAGTTTTTCGGCTTCCCCGGATGCTAGTTGCCAGCTTTCATCTCAGCAATATAGGGGAGGGTGCGGTACTTCTCAGCAAAATCCAGCCCATATCCTACGACCCACACATCCGGTATGTCAAAACCCATGTAGTCAAGAGTGATATCGACTTCTCTGCGTTCCTGTTTGTTGAGCAGAGCGACAGTTCTCAGCGAAGCCGGCTGCCGGGTTTCAAAATTTCGCTTGAGATAGTCTAGAGTATACCCGCTGTCAAGGATGTCCTCAACAATCAGTACATGTTTGCCGGCAATGTTTTCCCGGACATCCATGATCATTCTGACGTTTCCGGTGCTTTTTGCGGTTGACCCGTAGCTTGACAGAGCAATAAAGTCAACGCTGTGATCAACTCCCAATTGACGGCACAAATCGGCCATAAAGACGAAGGAGCCCTTGAGTACCCCTATAACCACGATATGTTCGCCCTCCCGATAATCTTGGGTTATTTGCCGGGCAAGCTCAGAAACCCTTCTTTCGATAGTGGAGGCATCAATGAGAACACGAACGAGATCATCTTTGAGGGGAGGAATTGTGAGAGACGACATGTAACTTCCTTAAACGTAATATCTCTTTCTTTATATGAGATACCCCCCTATTGTCAAGGTATGAACCATCCTCCTTGGGAGAGTTGCGGCGATTAGCTGATAAGTAATGTTTGTGAGAGTGCATATACACTCTGTTACTGTCTTTTTTGTGTATTTCTTTATCTTGTTATTGGCACATGCCATTTTACCGCGTAAGATACATGGAGGAGGAACTTATATGGTGAACATTACTTTGTTATCTGACAATACCAGTCTTGGCAGCCTGGAATCTGAGCACGGCTT
>JBNJDX010000096.1:0-4182 GCA_051745285.1 Spirochaetota bacterium
ACGAGCTACTATGTGCGACCGGTGCGGGCCTTCTAATTGCTGAAGGTAATAAGACGGTTGGTGGTCTCTACGCGGGAGAAGCCAAGTGCCTCTTTAATCCAACTGAACGTTCGTTCCTGATAGATCGAGACGTGGGTGGGGTCGTTTTTGTAATTCCAGCGGTCAAAGCGGACGGTGAAATCGAATATATTGGTATAGCAGTAGATGGTACCATTCGGTCGCAGAAGATGTTTTAGCGTAACAAACTCCTGATAGGGTCTGAAAAAGTGCTCTATGACTTCACAGCATACTATGTAATCATACTCCCTGGTGAGAACCTCCGGCCGGTTGCAGAAAAACGGGTCGTACTGCTCGATGTGATAGCCGGCATCTGTCAGGAGTTTCGAGATGACCGGACCGGTTCCCGCACCGTAATCCAGACCCAGGTCGCCAGGGGCCCGGTGGTGTGTGACCGCTTCCACAATCGGGCTCACAAAGGCCTGGTAGCGGCTGTCGTTGACATCGTTGTTGTGCTCTTCGTACCGCCGTTTCTCTTCGTCTGGATCGGGAAGGTCCTCTGGGGCGCGAAAGAGCAGCCCGCAGCAGCTGCAGTGATAAAAGCTATGATGTCGGTCGGCTAGCAGCTGAGCACCATGTGTGCTGCACAGCGGGCAGGGGGGATCCTGAACCATAACAGGTGACTCCTTTTTTGTGGTTACTATACGCGCTATGAACCCTGTTATACAACCAGTGGGACTACACTCGGCAGCGGTAGAAGATTCTTCCCTGGCAAGCTTCTTCCAGCGAGCGGGCATCGTTGGAGATAACACCGTCCTCATCGTAGACTTCAACGCTCTGAAAGTGTTCCCTGAGTGCCTCAATTACCCGTTCTGTTGGCGGGGTATACTCCTCAATGGTCAGATGATAGCGTTTAAACCGCTCCCTTCTCAGGGGCATGAAGATGTCAGTATCGAAGAGGAAGTAGCCCTCTCGGTCTTCGTTCGTTTCCATGAGGAGACATCCGTTACCGGCAAAACGGCGGACGTCGGGGGGGAAGAGAGACAGACGTGAAAGCCGCTGCGGAGTATTGCAATCCATGATAAACGTACCGCCAGGACCTAGATGGTTTTTCACGTGAGCAAAGGTCTGTTTCCACTTTTCAAAGGTCAGCAGATGGTTGATCGTGTCGAACATACACAGTATCAGGTCAAATTTCCGGTCGATCGTAAAGTCGCACATATCCATTCGGTAGAAGGTGCCCGTCGGAATTCTCCTTCTGGCGTGTTCTAACATCCTTTCACTGATATCAATGCCGTTGAGATCGCTGAATTTTTTGCGCAGCAGCTCGAGAATGCGTCCGGTGCCGCAACCCAACTCAAGGACTGATGAGTTTTCTCCCAGTTCTGCAGGGAGCAGCTGGTGCAAAACAGGTTCGCACCAGCTGTAATCGTCCATGATGGTATCGTAGATGTGTGCTATACGTTCATAATTCATCTTCATCTCTCCTCAGCTTGAGATACACAGTATACCATGTTCTAAAAGGGAGCTGACAGCTCTAGCTTACAGGTTTTTGAACGTTTTCGGCAAGCGTAGAAAGATGCTCAATCGTGGAAACGGGAAAAGGTATACAATTTCTCGAAGGCAGGTGTACACTGGGAGTATGGAACCAAGGAGTTATTGGAATATTACAGACAAACGTGTTCTTGAGGCCATTCGCAGAGTTCCGCGCGAGAGGTTTGTACCTGAGCGCGTGCGCTCTGAGTCTGATGGAGATTTTCCGCTTCCGATCGGATACGGGCAGACGATCTCTCAACCCTATATCGTTGCCTACATGAGTGAGCAGCTGCAGGTTGCCGGACACCATCGTGTCCTTGAGGTTGGCACCGGCAGTGGATATCAGGCAGCCGTTCTTGCTGAGCTTGCCGGGGAGGTCTACACCGTCGAGAGCATCCCTGAGCTCTCTCGTCAGGCGGGGGAAGTGCTTGAAGAGCTGGGATATACGAACGTAACGCCTGTTGTCGGGAACGGAAGAGAGGGGTACCCCCTGGCTGCCCCGTATGACCGGATCATGGTAACTGCCGCCTCGGAGGACTTCCCACAGGAGCTGACCCGGCAGCTGGCAGTCGGAGGAAGGATGATGATTCCAGTGGGTCCGGAGCAGAGTACGCAGTATCTGTATCTGTGTACCAAACTACCGTCACGGGAAGTTACGTGTGACCGTCTGCTGGCAGTGCGGTTCGTTCCGCTGGTTCCCTAATCTTCGGGTGTATCAGCCGGTCTCTTTTTGCGGAAACCACCGCAGTAATACTTCCATAGCCAGACCGATGGCAATGAGGGAGGCTAGGGTAAGCACAAAACGGAGGGCAGTAAAAGCGACTCCCAAAAAGGTAACTTCAACCATCAGCTGGGGGATTTTCAAGGCTGCCCAGGAGCCGAGAAACAAGACCATATTCCTGATACTCGCGCCTTTATGCAGCAGCGTCCCCGCCATAGGGAAGGCCACGTACAACGGTCCCGTGGGGAGTGTTCCCAGCAAAAGGGAGAGGAGAAGGCCCTTGATCCCGGAGCCCTTTCCCAGCCATTTCTGGATACTGCTTTTCGGTATCCATGTCTCAATAAGCCCCATCAGCAGAAACACGGGGGGCATGATGAGAACCATCTCTTTGAGATAGCTCCCGGCCTGCTCGGCGGAGCGCTGTCCAGCCTCGGGAAGCCATATTCCCAGGGCCAGGTAGACAAGCAGGATGACTATCGGTGCCATGAATCGTCTCAGCAGGGCTTTCATAGCGTGACCCCCATAATTACTGCGATAAGCAGGGCGGCAAGAAAACCGAGACCGTTTCTCAGCAGGGTGAAGCGCTTTCCCAGTTCTTTGATCTCCATCGGAGCCGTTACAAACCCTACCATAACCAGGGTGGTAACGAAGGCGGAGATGGTCATGACAGTTGCTCCGGCATCAAGCAGCGAGCCGGCTAGGGGGAAGGCGATCAATGAGGGGATGAGGGTTATCGCCCCGATGAGGGCCCCTGCCAGGGTGGCTAATATGCCTGCCTCGGCTCCTACAAGGCCTCTGATGGTCTCGGGAGTCAGTATCCCCAGTGTGAGGCCGATTATGCCCAGGACTGCCAGCAGGCTGGGAGCAGTCTTCAATAGGGCCCGGCCGGCTGTCTTGAAAGCCTGGAGAGTCTTTTTTCTGCTTTTTGCAAGTGAAACAGCTAGGGCGACTATCAGCAGCCCATAGATGGTCAGTACTGTGGTCATAGAGTCTATTCTCCTTGCCCGGTTTGGTGAATTTCTGTATCCGGGCTATTCTCATATCTGCTGAGTATCGTTTCAATTTTCTGTTTGCGACTCTTGAGAAATAATATCCAGTCTGCGAGGGCCTGCTTGCCAGTTTCGGTGATTGAGTAGACGCGTTTTCGCGGACCCTGCCTGCCGGCCTGCCAGGTAGAGGTAACCAGATTTGCAGCCTCAATTCTTCTCAAGGTTTTATAGAGGGTGCCGATTTGCAGCTGCCCGGAATCGAAGCCGAAATCGGCCAAACGCTCTGCTAGTTCATACCCGTGGCTGGTGTGCTCACAGAGCAGCAGGAGGACGCAGACCTCCACAAATCTATCCATGGTATGAGATCGTCCGTGACAGCAGCCATTTGGGAGGGGGGTATTCATGCAAGGGCTCCTTTCGTTTGTATTGTATTTATTACTATATTCTATTGGAATATAGTATGTCAATGGTCCCGTTACCTGTCAATTGGAACCGATGTCTTTACGGTGTACGGAAACTGGTTTACAGTGGGACAGTTGTGGCACAAACATACCTTTTAGTGCTATAATCGCTGTGTGAGAGTGGTTTCCGTTATCCTCTGGCGCTAGTACCCTGCATGACTGGCTTGCAATCCCGGCAGCAGGAGATGCAGCGACTGCGGTTGTTCGGAGACTGATAGAAACTCTCTGTGAGGTTTGAGGGAGGAAGTGATATAGCTATGGGCACATTATCGAGTGTAGAGAGGACAGCGTTTATTCCTCTGCTTGCCAGAGCGCGGGAGTGTAAAAAGGAGAACCCGATACTCGTTGACAGGAAGGCTGCTGAAATACTGCGGGATTTGCCGGAGGGGGAGAAGACCCCTGACCTGCCGGAGAAAACCCGTATTATGCTGCTCTTGCGGGCAAGAAAGTTTGATGAGTTTGTCCGTAAGTATCTGCT
>JBNJDX010000097.1:0-4114 GCA_051745285.1 Spirochaetota bacterium
CGTGACCATCAGGAACAGCTGTTGTATACCAGTTCAGACTTTGACTCGATTAGACTCTTATTGTCCGGAAGGCTGCTACTGACATCCGCCTTGGAGCATCAAGTTTTGGGGCTCATGAAGCAGAAACGTTCGGGTGCCTCGATAGCCATGTATGTACCTGAGTTTGGAGCAGTATCACAAACCTATGGGTTGGCTGTCCCCGGCAATACAAAGAGACGAGAAGAGGCGCTCCAATTTCTCCAATTTATCACGACAGCTGAAGCCCAGCAGTATATGGAGCAGAATCTGCATGTACGGGCAGTACCACCGGTTGGAACCGAGCAGGGCAAAGAGCTCGTAACTCCTGTTTCTTACGAATGGTGGGAAAGTCTCTCACCAGTTATTCGTACTCCTGAGGGGTTTAACTACAGGTGGTTCGTCGATTCCTTTACAGACGGAGTTTTGTATCGTTGATCTGTTTTCGATAGTGTCTCGGTGACATTCCCGTTTTTTTCTTGAACACACTGGAGAAGTACCCTTGGTTGTCGTAACCAACAAGATTGGCAATTTCTGCTGTAGATTTGTTGCCGTTTAGCAGTTCTTTTGCGTGCTCAATACGCACCATGGTAAGATAATCCCAGACTGTACTACCGGAGATTTCGTGAAACAGCCGGCATAAATAGTTCTTGCTCAGTCGATGAGCTTCAGCGATATCATCCAGCGACAGTTTTTCATGATAGTTAGTATGGATAAACTGCTTCACCTCTGAGACGACACTGCTTTCGTCGGCATCCGGAACGGAAACGGGGGATTGTTTCAGTTCTCGGAGACAATGCATGATAAAGTTCTGCATTGCCCGAGAATCAGGGTACCCCTGAAAAGAGGACCGATCAAAGTGCTGGAGACCCTCCGGCATGTGTATCAGTGTATTCTTTTGCTCAACTCGAGTTCTGACGAAAAGCAAAAAGAGCGTCCAATAGTCAATGTAATCATCGATTGCTGAACCGCAAGCTTCCTGTATCTCCTCATCAAGGTCTTCGAGGTAGTGTCGGACCTCTTCAATATCCGCAGAAAGTAATGTTTTCAATGTCTGGTCGACTGTATTATGGATAGCAAGATCCTGGTCCTCGAGATTTCTGCTTGGTCGCTTACGGAAGAATACATACTCAGTCTGACCGGAATAGAACCTGAGTGCATTTAGGTGCTTTACCTCTGCGTAAGCTGACTCGAGAGAAGCCGGCCCGCTATGAACTGCGCTGACAGTGACATAGAGAGCCTGGTCAAAGTTGTCGCGAAGATGCTCTCGGGCTGCATACAGTTCCTGGGAACCAATTTGGCTTTCCAGCAGTAAAAGCCAAACATTCGTCTCAGCATGGATGATAAAGTTTGCATACCGCTTTATGGTCGGGCTTGATTCCTGAAGTGCATGGAATACCATGTTACGGGTCAGATGTTCTCGGCTGAAAGAGAAGGAGAGCAACTGATAGGTTGAAAGCTCCGGTTTGGTTTCAAGCTGCTCAAATTTCTCGTAGAACAACGTGTCACTATTTGGTTTTGTGATCTGTTCCCATAAAAGAGTTTCTGCCGCAAGAGCTGCAGTAAACATAGACTTTTCACGTTCAAGAGAAGTAGCCTCAATTTCTTGTATAGCCTGAGCGACAAGCTGTTCAAGTTTGATTTCGTTAATGGGTTTGATAAGATAACCGGAGACCCCGTAGCCGAACACAGTACGGGCATATTCAAAATCGCTGTAGGCGCTGAGGACAATGATTTTCACCTTGTCTGATACTGCCCTGACAGCCTGGATAAGTTCAATGCCGTCCATTGCCGGCATGCGGATGTCAGTGATCAGGATATCAGGATAGTGTCTGGAGAACGCTTCAAGTGCGTCCTGCCCATTCTCAGCCGAGCCGGCTACTGTCAGCCCCAGAGAACCCCAGTCAATGATATGTTCTAGATAATGCAACGTAAGTGGTTCATCATCCACAAAAAAGATATTCATACTCTGTTTCCCCGTTTGTTCTCAGAATGACTCGTGTCAATGTTCCCCGGCAGATGAATCTTCACGGTTGTCCCCTTTCCCTCTTCTGATTGAATATCAATGCCGTAGGCCGAACCAAACTTCAACTGAATTCTCTCAGCAACACTTTGCAGCCCGATGCCAGAGTATGCATTCGTATCAATATCATCCAGATCCGATTTAACCCGTGCTACCTGAGCTGGAGGCAACCCTTTCCCATTATCGGCAACAATGACCGTTACCCCCTGGTTTTCTAATGCGCTAATAGTTAACTGGTACTCATGTTTTTTGTCTATGAACCCATGTTTTATTGAATTTTCCACAATAGGCTGAATGAGCAGCTTCAAGACAGCCGCATCCTGGCACCCCTGAGGACAGTCGATGGAGTAGGTAAAGAGATCGGGGAAACGCATCAGCTGAATTTCCAGATAACACTCGACGTACCAGAGCTCATCCGATAGGGGTACAGGCTTCCAGGGATCGTACATACTGTAGCGAAGGATATCGCCCAACAGAGTTGTGACTCGCCGGATTTCTTTATTTTTGCTGGAAATAGTAAGAGACTGTATGGTCTGCAGTGTATTGAAAAGAAAATGAGGATTTATCTGTTCCTGGAGAGCAAACAATTGAGCCTCAGTAAACCGTTTCTGGTATTCGGTGATCTGTGTAATCATGTGATCGATATCTTTGCCGAGACTGGCGATCTCCGTTGTTGCCTCGGGGTCGTATAACTGTATACTAAAGTCCCCTTTCCCGATGTGTTTCATTCGTTCGGCCATTGACTCCACAGGTTGCGTGAGGGAGTAAGAGAGGCGGGAAGCTGTCAAAACCGTGATTCCGATTGCAGTAACGAGTGCAAGCAGTGAAAGCATTAACAGAAAAGGGATATCTTCGAGTACTTCTTCACTGGCTATAGAGGCCTGCAGCTTCCAGCCTGTGAGCGGGGAGAGTGCCTCAATTATTATTGGGTCATTTGACAGCGGATTGAAAGACTCCTTACTACTCGGGAATTCGCGCTCCCCGGAAAAAAAAGAGATTCCCAGGGAGTCGATGATATCAATCGTGCTGTTTTCAACTGGAATGAGATCATTAATCGTCTGTTCAAGCTCTACGGTGTGAATGTTGCATAACAATGCGGCCGCATCGGGTAGGATATTGTTTCCGACAATATCGGGGAGTGGATAGAGGATGGAGAATACCTCACGGCTTCCTCCCCCGAAGAGATAATAGTTTTCGGGATGCGGGTCGAGAAAGTAGGCGTTTCGTTCTACCTCTTGGCGTTCATACACCCATGGCTGCTGATAAAAGTTGTGGTACTGGTCTACTGGTCTGCCGGTGCCAACTACAGCATACCCGGCTTTATTAAGCAGAATGACATCCTGTATTTCCGGGTGATCGAGGATAAGATTTCTCAAGAAATCCACAGCTCTCCAGGCATAGTCGGGCTTGGCACGCTCAGAAGCATTGGAAAAAAGCGGATTATCCGCGGCTACGGTCATAAGATCCAAAGCACTCATGAGGTGAAGGTCAACTTGATTTCTGACTGAGTTAACGAGTTCCTGATTGTATGTCTTCGCATTATCAAGGAGAAGATTGCTGAAATAGGTGGTAAGCATTACGGTGAGCAAAAAGAACATAATGACAATGACCACCGAAAAGCTCAGCTTCATCTTTTTTTTCAGGGAGACTCGGGACTTCATGGGGGGAAGTATAGCACAAGTACTGCTTGTGGTGGGAGGGTTAGAATGATGATCGGGCCAAGAGTTCATATGGCCAATTTATGGAATATTAACCTGCCTGTTTGATATATTATCCTAAGCAATTATATTGCGAATATTTTGCTCACATGCGCAATTGACGGCAGGTTATTCTGGGTTACGATAAAAACATACTTTTAAGGAGGATTACTATGAAAAAACTATTACTCATGTTAGTCATTGTAGCAATGGCTATGGCTCCTCTGGCTTCTGCGGGAAGCCAGGAAGGAGACGGAGGTGAAGATTACGACACGCTGCACATCTACACTTCATTTGACACTGAGGAAGCTCAGTACTACATTGAGGCATTCGAAGAGTCCACTGGTATTGAGGTGGATATGGTACGTATGAGCGCAGG
>JBNJDX010000098.1:0-3843 GCA_051745285.1 Spirochaetota bacterium
GGCGCTGAGCTGCTCAAAGATTTCATCTGCGTCAGCTCCGTCCCTGAGGCAGATATCCAGGGAGTAGACCGGCTTCCTGGCAAAGTCAACTACAAGCACATGAGCTGTCTGGGACCAGAACTCGACGCCGATTACGTACTTTGCTCTTCCGTTGACCGTATAGAAAACCGGTTTTCGCCCCTTCCTGTCACCTTCATCCTTCTCTGGTCTGTTTTTGTTCACTTTGATCAGCCCGTTTTTCTCGAGGATCGAGAAAATACGCAGGACTGTGGGAGCTTTCAGACCCGTAAGGTGAACGATCTCAGACTGGGAGATGCCATGGCTGTGCTGGATGTAATGGAGTATGAGTTTCTCATTCTTCTGTCTTACATCCTCACTCCGAAGTGGTGTGCTCTTTTCAGTCATATGCTCCCCTCTCCTGTCAACCTGCCTGCAGGTTCGTACAGCTTTACTCTATTTTGCCCTTTACAAAGAAAAAAGTAAATGCTACTTTTTTAACTTACTTAATGTAAGTAATAAATATACCAAGGAGATACCGATGAATCAAGAACAATTGCAGGGTTTGGAGCGTATCGCACGTGATGTGCGAAGGCTCACGCTGCAGTCGATCGCCCGCCTCGGCATTGGTCATGTCGGGGGTGCGATGTCAATTGCTGATCTACTGACCTACCTCTATTTCGATCATATGCATATAGACCCTGCGCATCCAAGAATGGCAGACCGAGACCGGCTCGTCCTCTCAAAAGGTCATGCAGGCCCGGTTCTGTACAGTATTCTCGCAAAAAAGGGATTCTTTCCGCTTGACTGGCTCGACACGCTCAATGTCGGGGGAACCCGCCTGCCGAGCCACTGCGACAGGAATCTGACTCCGGGAATTGATATGACCACCGGTTCTCTCGGGCAGGGTCTCTCTGCGGCGACAGGTATTGCCCTCGCCCTTCGGCTCGATAAGCGCAGCAGCCGTGTATTTGCTGTCATCGGCGACGGGGAGTCCCAGGAGGGACAGAACTGGGAGGCCGCCATGAGCGCTGCCCAGTTCAAGGCGGGAAATCTCACAGCCTTCACTGACTACAACCATATGCAGATCGACGGGTCCATCTGCGAAGTTATGGAGCTTGAGGCTCTCGAGGACAAATGGAGATCCTTCGGCTGGCATACCCAGAGAATCAACGGGCACGATTTCTCCCAGATTGAAGCTGCGGTACATTTGGCTGAATCGGTTCCTGACAGGCCCTCCATGATTATTCTCGATACCGTGAAGGGAAAGGGCTGCTCGTTTGCAGAGGGGCAGATCGGATCTCATAATATGCCGGTGAGCAGAGAACAGCTCGATCAGGCTCTTGCAGCACTGGAGGAAAACTAGTCATGGGAAAAGACATGCGACAAGTGTACACCGATACCCTGATCGAGTTGGCGCAGACAGATGACAGGATCTGCGTGCTCGAGTCAGACCTGATGATGGCAACCGGCACCAAAGCGTTTAAAGAGGTCTATCCGGATCGTTTCTTCGACGTCGGCGTGGCTGAAGCGAACATGGTCGGCATCGCATCCGGGCTCTCGAGTGAGGGCAAGATACCCTTCGCAGCCTCATTCGGGACCTTCGCATCCCGCAGGACCTTCGACCAGTTCTTCCTT
Organism: Spirochaetota bacterium; assembly: GCA_051745285.1. Lineage (GTDB taxonomy): Bacteria > Spirochaetota > Spirochaetia > CAKZLE01 > CAKZLE01 > JBNJDX01. Next base: position 1,636 of record JBNJDX010000098.1, read on the forward strand.
TCCGCGAACTACGCTCAGCTGAATGTGAAGCTCGTCGGCACAGACCCGGGTGTCACCGCCCAGCTCAACGGGGGAACCCACATGCCTTTTGAGGATGTAGGAATGATGCGGCTGATCCCCGACCTGGTTATTGTTGAGCCCTGTGATACCGTCTCCTGCGCTGCCCTGGTGCGCCTGGCGGCGAAACACCCGAAATCTGTATACCTTCGACTCCACAGGAAGGGTTCACAGACCCTCTATGACGATGGGCAGCAGTTTGAGCTGGGCAGGGGAAATGTTCTCAGGGACGGAACAGATGTCACCCTGATCGCATCGGGGTTTGTGATGGTCCCTGAAGCCCTCAAGGCAGCGGATATTCTCAAAGAGGAGGGAATACATGCTGCAGTCCTTGATATGCACACAGTCAAACCGCTCGATGAAGAGCTGGTGCTCTCGTATGCGAAGAAGACCGGCGCGGTTGTAACGTGTGAGAATCACCAGGTAAACTGCGGACTCGGCGGAGCGGTTGCGGAGCTGCTCAGTGAAAAGCTCCCCACCCGCATGGGGAGAATCGGGGCCCGGGACAAATTCGGTCAGGTCGGGAACCTGGAGTATCTTCTGGAGGCCTACCAGCTGCGGGCAGCAGATATTGCTGAGAAAGCACGCCGGACACTGGCAATAAAATCATAGAGAAGGAGTATCGTATGGACAAGTTAACTATTGCACTGGCATCTGATCTTTCCGGTTTTCCCCTGAAAGAGGCAGTTGTCGAATATCTTAATGGGCTGGATCATGTCACCGTAGTTGATTACGGGATAGAGTCTGCCGATGCACCCCAGCCTTATACAGCACAGGCGCCGAAGGTTGCAGAAGCAGTTCAGAACGGTTCAGCCGATCGCGGTATCCTCGTGTGCGGAACCGGACAGGGCATGGCGATCGTTGCCAATAAGTACAAAGGGGTCTATGCCGTAGTTGCCGACTCTATATTCTCCGCAGAGCGGGGAAAGATCATCAACAACGCAAACGTCCTGACTATGGGCGGATGGATCACAGCCCCCTTTCTCGGGGTGCAGATTGTTGAGGCATGGCTCGGCGTGGCGTTCACCGAAAAGATGGAGCACAAAAAGGATTTCCTCACAAAGAACTTCAACATCGTCAAGGATATAGAAGAGAAGAATTTTCGTTAACTGCAAGCACAACCCCTCTCAGGACAGATGACTGAGAGGGGTATCCTGCTTCAGCAGGCGGTATTCCACACTCAGCTGCCGTGAATCTTCTCATACAGAGCTCACACGTCTCTTTTCAAGGGAGAACCAGACCAGCCAGACCGCAGCTCCGGTGAGCAGCAGCAGCAGATCAAGGATTCGCTTATCGGCTGTGTTTGCTACCGGATAGAGCCAACCCGTTCCGTAGAACGCATTGAACAGCGCATGGGAGATGATGCAGGGTACAGCTGAGCCGCTGAAATACATCAGCGGGGCCAGGATGAGTGAGAAGGAGAATCCCATCGCGGCGAACGAGATAAAGTCGCTTCCGTACTGACTGGTCCCCTGGATGAAAAAGAGGGGAATATGCCAGGCCATCCACACCGCGCCGATGATCAGCGTACCGCGAAACGGGTTCAGACGTTCGAACAGTTCAGGGACTCCGATACCGCGCCAGCCTATCTCCTCCAGCCCTCCCCCGATAATCATGACGGGGAACAGGAGAAACAGCTGATACCAGGGAGCTGTCTCTCCATACCTGACATACCCGCCGGCAAGCAGATAGCTCGCCGCATAATGCACGGCAAAGAAACCTGCTGTAAGACCGACAGCCAGCAGGTAATAGCTGCCGGGTATCCGGAAGCCGAACAGACGCCGTTTCACAAGGGGGCCAGCCTCATCACGGGGAAGCAGTCTCCATATGAGCACCAGCGGCATGATCGTCGGTCCCAGCCCCCCCAGGACAAACAGCACCATAAACCCCGGGGTTCCCGGATCGATGAAACCGGTCTCCAGAGTGAGTATGAGCGTTCCCCAGACAACCCAGGAGAAGATAAAGCTCGCGCTGAAAATGGGCAGAGTCAGATGTTTGGTATGCTCGCTGTTCACGTGGATCCTCCGGTGCTGCGGTATTGTATGCAGACGGTGTTATTATACAGCATGTACTGCATCCTGTAGAGTTCAAAGACGTAAATTACTTTGCATCCCCAGATAAAAAGTGTATACTGCATTCACCAGTTGACCA
>JBNJDX010000099.1:0-3734 GCA_051745285.1 Spirochaetota bacterium
TTCTATTGCCTGCTTCCTGGCAGGTGCATCCAAATCAGCTATGTTTAATCCTTCAAAAGGTGCATGGATTGAAATATCGACTCCGGTCTCCTGCAGCCGATTTCGAATGAGCTGATAATTCTGTGCCTGGCCCCTTTTGACGATATCCCTGTCATATTTAAATTCCACCCACTGAAGCTCTGCTTCATGAATGATGTTGATAAAATCCAGCAGATCCCCGCCAAATTCATAATGACAAACAGCCCCGAAAACTGGTGTGTATCCCATAGTCTAGCCTCCTCAAAGTGCACCAGTGCCCCGGTTTCACGGTGCCAAATCAGACATTCGGTACGAAAACCGGTAATCTTCTCGTATACACGCAAGACACCCGGCAGTACTACAACATACTGCCGGGTTCTCTATAAGACAAATCGCGGATATAAATGTATTTCTACCACATTAATACCTGCGTGCTTTCTTGAGCTCCTCTTCCATTTCCTGATGCGAACGCACAACGTTCGGGTTTTTGGCCACTTCGGAACTGCCGACTCTCCAGAAGGCCTTGTAACCCGCTGTCATGGTCTTTGGAAGTACCTTGATATCTATAAGCGTGGAGACCGTCTGCTTTTTAGCATCGGCTAGAGCTTCGGTTAGCTCCTGCGGGGTAGTAACCCGGTAGGTTTTACACCCGTACGCAGCAGCATTCATGGCAAAATCAACTTTAAGCAGCTCTCCGTCGAGCTTTCCGGTCTCCGGATTTCTGTGACGGGTTTCGGTACCGAAACTCCCCTGTCCGTGTTCGATCTGCAGGTTGTTGATACAGCCGAATGATGCATTGTCAAACAGGATGACATTGATTTTTTTTCCTTCCTGGATGGAGGTAATAAGCTCAGAATGCAGCATCATGTATGAACCATCACCTACTAGAGCGTACACTTCCTGATCAGGGGCTGCCAGCTTAACTCCCAGGGCTGCATTAATTTCGTAGCCCATATTGGAGAATCCGTACTCCATATGATAGGTGTTTTCTTTTTTCGCCCGCCACATGCGCTGCAGATCACCAGGTAGTGACCCGGCCGCTCCAACGACAATGGCATCGTCATCCAGATGGGCATCAAGGATTCCCAGTACCTGTGTCTGGGTAAACCCACATCCGAAGCGCTTTACAAACTCAGGGAGCACCTCATCCCGCTGGCCGGCAACCTCCGGGGTAAACCCGTTCTCTGTGTAGCTGACACCGTAGAGCCGCTCAAGCTCCTGCATCCATTCAGCTTTCGCTTCCTCGATCTCAGTGGTCCATCCGGAAGTGTAGTCTCCCTGATTCTCAAGTTCACCAAGTATAGCATCCAAGGCAGCCTTTGCATCGGCTGTCACCCGGATCCCATCCATTTTATAACTGTCGAAGGGGGTAATATTGATATTGAGAAATTGCACCTTCTCGTTCTGGTAGACCCACTTAGAAGCGGTAGTAAAATCTGAATAGCGTGTACCGATCCCTATTACCAGATCAGCCTGCTGAGCGATCGTATTACCTGCCAGATTCCCTGTCGTGCCTACTCCTCCGAGATTAAGGCGATGATCCCAGGTAATGGCTGATTTCCCAGCCTGTGTCTCTGCAAAGGGAATGTTTCCGGCCTCGGCAAATGCCTGTAAAGACTTAGCTGCTTCCGAGTATTTTACACCCCCGCCGCAAATGATCATCGGTTTTCGGCTGTTTCGAATTGCATCCACTGCCTCTGCTATCATCTCTTTTGTGGGGGGTCTACGTTCTATGCGATGCACCCGCTTACGAAAGAAAGACTCCGGGTAATCATAGGCCTCTCCCTCAGCATCCTGGGGGAGAGCTATCGTCACAGCTCCGGTATCTGCCGGATCGGTCAATACACGCATAGCATTAATCATTGCTGTCATGAGCTGCTCTGGACGGCTGACCCGGTCCCAGTACTGGCTGACTGGTTTGAAAGCATCATTCACTGTGACGGTAAAATCATTAAAGCGTTCTACCTGCTGCAGAACCGGGTCTGGCTGTCGAGTAGCAAACTGATCTCCGGGCAGAAAGAGCACCGGAATTCGGTTTGCCGTCGCATTGGCTGCTGCTGTCACCATATTAGCTGCCCCCGGTCCGATCGAAGAGGTGCACGCATACATCTGCTTACGTAGCTTCTGCTTCGCATACCCCAGGGCCGCAAGCGCCATGCCCTGCTCATTTTTCCCCTGGTGAACGACCAGCTCCCCTCCGTCTTCCTCAAGGGCCTGCCCCAGACCAACTACGTTACCATGTCCAAAGATAGTAAACATGCCCTTGAACATGCGCTGCTGATGGCCGTCAAATTCGACCCATTGATTGTTTAAAAATCTGACCAGTGCCTGAGCCACTGTTAATCGTACTGTCTTCATACGTATACCCCCTGATTCGCGGCAACAGAACTCCACGTTCTGCTGCCGCTCTCGTACTACCTTGTTACCTCTGAGATCTTGACCGGACGATGCTCTCGCAGTGAAATACTAGCTGCCAGAGCAATTTCTACCGGTCTGATAGCATCTGCAACCCCGCAGCTGACCGGTTTTCCCTCATTAATCGCCTCAACAAATTCGATGATTTCCTGGGCATAGGCATCCATGTACCGGTCCAGGAAGAAATAGAGCGGCTTATCTTTTGAAACAGCCTGTTCGTTACTTACCTCGAGCAAAGAAGGTGTATCATTCTCCACTTTAGCGCAGCCCTTTGAACCAAAGACCTCTGCACGTTGATCATATCCGTATACGGCCTTTCTTGAGTTATCAATAACAGCAAGGGCTCCGTTTTCCAGGGTCAACTGCACGATGGCTGTATCAACATCCCCGGCTTCACCAATAGCTGGATCGACCAGCACCGCTCCGGCAGCAAACACCTCGGTGACTTCACAGCCAGAGAGGAAGCGAACCATATCAAAGTCGTGAATCATCATATCAAGGTGAATGCCACCAGACACCTTTACATAATCAATTGGCGGGGGTGCAGGATCCCGAGAGGTAATCTTAATGATGTGGGGATCTCCGACTTTTCCGGCAACTACACTGCTTTGGAGTGCCCTGAAATTGTGGTCAAAGCGCCTGTTAAAACCAATCTGAAAGGTGATCCCGCATTCATTGACCACGTCCATCGTGTTCTTGATCCGATCAAGATCCGTATCAACCGGTTTCTCGCAGAATATATGCTTACCAGCTTTGGCCGCTGCAGTGATCAGCTCTGCATGAGTATCTGTCGGCGAACAGATGAGGACCGCATCTATTCCTTTGTGATTAATGATGTTATACGGATCTGTATATGTCTGGGAAACACCAATTTCCTGAGCCCACTGCTCAAGCTCGTCATTCATAAACGGATCGGCAAGGGCAACCAGGTCGGCTGTGGGTACATATCGAGAAATACTAGTAGCATGCACCTTTCCTATTCTCCCGCCCCCAATTATTCCTATACGAAGTTGTTCCTTCATGTTTCTCTCCTGAACCGGTCCTACAGGCCGGTCTCATTTTGTATGTATTCCCTTGCCTTCTTGGCATACACAAACGGGTTTGCCTTGGCAGGATCCTGTTCGGTCTCAACAACCATCCAACCAGAATAGTTGTGCTGTTCAAGCAATGTGAAAATCGCCGGAAAATCGATCATCCCGTCGCCGGGAATGGTAAACACTCCAGCTCGTACCGAGTTGAGAAAGCTCATCTTCTTCTGTTTTACCTCTTCAAGTACCTCGGCTCTCACATCTTTAAGGTGT
>JBNJDX010000100.1:0-3579 GCA_051745285.1 Spirochaetota bacterium
GGGAGTTGTGAGCGTGATTACGTATCTGCTGGTCTTCCGTCCCGCTTATAAACGCGGGGTGAATAGTACCGAGATGATTATTCTCTCGGTTGGTCTTTCATTTTTTATTCGGTATTCTATCCAGCTGTTTTTTGGAGGAATGCTTCGTTCCTTCGATGTTGCAGCCCCGACAAGCATCCAAGTACTGGGAGTTGGAATCACAACGATACAGCTGACTGCTATGATTTTGGTTGCCGCTATCGTTGTAGCCCTCTATTTCTTTATCTACCGGACGAATTACGGTGAGATGATGCGAGGACTTGCTAACAACGAAGATTTGGCTATGGCCAGCGGTATCAACCCGATAAAAGTCTCCATTCTTATCTGGTTTATAGCCGGAGTCCTAGGCGGTCTTGGCGGTGTTTTTTACGGCGTATTCTCGTTTGTTAATCCGGCCATCGGTTGGAAGCTGATTCTCATTATCATTATGATCAGTATCGTCGGTGGCATTGGGAATGTACGAGGGGCCCTGATCGCTAGTGTTGGCGCTGGAGTTATTATTGCCAGTGTCACGCTCTTAACAACGCCCCTCTATGGCGAGGTTATCCTTCTGCTTGTGTTCATCGCAGTGCTGCGCTTTAAAAAGGTAAGGAGGTAGACAGATGGGAACCTACGGAATTTACATATTTTCTAACATGGCGATTTATGTCTCTCTGGCCACCCTGCTTCACCTTCAGTTTGGAAGAACTGGAATTGTAAACTTTGGTGTAGTTGGTTTCTTTGGTCTGGGATTGTACGGTATTGGGGTATTCTACATACAGTTTGGTATCCCGTTTTTTATAGCGATGATCATGGCAACAGTGCTTACCGGCTTGCTTGCCTACATCCTTGGCTGGATTATTCTCCGTCTCGGCCCTCAGGAAGTGCTGGTGGCTACGTTGGCCTTTGCAACAATCATTGCCGACCTGGTAACGGTTCAGAAGGGTCTCACGAGGGGAGTGAAAGGACTCGGCTCATTGCCGTTCCCCATTGATGCAGGGCTGTCGTCTCAGCTGGTCTTTTTCATCATCGTTGTCATTATAATGGTATTGTTGATTGCCTATGCCGCAAAGATTGAAAAGACCCCATATGGACGTTTGTTGATGAGTATCCAGGATAATGAGTTATTGTCTCAGAGCCTTGGTAAACGGACATTTAAGGAGAAATTGTGGTTCTTTACCATTACTTCAGCGGTTATGGGCTTTTTAGGAACCATGTATGCCTCAAACGCGCACTTCCTCATGCCGAGTATGCTTGAACCCGGTCTGACCTTTACCATCTGGATTGCTCTCATTATCGGAGGCAGGACAAAGGTCTTTGGCGGACTTGTGGGAGTCCTGGTGACGGTAGGTATTTTTGACTTCCTCATTGAGACCTACGTACCAATCCCGACGGCCAGGGCACAGCTGCTGCCGATTGCCAAAATGATGGTATACGGGCTGACGCTGCTGCTGGTTCTTATGTATAAGCCAGCCGGACTGCTTGGCGGTCAAAGAAAGAAATTATCTAAACAATAAGCGAGGCTATAGATATGTCTGGAAAGCTGCATTTGCAGAATGTGAAGAAGAGTTTTGACGGCAGGACCGTCGTTGATGTGCAGGATGTTACCTTCGGGAACTACGGCATAGAGGGTCTTATCGGTCCAAACGGGGCAGGTAAAACAACCATGATGAAGCTTGTGACACGGCGTCTCAAAGCTGATTGCGGTACGTTTACCTACATCCCCGATGGAACAGAAATAGATGTTACTCCAATGGGCATGGATGACCTTGCCCGGATGGGAGTGGTGCGAACAAATCAGATTATCCATGATTTTGCCAGTTTGACGATTCGTGAGTCCCTGTTGCTCTCCCTCGCTCCGGCTAACTACGAAAAGTTTTACAAGTTGTTTGCTGACAAACAGCTGCGTAAGGAGACTGAAGCAGAGATCGAGTATTACCTTGACTACTTTCATTTTGAGAACCCTGACGGGCACGCACTCTCCGGTGGTGAAAAGAAGCTGCTTGATATTATCCGTTGTCTGGTTCTCAAGCCGAAGTTTCTCCTGATGGATGAGCCGACAGCAGGACTTCCTGAAGATGTTACCAATCAGGTGATGGAGTTGATGAGAAAGAAATCAGTTGATGAAGATATGTCGGTGCTCGTTATAGAGCATGACCTGGATTTAATTTGGAACCTGAGTGAGTATGTCCATTTTATGGCTGAAGGGCAGGTGCTTATTCAGGGCACCCCCGAGGAGATTCGGGCTCATGAGACTGTAGCTGAAAAATATATGGGAGCCGCAGTATGCTAAAAGTAACAGATTTGAAAAGCGGGTACGGTGATGTTACTGTACTCAAAGGTTTGAATTTTGAAGTACAGCATGAGATCTACGCTGTATTAGGTGCAAACGGTGCTGGTAAGAGTACGCTGATGAAGACCCTGGCAAAGTTGCTGACAGTCCGAGAGGGGACTATCGAGTTTTACGGGGAGGATGTGACTCATACTGCTCCCTACACCCTTGCAGCAAAAGGTCTTGGGTATGTACCGCAGGAGGGGAATGTGTTTCCTGACCTGTCAGTTCGTGAGAACCTTTCCATTGGTTCCCTCATTGGTGAGCGCTCCAGAGAAGAAAAACTTGAAGAAGTTATTGCGCTATTCCCTGATATTGGTGAGCGCATAAATCAGAGTGCTGGCTGCCTGAGTGGTGGTGAGAGACAGATGGTTGCTGTAGGGCGGGCATTGATGCAGGATCCGAAGATGATTCTGCTTGATGAGCCTACTGCCGGGCTTTCACCGAAGTATGTTGATAACTTTTTCAAACGGATTGAAGAAATACATAAGCAAAAAGATGTTTCGGTCATGCTCGCTGAGCAGAATGCCGTCAAGGCACTTGAAATTTGTGACCGAGTAATGCTCTTGAGTTTAGGGAAGATTATGGACATCGAAGACAAAAAGGATGTCAGTGTTGAAAAGCTCCGTGAGGGGTATAGAATTTAAGTGCTGAGCATCGGCTGAAAGGAGGATCAATTTTATTAGGTCGATGATCACATAGTTAGAGACAATGTTATTTGTTATTAAAAACTTTTTAGGAGGAATCTACATGAGGAACAAAATGTTTTTCAAAACAGCTCTTGTGCTGGTCATGCTGGTTGCAGTGGTATTCAGCGTAACTGCTCAGGGGCAACAGGATGGTGAGCAGCCAATCAAAGTTGGTCATCTTACTTATCACACTGGTCCGTGGGCAGATGTTGGCCCCTGGTTTGACGGTATGACTGAGTTTGCAATCGACGTTGTAAACGAGAACCCACCGCTGGGCAGAAAGCTTACAGTTTCGCATCAGGATATTGGACCCGGAGAGGCTCAGGCAGCTAAAAAACTGATTGAGCGGGAGCAAGTTGATATTCTGCTCAACCCTGGCCATGGGTATCTTTCATACCGAGACTGGATACTTGATTATATTGAAGCAAATGATGCTCCCCTGATGCCGAGTGTTGTCGGTGGAGGAATTGAAGGCTGGATCGGTGGTACCGCTGAGGAGCCGATTTTCCGTGCATCCCCGATGGATACTACACAGGCAAC
>JBNJDX010000101.1:0-3455 GCA_051745285.1 Spirochaetota bacterium
GCAAGGATCTACCTGTTCGGGATTCTCCCGATTCAGGCTCCCGTTCTTGTTATCCTGTTTACGGCAGTGGCGATCTTCAGCCAGCTTGGCAGCGTACGGACAGGCATCGCACATTTGACGCATCTCGCCGGTTTTGCTTTCGCCTTTCTCTATCTCCTTATTCGATTAGGTATTAATCCTATTACCCAGTGGAGATCTCCCCGGCGTGGGCCCTGGCGCTGAAGATTATTGGATGTCCACTCCAAAAACGATTCTCACGATGACCCCAATACCGAATGATAGACCTGCTACTCCAAGACTGATAGCCGCCATTTCCGTGAAACGCTTGGCAAAGGAATACTCTTTTGCAACCGAAATATAATAGTTAAACAGGAAAATGATAGCAACTGAGACGCCCAGGGTGACCATAAGGCACACGAGATAGTGCTCGAAGATGAGAAACGGGAGAATAAGGAGCACCACTGTCACGATATAAGCACTGCCGGTATATAAAGAGGATTTTAGGGGTTCCTTATCCCCGTCGGCTTTACTGGAGAGGTATTCTGAGGCGGCCATAGACAGAGAGGCTGCAATCCCTGTGATGAGTCCTGAAAGGGCGATAAGCCGAGTGTTCTGAAAGGCAAAGGAGAGACCGGCAAGAGTGCCGGTAAGCTCAACAAGGGCATCGTTTAAGCCAAGAACGACCGAACCAAGGTAATACAGGCGTTCTTCGTCAATCATACCAAGCAGCTGTTTTTCGTGGTTTTCCTCTTCTTCAATGATCTGAGCTAATCCGGGTATATACTCCTCAAGTCCCGCGTAATCGATGTTAACAGCTTTATCTTCATTTCGTTCAAGCAGCTTGAGACCGAAGGTCAGCCCAAACAGCTTTGTAACAAGGGTAAAAAACAGCACCTTTCTTCTGCTGGGTTTTAGGTCCCTGGTGGTGATGTTCCTGAGTCGCTGGTAGTGGCGAAACTCGTCTTTGGCAATCTGTTGGATGAGCTTTTTGTTCTCCTGGTCGCTGATAAATTGTGCGGCTTTTCCATAGATCGTGTAGGCATCAATCTCGTTTTGCTGATCAGCTATGAGCTGGTTCATTATCTGTTTGGGGATCGTGTGTTCAGACATGTGTTCCTCTTGCTTTTTGAGTAATGCGTGTTGACAGATTATATACCATAACCAGTGAAAAAAACAATTTGGGGGATGTGAACGAACTGGTAGAAGCAGACCTCCGGTTATGCTAGGATGAGCCATGAGAAAAATAACTATTGAACGAAACATAATAAAGTATCCAGCTGGTTCAGCCCTGGTAAGTTTTGGTGATACGAAGGTCATCTGTACCGCTTCGATAAGCAATGATGTCCCCCCTTTTCTGCGTGATACCGGGAAGGGGTGGATAACTGCCGAGTATGCAATGCTTCCAGGGAGCACAGGAGGCGGTCGAAAACGGCGTGATGGAATCAAGCGTGACGGTCGCGGTACCGAGATTCAACGGCTGATCGGCAGAAGTCTTCGATCTGCAGTCTATCTTGAACGACTTGGCGAGGTTTCAATAACCATTGACTGCGACGTGCTGCAGGCTGACGGAGGAACCCGTACCGCTGCCATTTCTGGCGGCTGGGTTGCGCTCTATGATGCTCTGCGTACACTTGCTGGGCAGCAAGATGTTTCCGAGGCCTCCCATTACCTGCAAGGGCAAGTAGCAGCTGTCAGTGTCGGCAAGGTTGGTGGAGAAATCATCTGTGATCTCGACTATGAACATGATTCGCAAGCCGAAGTTGATATGAATGTTGTTATGCGCGGCAGTGAACTGGTGGAAGTCCAGGGTACGGGGGAGATTGGCGTTTTCACCCGGACAGAACTTAATGACCTGTTAGATGCAGCCGAACTGGGAATCAGCGAAATTATGACTGCACAACGTCATGTGCTCAGTATCTAATCACTGGTCGACATTCGATCTTTTTATTATACTAAAAAGCATGAGTAAAAAAATAATCTTTATAAGTCTGCTGTTGTTTTCAGCATTGTTTTTGATTGGCTGCGGCGGGAACGCTGACACAGAAGAACCAGCGTCTGACCTACAGGAGAGTGCACAACAACCGTCGGCTACTTCTGGGAGTGACGGGGATTCCGGCTCACTCGTTGTTCAGAAGGGATATGAACTCAGCACGCTTTCAGGGCAGACCCTGGGAGGAAGAGAAATTTCCCCCTCTGTTCTTAAACGTGCAGATCTAACCGTAATGAATGTATGGACTACAACATGCCCGTACTGCATCGAGGAGATGCCGGATCTCGAGGAAGTCTCTCATCTAGTCGAAGACAAGGGAGTTCAGGTGATCGGGATCATCGGCGACGGGTCTCATAATCCAGAGGATGCCCAAGACCTAATCGACAGGACCGGGGTTACCTATTTGAACGTTGTACCCTCTTCCTCCTTTGAAAAGAAGCTCTTTTCTATCGCCTATGCAGTTCCAACGACTGTCTTTCTTGATAGGAACGGACGTATGATTGGAGAACCGGTAGTAGGCAAGCGTGATACGGATTTTTTCATGCAGCGCATAGATACCGCCCTCTCGCAGTTGTGATACAGGTCCTCTCTCCTGTATGATGGCATACAGGAGGAAGGCCATGAAATACATAAAGAAAATCTCCGGGGATCTGTGTTATCTCTCTCCGATTAACACTGATGACTATCCTAAGTATGCAGAGTGGCTCAATGACCTTGAGACAGCACAGTACCTTCTTATTTCAGGACAAAACATTACCCTAGACAGTGAACGCGAGTATCTGAAAAGCTTATCCAAAGAGCATTCCTACTCCATTGTGGATCAGCAGAGTGACCAGCTTATCGGGAACTGCGGCATCACATCCTGGGATGCAATACAGGGTACTGCCGAAGTAGGTATTTTTATAGGGAACCAGGATTTTCGTGGAAGGGGTTACGGAGCTGAAGCCATGTATCTTCTTCTGACCTTTGCCTTTTCATACTTGAATATAAAAAGTGTTTTATTGCGGGTGTTCAGCTTTAATGAACGGGCAATTCGGTGCTATGAGAAAATCGGCTTTAAACAGATTGGGCGATGGCGAAGCTCTATTGAACAGCACGGATGCCGGTATGATCACATTTTTATGGACTGTCTACCCGAAGATCTGGTAAAACCCTGATTTCCGGGGGCAAAGAAGATCCCTCCAGGCAACGATAAAAAAGTAGGATCTTGTACAGCAGTAAAGCATTCTGCATATTCCCATAACAGCAGGTTCCTGGTTGCTTTACTTCATCCGTAAAACAAAGTCAGCATTACATAAAGACGTGCCCCAGCGCACAAAACGTTTTCAAACAGCCGAACTCCTATTCAATGCATTAACACAAGCCCCAAGCGCAGTAGTTGTCAGTTCCTCGTGAGGAACAAGGCCACCGAACCCGGAGAAACAGCTCTGATATGCTGTCTCAAGCGGGAACGGTGTTTCAAAAG
>JBNJDX010000102.1:0-2960 GCA_051745285.1 Spirochaetota bacterium
AAGTTGACCCCTCCAACCATTGCAAGGGAGTCGGATAAGTGAATAACTGCATCACTGGCTAGTACGGCACTGAGGGTATCGAAGTTAATCACATAATCAGTTCCCAGAGCTTCTCCGGTTCGAGAATACCGTTCGTACATGAGACCTGCTCCAAGTTCCAGTGCAAGCAGTTCAGTCATCTCGAGCCTGAATTTTCCGGCAGTTCCAATATTCCATGTCAAGGGATAATCCTTAACTTCCAACTCTTCTCCGTCCCTTTTGTGAAGAGCTGTCTTGGCAAATCCTGCCTGGAATCCTATTCCGATGGGGGCATCACCAAGATACTTGGTTCCTGCGATATTCAGACCTACAGGAATGATTGTATGGTCTTCTGAACCAGACTCCTCCTGTTTGAATGATCCTGTGCCCTGAACACCTATCCAGCTTGGTGCAGCGAATAGAAGTCCCGTAGTCAGCAATGCTAATGCTAGTACAATAAAGATTTTTTTCATGAGTTCTCTCGTTTTTCCTAGGATGTAATCTAGAATCTCTTTTTTTAGCAGGAGGTGATGCGTAAAACCAATAGCCCATATAGAAGATAAGTAAATACTATTCATTTATCAACATATTCTGAATATATTTTCTTTGTAGGAGCTTTTAGCAATTGTACAGGCAGGCATGCATAGAGGCTGTACCTTTCCAAGTAAGGTGTCAGAATGAAGCTGGGATTGACTCTTCTGCTCTGCTGTTTTGTTATGTAGGCTTTTCGTGGCTGAGATGAGAACTCACATACGCAGATATTCAGAGAATGGGATTCCTCAATGATTCACAGCCGATTCTCTCAAAGTGACTGCCTTTGATGAGCTCAGCTCATCGGTATTTTCCTGCTCATCATAGAATAACCATCCTTACTGCAGACCCCCATCCTCGAGGTAGGAGTAGTACCCCTCATCAGTGAAGATAATGTGGTCGAGCATCTCAATTCCCAGGATCCTGCCGGTCTCCCTGAGTCTTTCGGTGACCTCATTGTCCTCCCTGCTGGGCAGGAGCTGCCCGCTGGGATGGTTGTGGGCAACGATGATGGCGGTAGCGCGCTCTTTGAGGGGAACTGAGTAGACTTCCCTCGGATGGACGATGGTCCGGTTGACCAGGCCGATTGAGACGACCTCCACAGAGATAATTTCATGGGCGCCGTTGAGCGATATCCGGAGGAAGTGCTCCTGCTGCCTGTCGGCATAGTGGCGGACGATCGGGTAGATGTCCCCGGGGTAGGTGATCTGGCGTTTGGCTGAGAAGGAGAGCCGTCTGCCAAGCTCGAGTGCGGCGAGCAGGGTCGAGGCCTTCGCCGCACCGATCCCGCTTGTTGTCAGGAGATCCTCGTGGGTGAGATTGCGCCCTTTCCCGTCGATGATCTCAAGCAGCTGGGCAGCGAGCTGGTGGACCGGTACTCTCCTGCTTCCTGTTCCCAGCAGGATCGTGATCAGATCGAGATCGGAGAGCGAGGAGATGCCGTTGGCAAGCAGCCGCTCCCGCGGTCTCCTGTCATAGACTTCCAGGTGTTTCTGCATCTGATGTGTTCGATATTTCATACACCCTGGAAACAGGGCACGTGCAGTTCTGCTTCAGTTCGACAGGGTAATCTGTTCGAGATTCTTCTCGAGCTTTTCGAGCACCCGGTTGAACGCGGCGGCCTCTTCTGCGGTGATGTCCCGGACGAAGCTCTCGTGCAGGTCTGCCGCCGTGGATTCAAGACTCCTGTAGAGGGCCGTTCCCTTCTCGGTGCAGGTGATGATGCTGTTACGCCTGTCGGAGCTCAGCTGCTCCTTCTTTACCAGTCCGTCCCGGGTCATCCGGTCGACGAGCCTGACTGCGGTGGAGGACTGGATGTGCATCAGCTGCGAAAGGGCGGCCTGGTTAATGCCGGGGTTGTTCATCAGGAAATGGAGGGCGGTCAGCTGAACCTGCGTCGACCCCTTTGAACTGAGCAGTTCATTGACGGTGCGCGAGGTCTTGCGGATAATCTCGTGTGTCCGGAAAAGCAGGGACTTCTCTAAATTAAACATGGCTGTATTGTTCTGTCTGATCCTGTAGGGTAATCAATGTACCATGCGGTACAAAACTTTTGGACAGTTTACTACGAAAGAACGCAGAGGTAAACAAAAAAAGATAACTCAATGTAACAAATTCGCTGTACACACCTCTGCAGAGCTCCTTATTGGGCAAATGCAAGCTTCTCCCTCATGTTTCCAGTTTCGCTCTCTGCCGGCTGACAAAGCGGTTCTTCCCGCTGCGTTTGGCCTCGTAGAGATTATTGTCAGCCCTTTTAATGAACTGGGTGAGGTTCTCTCCGCTGTGCTGTGCTGTGCCGCCGCTGAGCGTGACGGAGATATCATGAAGCAGCTTCAGCCGGGCTGCGGCAGCCTGAAGCCGTTCGGCGAGGCGGTCGGCCCCCTCAATGTCGGTATCGGGCATGATGATGAGGAACTCATCGCCTCCGCAGCGGCCGAGAATGTCGGTTGCCCGGACCGTCTCATTGAGCGTTCCTGCAACTTTTATGATCACCTGATCCCCTATGACGTGGCCGTATATGTCGTTGACAGCCTTGAAGTTGTCGATATCGACCATCATGAGAGCAAGCGGATAACCGATCCGCTCCGCCCGTTCAATTTCTTCATGGAGCCGCTGGTAGACGGTGTTGTGGTTGAACAGTCCTGTCATGGAGTCTCTCTGGGTCAGGCGGGTGAGAAGGGCATTGTTCTCTTTCAGCTCCCGGCCGTCGACAAACGAGGCGGCCTTGATGGTATGGATCATCCGGCCGGCAATCCAGGCGCAGACGTTGAAGATGAGCGTGTTGGACAGAATGACGAGAGTGACCTGATCACTGCTCTGGAAAAAGGGGAGGGCTGCCGCATAGCCTCCGAAGGTGAGTCCCAGCAGGATCGCCAGTTCGCCCGGCAGAAAATTGAGGAAGACGGCAGCAC
>JBNJDX010000103.1:0-2954 GCA_051745285.1 Spirochaetota bacterium
TTTCAGTAGAAACATATACTACATCAAGGGACTGTATGCCAGAATTACCAGAAGTTGAGACCACTGTTCGTAATCTTGTTCAAAGCGGATTAATCGGCTCGAGAGTTAGTGAAATAGATGTTCTGTGGGAGCGCTCTATTCAGGGCGAAACAGCAGCTTGTGTTCGCAGTAGGTTGATCGGCTGTACGTTACAATCCATCTCCCGCAGAGGAAAGTATCTCTGGTTTCAGTTTTCGGGCAGACAGCATCTGCTTGTCCACCTCCGAATGAGTGGTTCCTTCCGGGTCCGGGGAAAGAATGAGGCAACTGACTCTCATGAGCGGGTCCTGCTTCATTTTGGGGAGCGTGTGCTGGCCTTTAGCGATATGCGGAAGTTTGGCCGCATGCTGCTTACTGCCTGCCCCGAGGAAGTATTCGACCGCCTTGGAGTGGAGCCGTTTGACGATGAATTGACCCCGGAAGTGTTCTATACGCTCCTTTCAAGCAGAAAGCGCATGATAAAGGCTTTGTTGCTTGACCAGACCGTTCTCGCCGGGCTGGGGAATATCTACACCGATGAAGCTCTCCATATTGCGGGTATTCACCCAAAAAGAGTCAGTAATTCGCTGCAGCTTAAGGAGGCAGTTCGCCTGCTTGATGCTATCCGTACGGTACTTTCCGCAGCGATTGCGAATGGAGGCACCTCGCTCGGGGAGGGCCGGGGGAATTTTCTCTCTAACGGTATACGAGGAGGCTTTCGAAATTATTTGCAGGTATTCCAACGCGGCGGAGACCCCTGCCCGCGGTGTGGCACACTGATAAAGCGAACGAAAGTATCTCAGCGGTCAACCTGTTATTGCCCGCAATGCCAACCTCTCTCATCTGCCCCGCAGAGGTAAAGTCTATATACTTAGCTGTCTCCTGCCTGGTTATGGTTGACTAATGGGGGTAAAGTTTCTAAGCTTGGAAACAAGGATGGCTTATGGATGCAGTAATTCTTTACAGCAGTGGGGCGGTGCTGTTTATCGCTTCGGCGGTGACTGACTGGAACAAGACAAAACGGGCTCTCAGGAAAGGAGTGAAGGCTCTAGAGCGTATTTTCCCTCAGTTGCTCGTAGTACTGGTGATTGTTTCAATAACTCTGGCTCTGTTCGATGCTGATTTCATTTCCAAATATATAGGTGATGAATCGGGCATCTTTGGTATGATTGGCTCCGCTGTGGTCGGGTCAGTGACTCTCATTCCCGGGTTTGTGGCCTTCCCCGCTGCCGGTGAACTATTGAAGAATGGGGCAGGGGTACTGCAAATAGCAGTTTTTGTTTCCGCTTTGATGATGGTGGGAGTTGTGACACTTCCTATGGAGATTTCCTACTTCGGGAAAAGGACGGCAATAACAAGAAACGTGTTTGCCTTTATCTTCACGTTCATTGCCGGCGGGTTTGTTGCCTGGATGGTAGGGTTATGAGACGTTACATACCTGCTATAGTGGCCGCCGTCGTTCTTGTCGCCTTTATGATACTTTCTCCTGAAACTGCTCCAAAGGCTGGATCATCTCTTTTGGTGCAGCTGCAGACAATGGGTCTGGTCCTGCCCCCCATATTCTTAATATTAGGGCTGCTGGATGTCTGGGTTCCCAGAGAAACCTTGATGAGATATATGGGACCGGGTTCAGGTCTGAAAGGCCCAGTAATAGGCTTTATTATGGGTTCAGCTGCTGCTGGACCACTGTACGGGGCTTTCCCTGTGGCTTCCCTGCTGATGAAGAAGGGAGCAAGCTTCACGAACATTCTGGTGTTCATTGGGGCTTGGTCGACCACGAAAATACCCATGTTCTTGTTTGAGATAGAAGCTCTCGGAGGCCGATTTGCCCTATCCCGGCTTGTGATCAATCTCGTTGGAATTGCAACAATTGCCCTGGCCCTAAAAGCAGCCATCCCCAAAAAAGAAGTTGAGCGCATCTACGCAGCTGCGATGGATCATTCACACTGATGTGAGGGTTTACAATGAAACATCACATGATAGGCTTTGGATATCCTACGGTGCAAAAAGGCAGATGAAAACGCCTGTAAGGCTACAGAGGATCTTATTCTTGATATACAATACAGATAGGAACAGAAACTAACGCCCGGGTGATCATGAATATGGGAACCGGTTAAGTGTCTCATATCATAGTACACACAGGGCAAACGATTGGTTCCGTACCAATGAACCATACATACCAAATACTGTAAAAAGGAGAATTGATTATGGAAGACAATGAACATATACACCAAGCTGTTCACGAAAATTATACTCGCATCGCCCAGCAGGAGTCAGGACAGGGGTGCTGTGGAGGCAGTGGCGGATGCGGATGCAGTTCCTCCGCAACAGCCGCTGCCCCGGGTTACTCAGAACAGGAACTCTCATCAGTACCCACGGAGGCAGATCTTGGCCTTGGTTGCGGCAACCCGGTGGCACTAGCCGGTTTAACCGAAGGTGAGACAGTCCTTGACCTTGGTTGCGGTGGCGGTCTTGACTGCTTTCTTGCCAGTAGACAAGTGGGCGCAAGCGGCCATGTTATTGGTGTAGATATGACATATGATATGATTCAACGTGCCAGGCTGAATGCAGAAACAGGCGGTATGACGAATGTTGAATTCCGTCTGGGTGAAATTGAGCACTTGCCGGTTCGGGATGCAAGCGTTGATGCCATCATTTCAAACTGTGTGATAAATCTCTCACCGGACAAACAGCAGGTGTTTCATGAAGCATACAGGGTCCTCAAGCCCGGAGGCCGTATTTCTATCTCTGATATTCTTGCAACCGCTGAACTACCGGAGACTCTCCGTCAGGATGTTGCCATGCTTGTGGGGTGTGTAGCCGGTGCTCAACGGGTGGAGACTACCCAAAAGATGTTGCAGCAAGCCGGTTTCGTCTCAGTCAGCATGACAAAGAAAGATGGAAGTGACGAACTGCTGGAATCCTGGGCCCCAGGG
>JBNJDX010000104.1:0-2894 GCA_051745285.1 Spirochaetota bacterium
AAATCAGCTGAAAAAGGCTTAGTCAGCCGCTTTTTCCAGTTCCATCACAACCGGCAGGTGGTCCGAGATACCGGTACCCCGGTAGCGGGACCACCTGTCGGGGATACCCTCGGCTGTTACCAATACATCAGAAGAGAACACCTGGCAGGAGGCAAGATCATATCCCCTGCCGTCAAACAGATGCCGGCTTCCGGCAATGTGGTCAAGCTGAAGCCAGGCATCATCGTACCAGTAACTGCCGCTCGGATCTGATACCAGCTGCCTGTCCATCCAGAAATCGTACAGAACACTCCCAGCAACCTCTGCCGGTTTCCCGCTGAGTGTCACCACCTGTGCATCAGCCACTTCGGACAGGGCGCGCCGATTGGCAGGTATCTCCGTTGGGGTGTCCTGAATACTGGTGTTGAAATCCCCCGCCGCCAGGATCAGGCGGTCGGGATAACGAGTGGTCTCTTCCTCAATGAGCCGCCTCAGCAGTAATGATGAGGCTCTCCTGGCAGCTTCAGTCTCAACTACTCCCTCGCGCCGTGACTTCCAATGCACCACAAAACACGTGATAGTCTGCCCGCCGGCAGCGACTACCGCCTTCAGCATTGACCGCTGCTGATCATAGAGGCCGAGGGTTGCTCTATGAGAGGTAATATCTGCAATCGGGTATCTGCTGATCAGACCAACCCCGACTGCAGCTTCCTCATCAGTTACTGCGGCATAGTATAGCGGCCCTGGATGATCGATATACCAGTTGCAGATATCCTCCAATACGCCCTCATGCTCAATTTCCTGCAGGACAATAATGTCGGCATCCAGCAACGCAAGCACTTGACCTGCCCGCTTCAATCGTTCGTGATAAGCCGCCTGATTCCAAATACTCTTCTCGGGATCATACTCGTAGTATTCATTGCCGTCGCTGACCCCGTCAAAGAGGTTCTGTACATTCCAAGCAGCAACTCGGAGAGAATCCCCCTCTTCTATATGACTATCGCACAGCTGACAGCTGCACAAGATAACAACCACAGCAAGCCCTTCAACACATGTTACGATTGAGCACCACCATTTTTTACCCCGCATGTATACACTAAACACACTGCAGCACTCGGCGATTCAACTCCGACGACATCAGGGCCTGCATCACATTTGATGCAGGCCCTGATGGAACTACGCATTAGCTAAGGGAAGATATCTACTCTGGTATATCTGCTCGGGAGGCAATAACGCGGGATATGAGCCCGTACTCCGTGGCGGAATGTGCATCCATCCAGAAGTCACGATCAGTGTCCTGCTCCACCTGTTCAAGGGACACTCCGGTCTCTCCACTGATAAGCTCATTGATCTTCTTGCGGAGCTTCTCGAGCTGGCGGGCATGGATCTCAATTTCAGTTGCCACCCCTCGGATGTTACTCAGAGGCTGATGGATGAGGTAATTTGAATTCGGCAACGCAAGTCGACGCTCCTTCGGAACAGCCAACAGCACAAGTGCCGCTGCTGAAGCGACCAATCCCATGCCTACCATAATGACTTTCGGCTTAATAAACCGTACCATATCGAACATAGCGTATCCGGCATCAGCATCTCCACCGGGCGAGTCAATGAATACCTTTATCGGCTGATCACCAGCCGTCTCAAGCAGCAACAGCTGGCGAACAAACCGCTCAGCAAGATCCTTGTTAATTTCTCCTGATAGCAGGATTGAACGCGTCTCAAGCATTTTGTCCATCAGTCGGTTGTCTAGTTCCTGCTCTTTTTTCTCTTCTGACATATACATACACTCCAATCTGGTCTTTCTGGCAGTATACTTATAAAAAGGGCAAAAGGAAAGTGGGGTGAGCTCGTGGGAAAACTCTTTTATCTTGCGGGCTGTTCCAACGAGATGAAAAGAGCTAGAATACAGATATGAAAAGCGCAGTTGTTTCTGTTATCGGCAGGCCCTCAAGCGGTAAGTCGACTCTCATAAATTTTCTCTGCGGTGAGAAGGTCTCGATCACTGCATCTTCACCCCAGACAACCCGAAATGCTATCAGGGGTATCCTAACAGAACCCCGCGGACAGCTCATCCTGATCGATACCCCGGGCTACCACCTGTCAGAAGCAGCTCTCAATAAGCGACTGCTCGAGGTAGCAGAAAGCTCCCTAGCCGAGTCGGATATCATCCTCTATATCATTGATGCTTCACGAGCTCCAGGAGAGGAAGAACTCTCACTGCTCACGCTCCTGCAAAACAGCGGCGTCCCCTCGGTGGTCGCCGCCAACAAATTTGACCTCCCCGACATCTCATCTGCGGCTGTGAATACGTTTCTCGAGCAGCATGCCCCTCATGTGACGACCGTAGAAATATCAGCAAAAACCGGTCAGAACGTTGACAGTCTCCTTGCTAAACTCTTCGAATTAGCCCCGGAGGGCGAGCAGCTCTATCCAGATGAATTCTACACAGACCAGGATCCGGAATTCCGAGCTTCGGAGATTATCCGGGAGAAGGTTGTACAACGAGTCACCCAGGAACTTCCCCATGCTGTATATGTTGAGATTGCCGACATGGAAATAGACCCGTCAGGGTCAAAACTCTGGATCCGGGCTGTCATTATGGTGGAAAAGACATCCCAGGTCGGCATGGTGGTAGGAAAACAGGGCAGCGGCATACGGGAGATACGCAAAGCAGCTCAAAAGGAGCTGAAACGGTTATTCCCCTATGAGGTGTACCTTGATCTTCGTGTAAAGACACAGCCCAAATGGCGGCGTAACGACATCCTGCTTAAAAAAATCATTCACTAATTCGTAGACAAACAGTTCGTATCATCTCTTGACGGTTTCTATATTTGTACTATAATGTCTTATATTGGACATTGGAGGACATGTATGGACATTATGACCCTACAAGAGGTGGCTGATTATTTAAAGAT
>JBNJDX010000105.1:0-2821 GCA_051745285.1 Spirochaetota bacterium
AAATAAAAGTGCCAGGCTCTATCGAACCTTCTCGCTCGTATTAACCGACGGCAGCAGGCATGACATTGAAATACTGAGGCTCAAACAATCCTCGGGGCGGACCGAGCAGGCGGCTTCCCGTATGGCCCAGTACTGCGGGATACCCCTCAGGCAGGAACACGGAGGGCTGCAGACTGATCCGTTTGACCCAGTTCAGTAGTATGTGACTGGGTTTGTATTTGTTTAGTTGCTATAGATGAACGCTATGCAGGCCACTTCTTCTTGTCGATGTGGAGCCAGCAGGCGACGTGGTGGTCTTCCTCAATGGTTTCCATGGGAGGTATGTGGGTTTTACAGTGATCCATGTGTTTGGGGCAGCGGTCATAAAAGTAGCAGCCGACGCGCTCCACATCTGGAGATGGAACATCACCGGAGAGAATAATTCGCTTGCGCTTGCGCTCAACAGCCGGATCAGGGATTGGGGCAGCTGAGAGCAGAGCCTGTGTATAGGGATGCAGCGGGTTTTTGTAGAGGGCCCTGGATTCCGATATTTCCATGATTTTTCCAAGATACATGACAGCAACTCTTGTGCTGATGTACTCGATCACTGCAAGGTCGTGGGCAATGAAGATATAGGTGAGGCCAAACTCTTTGCGGAGATCGCTCAGTAGATTGAGAATCTGCGATTGAATTGATACATCGAGGGCACTGACAGGCTCATCTGCAAGAATGATTTTAGGATTTAGCGCTAAAGCCCTGGCAATGCCGATACGCTGCCGCTGACCGCCGGAGAATTCATGCGG
Source organism: Spirochaetota bacterium (assembly GCA_051745285.1). GTDB lineage: Bacteria > Spirochaetota > Spirochaetia > CAKZLE01 > CAKZLE01 > JBNJDX01. Next base: position 783 of record JBNJDX010000105.1, read on the forward strand.
GTAGCGGTTTTTGAAGTGTCTGGATAAGCCTACACGCTCCATCAGCTCTTCAACACGCTTTTCGATCTGAGATGGGGACTGTTTTAAAATTCCTTTCTTATTATAGATCTCAAGTGGTTCGGCAATGATCGTACGGACTGTCATTCTTGAATCAAGTGAGGCGTAGGGATCCTGGAAAATCATCTGAATGTTCTTACGCACCTTCAAAAGCTCTTTTGACGGCATTCCAACCAGGTTTTTTCCCTCAAAAAGGACTTCACCCGCCGTTGGGGTATACAGCTGCGCAATGGCGCGAGCGGTAGTGGATTTTCCGCACCCGGACTCACCGACAATTCCGAGGGTTTCTCCCTGCTGTACGTCAAATGATATCCCGTCTACGGCCCGGATAGCCCCAACCTGGTGTTTGAAAATAAATCCATCTTCGATGGGAAAGTGCTGTTTTAAATTACGTACCTGCAAAATGGGGGCGTCGCTCATTGTGCATCCTCCTTGTCATGATCTTTGTAGAGCCAGCAAGCGACATCCCGACCATCCTCGGTCCTAACGCTCGTCGGGTACTTCCGTCGACATATGTCCATTACCTTGCTGCAGCGGGGATGGAACGGACAGCAGTCCGGCAGGTCGATCAGGTTCGGCGGCTGGCCTTCAATGGAGAACAGTCGTCCCTCTTTTGCTTTATCGAGTCGCGGTACGGACTCAATAAGCCCAATAGTATAGGGATGCAGGGGGTTCGCATAGATGTTTTCCGTGTCACCCTTTTCCACAATTCTTCCGGCATACATGACACATACCTTATCGCACATGCCAGCCACAACCCCGAGGTCGTGAGTAATAAGGATTACTGAGGTTTGCATCTTTTTTGACAGCTCATTGATCAGTTCCAGTATTTGAGCCTGAATTGTTACATCAAGGGCAGTAGTTGGTTCGTCTGCAATGAGCACGTCAGCGTTGCAGCTGAGAGCCATGGCAATCATCACCCGCTGACGCATTCCGCCAGAGAACTGATGCGGATAGTTATCAACTCGTTTTCTTGCTGCAGGGATACCGACAAGCTCGAGCATCTCGATAGCCTTTTCCTTAGCTTTTGCCTTGCTCATTCCCTGGTGGAGCACAATGGTTTCGATCATCTGGGTGGAGATGCGCAGGAAGGGATTGAGGCTGGTCATAGGATCCTGGAAAATCATAGAGATTTTGTTCCCGCGGATTTTCCGAAGCTGCTCATCTGAGACTTTGAGAATATCCTTGCCGCCATAGATAACCTTTCCTCCAACGATTCTTCCGGGAGGAGAGGGAATAAGACGCATAATTGACAGGTTGGTAACTGACTTACCGCTTCCGGACTCTCCGACGATCCCGAGGGTCTCCCCCCTGGCAAGGTCGAAAGATACTCCGTCAACAGCTTTTACCACTCCGTTGTCGGTTTTGAAATAGGTCTTCAAATCCTGGACTTCTAACAGCATATCTTGTTTATTGGACTCTGCCATGCTAGGTACTCCTTATAAACTGTTCTTACTCTGAGGATCAAAAGCATCCCGCAGACCGTCACCGAGAAAGTTCATGGCGAACAGGAAAATGGTCATGGCGGCGGCAGGGAAGAACATCCTCCATGGGTAGAGAGACATTCCCTCTACCGAATCACCGACGAGAGCACCCCATGAGGCATACGGGGCCTGTACACCAAGTCCGAGGAAGGAGAGGAAGGACTCCATCATGATGAAGGCCGGTATCCGCAAGGTTGAAAAGACAATGATAACACTCAGTGAATTCGGGACGAGGTGTCTGAAAATGATTCTTCGTGTGGAGGCTCCCATCGACTGGGCGGCCTCGATAAATTCAGAGTTTTTCAGGGACATGATCTGTCCGCGCACCATACGGGCAACGGTGAGCCAGCTGACTACTGCCAGTGCAAAGAAGAGGTTTAGGATATTTCTCCCGAAAATGGCCATAAGAATAATCACAAGGAGCATGTAGGGCAGTCCATAGATTACATCAACGATACGCATGAGGATGCTGTCGACCCTGCCTCCGACATAGCCGGC
>JBNJDX010000106.1:0-2505 GCA_051745285.1 Spirochaetota bacterium
CGGGAGGCGGATGAGGATGTGATCATGGGACTGGGTTCCGGCGCTGATGAATTTGTTACCAAGCCATTTACCCCAAGAGTGCTGGTAGCCCGAGTGCGGGCTCTGCTCAGACGCAGTACACGCTACGGGGAGAGAACACGGAAACTCTACCGGTTTGGTGATTTTGAGCTGGACTATCACGGGTATAACCTGAAAACACACACCGGCGAGCTTGTTTCCCTGTCGGCTAGAGAGTTTGAGGTGCTCAGACTGCTCATTGAGCACGCCGGAGAACCGCTTTCCATGCAGGACATCTATGACCAGATCTGGGGGCAGGAGTACGGAGAGGTCACGGCTGTTGCCGTCTACGTGCAGCGGATCCGCAAAAAAATTGAGACTGACAGCAGTCAGCCGAAGTTTATCAAGACCATTCATGGTAAGGGCTATCTGTTTGTCAGGGAGCTTCTGCAGTGAAACTCAAAAACCGCTTTATCCTCATCATTGTCGGCACCTTTGTCGTTCCCCTCGTGATGACGATCGTTGCCATGCTCATCATTGCTCCTGAATTCGTGACAATCGGAAAGAATATGCACAGCGGTGTTCGGACGTTCTATGATGGCATTGAGACCGCCTCAAGCTTAGGAGAAATCGAACAGCTGTCTAGAGGGTTGCCCGAGCGCTTCTTCCTGCTGGTGCTCGATGACCAAAACCAGGTGGTCTACCGTAAGGGCGCTGGAGAAGAGAATAGGCTTTTCAGTGACGAGACTGCTCACCAGTCAATCATCTCAAACCGGATTGAGCTTGAGAACGGCAGTGTGTATACCGTGGTAACCGGGACAGATGCCATTGTGAGGTTTCGCTCCTATGTTGATCTGCTTATCTTCGGCTCCCTGCTGATTTTTCTCTCGTTGGTTTCTGTGTTGACCCTCCGGTCGGTGAATGGCTCAATACGGAAAATGGAGGCGGCCACGCGAAGAATTGCCCACGGTGACCTTGATACGCCGGTGGCATTCCGCGGGGATGATGTGTTTGAATCCCTGGCCAATTCCATTGATACTATGCGCAGGCAGATCAAGGAAGAACACGATAGGAGAACGCGCTTTTTTACCGGGGTTTCCCATGATCTGAAGACCCCCCTGGCATCAATTACCGGATATACTCAGGCTCTGCTTGACGGCCTTGCCGTCGATGAGGCGCAGCGGCAGAAATATATGAGCATAATTCATACCAAGGGAAAGCTCTTAGACAGGAGAATCTCTCAGCTTATCGGCTACATCCGGCTGACGAACAATGATTTTCAGTCACATCTCAAAAAACAAGAGCTTGTACCGTTTTTAGAAGATTTTGCAGCCCTGCAGCGGGATGAGGCTTCGCTGTTTGGTGCCCAGTTTGAGGCTGAGATTGCAATTGATCGGGACACAGTGGTCCCGTTCGATCAGGATCTGCTGAGCAGGGCTCTGGAGAATCTGCTGCAAAACAGTTATCGGTACGGTAGCCCGGGCAAACCGGTACGGATGCTGTGCCAGTATCAGGGAAAAACTATACAGCTGGCCTTTGTCAATTATCATAGCAAACCGATCCCTCGCCAGACCCTTGAGCATCTGTTTGAACCCTTTTTCAGAGGGGATTCCTCTCGTTCGGGAGAAGGCTTCGGCCTTGGACTCGCTTCAGTGAAGTCGATTGCTGAAAGCCACGGCTGGAAGGTGGAGGTGCGCTCGGTTGAGCAGGAAGGCATTACGATCTTCCAGATTATCATTCCCCGGCCCCAGGATCAGCAGCCGACTGAACATAGTGGCTGATAGAACTAATTACCATAACACGTCTATTGAAAAGCAGCTAAAGTGTGATACGATAGCTCCCAGACTGGTTCACAACAGGGGGAGTCATGGATCCATCAGTAATTCTATTTGCGTTTGGCCTGACGCTGTTTGCCGGCTTGTCTACGGGCATCGGAAGCGTGATGGCGTTTTTCTCGCGTGATTTCAATCCGAAGTTTCTCTCGGGATCATTGGGGTTCTCTGCCGGTGTGATGATCTATGTTTCTTTCGTAGAAATATTTGTGAAAGCACGTGAGTCGCTGAGTGCATCTTATGGGGAGACGACCGGCTACTGGTACACTGCCGTTGCTTTTTTTGCCGGGGTGGCCGTCATTGCCTTCATTGACAAGGTAATTCCCAGTTATGAGAACCCGCACGAGCTTGGACAGGTGCACCAGGGCAGTGAATCAAAACAGGATGAAACGAAGAGACTCTATCGCATGGGGCTTTTTTCAGCGCTTGCTATTGCGGTCCATAACTTCCCCGAAGGTCTGGCAACCTTTATGGGGGCAGTCGCAGATCCCACACTAGGTGTAAGTATTGCTGTTGCTATTGCTATCCATAATATTCCTGAAGGAGTAGCTGTTTCGATACCTGTCTACTATGCGACGAAGAGCAAGAAAAAGGCTTTCTGGCTCTCTTTAGCCTCCGGGCTATCGGAACCGGTAGGTGCGCTTCTAGGGTTCTTTCTCCTGCGGAGTTTTTTCAA